>JACDDT010000019.1 GCA_013816855.1 Gemmatimonadaceae bacterium
GCTTTGGTGCGGGCACGGTCGCGTGAGAGATATTGGCGGAGCTCCTGGAGCACCCGGTCGCGGTTCCCCTTCGTTTCCATGTCGATGAAATCGCAGACGATAATGCCGCCGAGGTCGCGGAGGCGGACCTGGCGTGCGACTTCGTGCGCCGCTTCCATATTGGTGCGAAGAACCGTCTTCTCCGGATCCTTCTTTCCCGTGTAGCGGCCCGAGTTCACGTCGATGGAGACGAGCGCTTCCGTCGGCTCGACAATCAGGTATCCGCCCGATGGGAGGTCGCAGCGACGCTTGAAAATGTCGCGAATCTCCTGCTCGATGTCGCCCTTGTCGAAGAGCGGATCCTGCTCGGTGTGCAGCTTTACGCGGTCGATGAGATCCGGCGCGATTCCCTTTAGATACTCGACGATCTCGTTGAAGACCTGGCGCGAATCGACGGTGAGGCTGTCGACCTTGTCGCTGAAAAGATCGCGCACGAGTCCGCGCGTGAGGCCCGTCTCTCTGTGAATGAGAGCTGGCGCGCGCTTGAACGTCATGTTGCGCTTGATCTTCTTCCACATCGCCATGAGCGCCGTGAGCTCGCGCTGCAGCGCTTCGGGTGTGGCGTCCTCGCTTACGGTCCGGACGATCACTCCGCCCGATTTCGGCGGGAGAATGCTTTGCACCTGCTGACGGAGACGGCTTCTGTCCGCGCCAATACCGATCTTCCGGCTGATGCCGACCTTCGACGAGTCCGGGATGTAAACGAGGAAACGGCCGGCCATCGAGATCTGCGCCGTGACGCGCGGGCCTTTGGTGGAGATCGGCTCCTTGGAGATCTGAACCAGAATCTCCTGCCCGCGCTTCAGCGTATCCTGAATCGGAGGCGCCTTCGCCATGCGTCGACTGGGCTGTTTGTGCCGTCCCCGCCGCGGAAGCGGGTTCTCTTGAGCGAGCTGCGGCTCTTCAGCTTCAGCGGCCTCAACCTCTTCGTCAGCATCGTCCTCGTCGTCTTCTTCGCCTTCGTCGGCGGATTCACGAACGAGGTCGGACGCGTGAAGGAACGCGCTCTTTTCGGTACCGATGTCGACGAACGCTGCCTGAATGCCGGGGAGGACGGCTTCGACTTTTCCGAGGTATATGTCTCCGACCATTCGTCGGTTGTCAGGCCTGTCAACGAGGAGCTCTACGAGCTTCCCGTCCTCCAGAATCGCGATCCGCGTTTCGCGCGGGCCCGCGTTGATGAGGATTTCTCGTTTCATTTATGACCGCACGCGAACGCACCGGCGACTCGATCGGTAGGTTCGGAACGGTTGAAAAATTGTTTACGCGACGAACTACAGGTCGCGCTTGTCTCTTTTGGTCCGTCAGGCCTTCGGTTGCCTCTCCGCGCATGGGGCCGACCCCGCGAGTCGCGCGGGTATCGCATGCCTGGAAGGCAGCTGTCTTGTCAGGTAATCTATGACTGGCGGTGTTGCTTCCGCAACGGGGACAACGACTTACAAGCCTTGGCGCGCGCGGAAAAAGAGCCAGACCATCACCAACACATATGTGAGGCCGGCCTTCCATTCGCCGTGTTTCATGTAGAGGGCGCCGCTGAATCCCCCATCATCCACTGCCGTCGCCGGCCGCCAAGGAGTGGGACGAGGAGCGAACGCGGGGACGTTTCTCGAATACTGATCATACGCCTCCGGAAAGCGCTCGCGGATGTTCGCGCGCTCGCGCTCCATCGTCGGGCGATAGATGAGAAGCCAAAAGGCTACCACGACCGCGAGCAGGCTCCAGTGCGCGGCGACCGCGAATCCGGCGCCGATGAGAAAGCTTCCGAAGTAGAGCGGGTTGCGCGTGTGCGCATATGGTCCGCTCACGGCGAGCTTTTCATTCTTCACGATGTGGCCCGACGCCCACGCGCGGATAAGAACTCCGATGAGAGCGATTGCGCCGCCAACCCAAAGCCCAAGCGGAGTCGGACGGGCGAGTGCCAGGTAGAGAATTCCGAAAAGAAAGCCGAGCGGGAGCCTCAGCTTCTTTGCCGTTTCCGAATAGCTCACTAGTCCGCCAGCTCGCGAAGGAGATTCCTAGCGATGACCATGCGCTGTATCTCCGACGTCCCTTCCCCGATCTCGCAGATTTTCGCATCGCGCATCATGCGCTCGACTGGATATTCTTTGGTGTATCCGTAACCGCCGTGGATCTGGATGGCCTTGATCGTCGTGCGCATGGCGAGCTCGGAGCAGTAAAGCTTCGCCATTGCCGCCTGCTTGGCGAACGGCTGCTTGTGCTCGGCGAGCCACGCCGCGTGAAACATGAGATGCTTCCCCGCCTCGATTTCCGTCGCCATATCGGCGAGCTGGAATTGCACGCCCTGGAATTCGGCGATCGCTTTCCCGAATTGTTTTCTAAGCGCCGAGTACTTGAGCGCGGCTTCGAAAGCCCCCTCGGCGAGCCCCAATGAAAGCGCGGCGAGACCGATGCGTCCGGCGTCGAGTGTCTTCATGAAATTCACGAACCCCATGCCTTCTTGGCCGAGGAGATTCTCGGCGGGCACTTCGACGTCATCGAGAATCAGCTCGCGCGTATCTGATGCGCGCCACCCGAGCTTGTCTTCCTTTTTCCCGGCGCGGAATCCCTTGAGATTCGGCAGCGCAGGATCGTGGCCGATGCCCGGCGCGGCAGCCGCGTCGAGATCGACGGCGTCCTTGGTGAGGATGAACGAGCTGATCCCTTCAGTTCCCTTCGACGGATCGGTGACAGCGGTAATGACGAAGACCTGACCGACGCCCCCGTGCGTGATGAAGATCTTCGAGCCGTTGAGCACGTAGTGGCCATTCTTCCGCACGGCCGTGGTCTTCGTGCCAGCGGCATCGCTACCCGCACTCGGCTCGGTCAGGCCGAACCCGCCGAGCACCCGGCCGGACGCGAGTGACGGCACGTACTTCTTTCGCTGCGCGTCGGTGCCGAAGTGAAAGATTGGTGACGTGCCGAGGGTGGTATGCGCGGAGATTGTAATCGCGTGGGAAGCATCCGCCTTCGCCATCTCGTTGATGACGATCATGTAACTGAGGAGGTCGAGTCCTGCGCCGCCTAGCTCTTCAGGCCACGGAATGCCAAGCAAGCCAAGCTCGCCCATCCGCTTGATATTCGCCCAGGGGAACTTCGCTTCGGCGTCAAACTTTGCGGCGACGGGCGCGACTTCGCCCTGTGCGAATTCGCGTACCATGTTGCGCACGGCGAGGTGCTGCTCGGAGAAGTAGAGCGAGTCTTCCATTAGGTCGATTGATTGCCGACTACAATATACTCGGACTCGTCACCGGCAATTGTCGCAGGAGGTGCAGCGGCGGCTGCGAGGCGTTTCGCCGAAATAACGAAGAAAGAATGCGCGGCGGCAGTGTTTCGTTTGCGCATATCGCTGCATCGTATCGAGCTTCGTTAGTTCGCCTTTTCGCCTTCGTTCGAGGGCGTCCCATCCGATCGGATACGCGCTGAGGGGTCGTCGCGGATTGGTAATGCGGATTCCGCCGCGAACGCGCGCGTAGTGAATCAACTGCCTCGACTGGAGTGCATCCAGAAGCGGCGCGCAGAGTGAGGGACCGTTCAGCCCCGGCGGCAGACCGTTTAAGTCGATGTCGGCGCCGTCGCTCATCTTTCGACCGACGCATTTCCACATTGCACGCATCAATCCGATCTCGATTGGAGAATCCGCGAGCACCGAAGAGACACGCTCAAACGTGGCGAGCAACCGCAGGCGCACCACTGCGGCACTCGGGTCGTCGATCGACACCGCGCCGGCGTTCGAGAGAATCCTGATTGCGCCCTCGAGCTGTCTCGGGGAGATCCGCACCGTTTTCGGCAGTGGAAGATCGCGGAGCTCGCCACGGAACAAACCGTTGGTCGAATGTCTTTGAAGCGCCGCATAGACTGCTTCGACCACGGACCGCGGCGGATTTGCGTTAGCGATGAAGAACTCGTGCGTGAAGCGATCGGCATAGGCGTGGAGCAGAAGCACGCGCGACTGTTTTCCATCGCGGCCCGCCCGGCCCGCTTCCTGGTAATACGCCTCGAGATTTCCCGGCATCGAGTGGTGCACCACCATTCGAACGTCGGGCTTATCGATGCCCATTCCGAAGGCGTTGGTAGCGACGATCGTGCGAACGCGTCCAGCCATGAAAGCGTCCTGCACCGTTCGCCGTCGCTCGGCGTCCAGACCGGCGTGATACGCTCCAGCTCGGACGCCGGCCGATTTCAATCCCGCAGCGATCCGCTCGACCGAGTTCTTCGTTGCAGCGTAGACGATGCTCGATCCCGATGAGCTCTGCACCGCGCTCATTATGAGCGGAGTTTTTACTGCGTCGTTTTTCGCCGACACAGATGCGTATGTGAGATTGGTGCGGTCGAAGCCGGTCACGATCAGCGTCGGATTATCGAGTGAAAGCTGCGCAGCGATGTCAGTACGCACATCCGGGGTTGCTGTCGCGGTCAGCGCGATGGTCGGAGGCCAGCCGAGACTGCGCCGCACGTCGGTGAGCCGTCTATAGCTGGGGCGGAAGTCGTGACCCCAATGGCTAATGCAATGGGCCTCATCGATAGCGAGGGCAGACACGCGAGGGCGGAGGCGCTCCGCGAGATCGCTGGAGACGAAGCGCTCGGGCGCCACGTACAGCATTTTCAGTTCATTCGCCTGCGCACGGGCGATGACCTCGGAGGATTCGCTCGCGGAGATCGCGCTGTTGACGAACGCCGCAGCGACTCCCTTCTCCCGAAGCGCGCGCACCTGGTCGCGCATTAGCGAAATGAGTGGAGAGATCACGATGGTGAGTCCAGGGAACATTACCGCCGGCACCTGATAGCAGAGAGACTTTCCTCCTCCGGTCGGGAGAATGACCACAGTGTCGCTGCCGCGCAGAATAGAGATCACAGCGGCACTTTGACCGGGGCGAAACGACGAATACCCGAACACGCGCTGGAGAGTTGCGCGCGCGTCGGCAATTGAGGCTGTCATCGCCGAACGATGCGCCCGGCGGCGGAGAAGGAGAGACTCGAACGACGCAGCGGACATCACAACGCTGCGGAAAGATTTAAGCGATCAGTCTTGCGTAGAGGGCTGGATCAGCGTTCGCACCACTGATTACGCAGCAGGTCCGCTTTCCTTTGAATCGGTCGGGCTCGGCGAGAAGGGCTCCGATGCTCAGCGCGCCAGTCGGCTCGGATTTCAGATTCGCGAGCAGGAAAAGGAGCTTCACGCCTTCGGCGATTTGCTCCTCGGAGACCTCGACAACGCCGCCGATGCCGTGCTCAAGAATTTTCCAGTTGTTCGCACCCAGCTTCATCATTCGCGCGCCGTCGGCGATGGTGGTGGATTCGTCGGGATCGCCGACGAGCTTCCCAGCGCGTATCGAGTCGGCGAAATCGTTCGAAAGAAGCGGTTCCGCGGCAATGATTCCAGTCTTCTTGCCGGCGCGCTGAGCTCCCTGCACCAAACCCGAGACAAGTCCGCCGCCGCCGATGGGCGCGACGATGTAATCGAACTCGAGACCGAGGCCCAGCAGCTCGTCGAACAGCGTGGCATTCCCATCTATGACGAGCGGGTCATCGTACGGGCTCGCGACGTACGCATCCGGCAGTTTCGCGGCGAGCTCGGCGAGGCGGTCGAGACGGCTCTTCTTCGTAACATCCACCAGGTCTACCTCGGCGCCGTACTCACGAACCGCGTCGACTTTGATCTTTGGCGCGTTCTGCGGCATCACCACCGTGCACTTCTTTTTGAAAAGCGCGGACGCGTAGGCGATCGCCTGCCCGAAATTTCCCGAAGACGCGCAGATGATGTGATCGTTGGAAACGTTCCGCGCAACATTGTGCGCAGCGCGGAACTTGAAGCTCCCTGTGTACTGAAACGTCTCGCTCGCGAGCGTCAGGTCGAGCCCAAGGTGCTTTTTTAGCCGGGGCGCATCGATGATAGTCGTGGGGCGGGGTGAGATCATTCGCCTTCCACCGGCGGTTTTATGAATCTCAGAGCGAACGCGGCCACGAGGAACGCTATTCCCACCCAGCGAAGTGTCGGGCTGTCCACGCGCATTCCGTAACCCACGAGAATGAGAGCTATTATCGTAAGCGCGATCTTGGAGATGGTATTTGTGCTCATTTGACCTCCGGTAACTTCAGGCGCGTCGCCTCGTCGTCGCTGACATCGAGGACCATCCTGAGAAGCGCCGTCGAATACACCTTTCCCTGCGCATCAGTCTTGAGCGAGAGCGTCCCGCCGCCGTCGAGCGCGCCATGAAGCAGGAAATTCAGCGCACTAAGATTGGGGAGGACGTACCGCTGCACTCCGCCGTTGATCATTCCGTGAAAGTGGTCGGCGACGCGCTTTTCAGTAAGCTCCCGCTCCAGAATTGGAAACCATTCCGGCTTGAGCGCGATGACACCGACATTGGCAGTGTCTCCCTTATCGCCCGAGCGGGCGTGCGCGATGTCGAGCAGGCGCACTTTCACGAGAGAATCTCCACGTTAGTCTGGACGACGGTTTTGTCTACGAGAGCCGGCCAGTAGGCGACAATCTCTTCCACCTTCGGGCGTCCCCCCGCAAAGCCGGTTACGCTTGGCGGTCCATTCAAGACCAGCGGCGCGATCTCGCGGGTGAAACGCTCGACGGTGGCGCGATCGTTCGAGCGAACGCCGAAGCGGAACTGAACTTCCGGCGCGTCGAAGGAATTGCCAGCGAGGTGTCCATGCGTCGCACCCGCGCCCACGAACTCCGTAAGAATCTTGTCGAACTTGAGACCGAGGCGGTCGAGACGCTCGCGAAGAATTCCGTCGGCGGCCTTTGCCTTGTCGAGCGCCTCGGGCCACGAGTACACAAGCGTCCCCACTGCCTTGTATCCCGATGAATAAGCAATTGAAACTTTGAGCTTGTCCGTCGACGGCGCGCCCGTTATCCCGCTGACCTTCACACGGTTCTCACCGTCGGCAGCGAGCTGGATGCTCGTGAAATCCGCGACGACATCGGGCGTGATGTATGAATGCGGATCTCCCATCTCGTACACTAGCTGCTCGGTTACAGATGGAACGGAGACGCGCCCGCCGGTTCCCGCGTGCTTCGTAACGACGAATGTACCATCGGCGCGCGCTTCGACGAGAGGATATCCGACGTTCGCCATATCGGGAATGGATTTCCAATCATAGAGACAGTTCCCGCCGGAGCACTGCGCACCACATTCGATGATGTGGCCGGCGATGATTCCTGCGGCGAGCTTGTTCCATTCATCAGCCTTCCATCCGAATTCGTATCTGAGCGGCGCCATCGTGAGCGCGGTATCGGTCGAGCGGCCGGTGATTACTACGTTCGCGCCTTTTGTGAGCGCTTCGACTATTGGTGTGGAGCCGATGTAAGCGTTGGCGGATAGCACACGATCGCGCACGGTCGAGAGCGGCTCGGCGGTGTCCATGTTAGCGAGAGGATGCCCCTGGGCGATGAGCTCATCGATCCGCCCGAGAAGATCGTCACCGGTGACGACGCCAATCTTCAGCTTACCCTGTGCGCCCGCCTTTACTCCGATCTGCTTCACCGCCTCCGCGCACGCGACCGGATTCACGCCCCCCGCATTGGCGATGACCTTCACTCCACGGTCCACCACTGCAGGAAGCACAGCTTGCATCGCGCCGACGAAATCGCGGGCGTAGCCAAGTGAGGGGTCGCGCTCCTTCTGCTTCTGGAGAATCGACATCGTCACTTCGGCGAGATAGTCGAGCATGAGGTAATCGATCGGGCCGCCCTCGACCTGCCGTCGCGGTGCGTCGATGTCGTCTCCCCAAAACCCTTGCCCTCCAGCTACGCGAACGATGTCCTTCATTTTTCTCCGAGGTGCGCCGGCAGGACAAACGCGCCGAGGTGGGGTCCGGGGTTGTTGAGCGCAGCACGCAGAGCGAGTGAGAGGACTTCGCGCGTCTCTTCGGGATAAATGATCGCGTCGACGTATCCACGCGCAGCGGCGTAGCGCGCATCGAGCTGCTGCTCGTAGTCAGCGCGCATTTCGCCGACGGAGGCGCTCACTTCCTTCGGAAGATCGCCACCGCTCTTCTTCGCCGCGTCTATGGCGGGCCCGTGCACTGCTTGGATGGCGGACTCGCCCTCCATCACCGCCATACGTCCTGTCGGCCAGCTGAAAATGAAATCGGGATCGAACCCCTGCCCTGCCATCGCGTAATAGCCGGCGCCCGACGCGTGATTGACTGTGAGCACGATCTTCGGCACACGCGTCGTCGCCATCGCTTCCACAAAGCGCGCGCCGGCGCGGATAATACCCGCGTGTTCGGCCTCCGCGCCGACCATGAAGCCGGAGACATCCTGTACGAAGAGAATTGGAACTCCCGCGCGGTCGCAGCGATCGATGAAGTACGCGACCTTCTCCGCACTCTCAGCGTAGATGATTCCGCCGAAGCGCGGCTTATCTCCCGGGCGCGACTTGATGAGTCCGCGTTGGTTCGCGATGACGCCAATGGAAACGCCATCGATGGACGCGTCTCCGCAGATCATCTCTTTCGCGAGCGATCCCTGAAATTCTTCCAGCTTGCCACCGTCAAGAATGGCGGCGAGCACGGCGTGCATGTCGTATGACATGCGATGATCGGTGGGAAGAAGATCGTAAAGCTGCTCCGCGCCCGCGTCGCGTTTTGAATTCTTTTTGAGCGGCGCTGAGGGAGAAGAAGACGGCGTTTCGACCGAAGCATTATGAGCGCCGAACGGGAGCGCTTTCACCAAATCGCGGATCTTCGCGATGCAAGACTCGTCGTCGTCGAGCGCGTAGTGGGCGACGCCGCTGATTTCGGTGTGAGTGATCGCACCGCCGAGCGTTTCCGCATCGACGACTTCACCGGTCGCACCTTTAACCAGATTCGGCCCGCCGAGTCCCATGAAGGAAGTTCCCTTCACCATGAGGATGACATCGGAAAGCGCCGGCAGATATGCTCCGCCCGCCACGCACTGCCCCATAACTGCTGCGATCTGCGGCACGTGAAGGTAGCGGCGCATTATCGAGTTGTAATAGAAAATTCTCGCGGCGCCGTACTGCCCCGGGAAAACTCCGCCCTGATACGGAAGATTTACTCCCGCCGAGTCAACGAGATAAATGATCGGGATGCGACAGCGCATCGCGATCTCCTGTGCGCGGAGAATCTTCTTGATTGTCTCGGGCCACCACGAGCCTGCTTTGACGGTGGCGTCGTTTGCAACGACCACGCACTGACGGCCGCTTACGGTAATCAGTCCAGTCACTACTCCCGCAGCGGGCGCCTGCCCCTCGTACTGATCGTGGGCGACGAGAAGCCCGATCTCGATGAACTTCGAGTCGGGATCTCGAAGCAGATCCACACGCTCGCGAGCGGAGAGCTTGCCCTGGTCGTGAAGTTTCTGGAGTCGCTTTGCCCCGCCGGCTTCGCGAAGGCGGTCCTCGAGTGCGCGAACTTCGGCGCTCAGCTCGCGCAGTCGGCTCACGCTACGCTTCCTGCTTCTCGCGCTCCGCGAACCAGCCCTTGATGTAACCGACCAGCTCGGAGGTCGGCGTTCCGGGACCGAAGAGCCGTCCGATGCCGCGCGCGGTGAGCGCCTCCATGTCTTCCTTCGGGATGATGCCGCCGCCGGTGATGAGGACGTCGTCACGTCCCTGCTCGCGGAGAAGATCCTGCACGCGCGGGATGAGCGTCATATGCGCGCCGCTGAGGATGGAGAGTCCGATGACGTCTACGTCTTCCTGAACAGCCGCGGTCGCAATCATCTCGGGCGTCTGATGCAGACCCGTGTAGATGACTTCCATGCCGGCGTCGCGTAGCGCGGCTGCGACGACCTTCGCCCCGCGATCGTGTCCGTCGAGGCCGGGCTTGGCGACTAGAACTCTGACTGGTCTCATTTCGATCTCAAAGTTAGCGGACGCGGTGGGCGCGCGGGAAGTCGATCGGTGTCATTGGCGTCTCGCCACGAGTACCATTTCCGAGGATGTTCGCCTGAGTGGCCGATCCGCCCAACCGTCAAACGCCTGCTCGACGATCAGCCCCGCGTCAGAGCAGAGCTCGGCGAGGCGGCTGGCCGTGTATAAGCGGATGGAGTGAGAGCGCATCCCGTGTTTCGAGCCTCGCTTCCATTCGGAATGAACCGTGAGGAGCCCCGAGAGTGAATCGAATTCCCTTTCCTGTGCGATGAGGGTGCCATCACTCGTCGTCCACCAATCTTTGGAAAGAAATCGCGCCATCACACCGTCGCGGCTGCCGCCGTGCCAGACGAGTACTCCGCCGGGCTTGAGCACCCGCGCGAATTCCCCGATGACTTTCGCGTCCTCCTTCGGGTGGGAAAAGAATCCGAAAGAAGTGAAGAGATCGACCACTGCGTCGAATTTCCCTTTCCACTTTGCGGGAAGGTTCCGCATGTCGCCGCGCGTGTAGCGAAGATTCTTTCCCGTGCCGCGCTTTCTCGCAGTCGCAAGCAAGTGTGCCGAATAGTCGAGGCCGTCAACATCGTACCCCGCTTCTGCGAGGAGGTGCGCGTGGCGTCCCTGACCGCAGGGCACATCCAGAATTCGAGAGCCAACCGGAAGCTCCATTATCTCGATGAGGCGCCCGATCTCTCGTCTGTCGTTCTCGAGATCGAATATCGGCTCGTACTCCCGGAGATAATGGGAGTCGAATGCCGTCTCCCACCACTCCGGTGTCCGGCTCAGAAGAACACCGGCTCCCTGTATGCGCCGAAGACTTCTTCCATTGCGGCGCGAATCTCATACAACGTGCAGTAGGCGCGTGCGCAGTCGAGAATGTGTGGAATGAGGTTCTCGGTCGTCTTCGCCGCGGCGCTAAGCTCGACTAACCGTTTCTTCACGAGATCTCCGTCACGTTCGGCGCGGAGCTTCGCGAGCCCCTCGCGCTGGTGCTGCTCTGTATCACCAATCTTGAGCAGCTCGATCTTAAGCTCCGGCTCGTCAGTGACGAATTCGTTCACCCCGACGATGACCCTGCGGTGCTGCTCGATCTCCCACTGCTGTCTCGCCGCCGACTCGTTGATCTTCCGCTGCAGCCAGCCGGTTTCCAGACCGCGCACCACGCCGCCGATTTCCTCGATCTGCTTGAAGAGCGATTCCGCCTCATTCTCGAGCTGCGTGGTAAGTGCCTCTACATAATACGAGCCGCCGAGTGGATCGATGACGTTCGGCACACCGCTCTCGTACGCGAGGATTTGCTGCGTGCGAAGCGCGACCTGCACCGACTCCTCCGTCGGCAGCGCGAGCGTCTCGTCCATCGAGTTCGTGTGCAGCGACTGCGTTCCGCCGAGCACCGCCGCCATCGCCTGATAAGCAACACGCACGATGTTGTTCATCGGCTGCTGCGCAGTGAGCGTGACTCCTGCGGTCTGTGAGTGGAAGCGCATCATCCACGAGCGCGGATCCTTTGCGCCGTAACGCTCCTTCATATGCCGGGCCCAAATGCGTCGCGCAGCGCGGAGCTTGGAGATCTCCTCGAAGAAATCGTTGTGGATGTCCCAGAAGAACGAGAGGCGTGGCGCGAAGCTGTCGACGTCGAGCCCGCGCGCGATGCCGCGCTCCACGTAAGTGAATCCGTCTGCGAGCGTGAACGCCAGCTCCTGCGCGGCAGTCGCTCCCGCCTCTCTTATATGGTAGCCGGAGATGGAAATCGTATTCCACTGTGGCGCGTGCGTCGCCGACCACTCGAAACAATCGACGATGAGGCGCAGAGCGGGCTCGATCGGGAAGCACCACGCGTGCTGCGCCATGTACTCTTTCAGAATGTCGTTCTGAATCGTCCCGCGCAGCTTGGTCGAATCGATGCCGTGCTTCTCGGCGGCCGCGATGTAAAAACAATAAAGGATGACGGCAGGACCGTTGATCGTCATCGAGGTCGAGACCTGGTCTAGCGGAATCCCGTCGAACAATGTCTCCATGTCCGCCATGCTGGAGATCGCCACTCCGCATTTTCCGACCTCCCCTTCGCTTCGGGCATGATCGGAGTCGTAACCCATCAGCGTCGGGAAATCGAACGCGACGGAAAGTCCCGTCTGTCCTTGCGCGAGGAGGAACTTGTATCTCGCGTTCGTATCGCGCGCACTTCCAAACCCCGCGAACTGGCGCATCGTCCAGAGGCGGCCGCGATAACCTGTCGGGTGAATGCCGCGCGTGTACGGATAAGAGCCCGGGGCGGGCAGCGCGTCCGCGCCGGTTTCCGCTGCATCGAGAGGTGTGTAGAGCGGCTGCACCTCGCGCGCGGAATTCGTGAACGCTATGTCGCGTAGCTCCGCTTTCGAGTAGCGACGGCGCCAATCCTCGACTTCAGCGCGAAGCTTCGCCATCTCGGCAGTGTCCTCGGACGCTCCGTTCTCCGGAGCATCGATCGAACCACCTGCCGATTTCGGGCCAGTTTTGACAGTCGTCATCAGCGTCCCTTCTCCCGTGGCTTGGCCATCAAATCCGCACTCTGCTCGAGAATCTGCTCCGCAGCATCGAACGGAGTCGTGGAGCGCTTCTCTACATCAGGCAGCATTTGTTCCAGCCGGCGCTGCGTTGCGTCGTCCGACCACACACGGCGCTTGAAGCCTGACTCCACCAGCTCCATCACGCGCTCGCGTGTCCGCCCACCTCGGCGCTCAGCGAGCTTGGCGGTGCGTTCAAGATAAGCGAAGTGCCTGTCGAGCGCGTCGATCAGCTCCTGCATTCCCTTCCCCTCGCGGGCAATCGCGCTCAACACCGGCGGAGTCCACGAATTGGACTCGCTGGCGGCTGCATCGCGCGCAACTTTCGCAGGATTGACGCGCTTGAGGTCAACGCCGTGATGCGCCGGAATGTTTCCGAAGGAGACGCCTTTGCGAAGCCCGAGCATCAGCTCTATGTCGTTGCGAAGGCGATCGGCGCCCGGACGATCCGCTTTGTTGACGACAAAGATGTCGGCGATCTCCATCACGCCCGCCTTCAGCGTTTGAATCGAATCGCCCGATTCCGGCACGAGAACGACGACAGTGGAATCAGCGGTGCGCGCGACATCCAGCTCCGATTGGCCGACGCCGACCGTCTCGATGAGAATGCGATCGAACCCGAATGCGTCGAGAACGTCGGCCACTTCGCGTGTGGCGGCTGCGAGACCGCCGAGAGAGCCGCGCGTTGCCATCGAGCGGATGTAGACACCGCTGTCGAGGGCGATTGCTTCCATTCGCACGCGATCGCCAAGGAGCGCGCCACCGGTGAACGGCGAAGTGGGATCCACGGCGAGAACACCAACCTTGAGGCCGGCGCTTCGGTAATTCGCGACAAGCAGCGCAGTAACTGTGCTCTTACCCGCGCCCGGTGGTCCGGTGATTCCGATTCGCCGCGCGCGGCCGGTTCTTGAGTGAAGCGCGCCGAGCAGAGCGTCGTAGCCCTCGCGATGGTTTTCGACGACACTCACGGCGCGAGCGAGCGCAGGAACTTTGCCGGCGTCGAAATCGCTCAGCAGCGTATCAGCGGAGCGAGGCAAGGATCTCCTCCTGTCTGCGCCACATCGCCGAGTTGACCCTGCTTTCAGAATCCGGATGATCGTGACCGAGTGTGTGCAACACTCCGTGCACGACGAGGCGGAGAAGCTCCTGCTTTACCGGGACACCCTGCCGCCGGGCATGTCCGCGGGCCACTTCGGGGCAGATGTAGATATCGCCCACCGTCGCCGAGCCACCCGATGGATTTTGAAACGCGAACGCGATGACGTCCGTCGGGCGTCGTTTGCGGAGATACTTCGTGTTCAGCGACGTGATTGCGCGCGTCCCCACGAACGCGATCGAGAGCAGCGCTGAATCCGCGCCTTCGGTTTCCAGCGCAGCGATCGCGGCTCGTCGAATCTCGCTACCGCTGGCAGGCAGCTTCTTCACCGTGGAAGAGACTGCCAGCCAGTAGCGATCGGAGCGCGAGGTCTTCTTGCGCGCGCCGCCGCGGCTCCGCTTAGTCGCCGGCGTCTTTGGCGTAGGCCTTGATGATTTCGCGGACGAGGCGATGGCGAACGACGTCCGCTTCCGTGAGATAGTAGAAACCGATGCCCTCGATGCCCGGCAGGATTCTCTCCACCTGAACGAGGCCGGACTCTTCGCGCCGCGGCAGATCAATTTGAGTCTTGTCGCCGGTGATGACCGTGCGCGAGTTCACGCCCAGGCGCGTAAGAAACATCTTCATCTGCGCTGTAGTCGCGTTTTGCGCTTCGTCGAGAATCACGAAAGCATCCGAAAGCGTGCGGCCGCGCATGTAAGCGAGCGGGGCGATCTCAATAGTGCGCGTCTCGAGCGCCTTCTGCACGCGCTCCTGCGGCATCATGTCCTCGAGCGCGTCATAGAGCGGGCGCAGGTAAGGATCGACCTTCGCCTGCATGTCGCCTGGAAGGAAGCCAAGACTTTCACCGGCTTCGACTGCGGGCCGCGCCAGAACGATGCGACGCACGCGCTTCCTCGAGAGTGCGTCGACGGCAGCGGCAACGGCCAGATACGTCTTGCCGGTTCCCGCAGGGCCGATTCCGACGACGATATCATTTTCAGCGATGAGTTTCATGTACTCAGCCTGACCCGTCGTCTTCGGCTGAATGATCTTGCGCACGCCGGGCAGAACGATGCGTGTGCCGGAGCCGTCGTCTGTGCCGTTGCCGTTCCGCCCGCCGTCGATGGCCATGCGAAGCACGTCGTCCGCAGTGAGGCCCAGCTGCTGCTTGGCGGTGTCGATCATTCGTTGGGCGACGGGCATCGCCTTCGCTACCGCGTCGTTTGATCCGGTGAGCGTCAGCGTATCCCCTCGAAGGGAAACGCGCGCACCGGTCTGCTTAGTGAGCTCGACGAGGTTCTCGTCGTTCACGCCAGCAAGCGTAAGCATGTCGGCGCCCTCGGTGGACAGCCGCTGAATCGTGGTATCGTCAGTCACTATTTCCGTTTCACCTCGATGTGTAGATCGCGCAATTCTTCGGCCGAGAGCGGCGAAGGTGCATCGTCGAAAAGAGATCTCGCGGTCGTTGTCTTCGGGAAAGCAATCACGTCGCGCAGCGAGGGCGCGCCGGAGAGCATCATGGCGAGCCGGTCGAAGCCTATAGCGATTCCGCCATGCGGCGGCGCGCCGGACTTCAGCGCGTCGAGCAGGAATCCGAACCGCGCCCTCGCCATCTCATCGTTGATTCCGAGCGCCTTGAAGACGCGCGCCTGAACCATCGAATCGTGAATGCGGATACTCCCCCCACCAAGCTCTGTTCCATTGAGCACGACGTCGTACGCAAGCGCGCGCACTTCCTCGGGTGCGCTCTCGAGGAGCTCGAGGTCATCCGGGTGCGGCGACGTGAAGGGATGGTGCACGGAAGTAAGAACGCCATTCTCGTCTTTCGCGAAGAGCGGAAAGTCCGTCACCCAGAGGAATGCGAGCTTTTTCTCAGGAATTATTCCGAGGCGCTGGGCGACATCCTGGCGCACGCGATCGAGCGATGTCGACGTGACGGTTTCCGAGCCGGCGACGAGAAGACAGAGATCACCTTCATTCAAGGCGAGGCGTTCTTTCGACGCGTCGCTAAGGAACTTCGCCGCCGGACCTTCGAGCCCCGTAGGCGAACGCTTGAGACGAAGAAGTCCACCTGCACCCCCGGTTTTCGCAATTGCTTCGACCTCATCCACCTGCTTCCTCGAGAGGGCGGCACCGCCGGGAATGCGGATGCCACGAACGCGACCGCCGCTGCCGAGCACAGACGAAGTGACCGTGAAGTCGGAGCCATCGAAGATTTCGCGCGCGTCGAAGAGCGTGAGGCCGTAACGAAGATCCGGACGGTCGATGCCGTACGACTCCATCGCATCCGCGTACGTCATGCGCGCGTACTTCGGCTCGATCTCAAATCCGGCTTCCTTGAAAAGGGGACCGAACATGTCTTCCGTCAGCGACATGATGTCTTCCGCGCCGACGAAGGACGCCTCGATATCTATCTGCGTGAATTCCGGCTGCCTGTCTGCGCGAAGATCTTCGTCCCGGAAGCAGCGCGCGATCTGGAAGTATCGGTCGAAGCCACTCACCATCAGCAGCTGCTTGTACAACTGCGGCGACTGCGGGAGCGCGTAAAACTCACCGCTATGAATCCGGCTCGGCACGATATAATCGCGCGCCCCGGACGGCGCCGGCTTGCTAAGAATCGGCGTCTCGAGCTCGAGAAATCCGCGGGAGTCCAGGAACCGGCGCGTGACCTGCTGAAGCTTGTGGCGAAGAATCAGATTCGCTTGAAGGTCGGCACGCCGGAGATCGAGGTGGCGATGCTTGAGACGCAGCTCTTCTGATGCAAGCTTCTCACTCTTCCCAAGCGCAACCGGAATAGCCGGCGCATCTGCAAGTGAAAGTATCTTCAATGCGGTGCCCTGCACTTCGACGTCGCCCGTCCCCATCTCCGCATTTCGCATCTCGGCGGGACGAAGCTCGACACCGCCTGAAACTTCGACGACGGTTTCCTGGCCCAGCGTGGCGGCTTGCGCGATCAAATCGGCGGGCGCCCAGCGGGGATCAAACGAGACCTGCATGAGGCCGGCACGATCGCGGAGATCGACGAAGACGAGACCGCCAAGATTTCTGACGCGGTGAACCCAGCCGCCGAGCGTTACCTGCTCCCCTGCATGGGCAGCGCGAAGCTCACCGCAAAGGTGAGAGCGCTTTGAGGTGGCGAAGAGGGACGTGCTAGTCAGATCGTATGCGTCATTCGCGAGTGGTTAAATTTAGCGCTGACATACACTTGGTGGAAGAAGTTGCAGCAGCCTGCGATCCCGGAAACGCCCCAAAAGACGAATCTTCTCAACCTGACGCCGCCCGCGGCGGAGCAAGCGCTGCGCGCCTTCATGAATGAAAGGGGCGAGCAGCCGTTTCGGGTTTCACAGATTGTACGGCATTTGTGGCACGCTCCGCTCGCCGAGTTTTCGGAGATGACGACGCTGCCGGCGGGTCTTCGCGAGGCCCTCGCCGAAAAGTTCTCGATGCCCCGCCTCGAGCTTTCTCTCCGTCAGAAATCCGCCGATGGCACCGAGAAGTTTCTCTTCCGTCTTGCCGACGGAGAATTCATCGAGACGGTGGCGATTCCGGAACGCGACCGGATGACACTGTGCATCTCGTCGCAGGCGGGCTGCGCGCTCCGGTGTGCGTTCTGCGCGACCGGTGCCATGGGATTCAGCAGAAATCTCGAGACATTCGAGATCGTCGGTCAGGTGCGAGAGCTCGCACTCCTCGACTCACCAATCCGCGCGACCAACATCGTGTTCATGGGAATGGGTGAGCCGCTCATGAATTGGAAAGCGGTGGATCCCACGCTCACCATTCTCAATTCACCAGCGGGAATCGGTATCGGCGCGCGGCACATCACAATGTCTACCGTTGGGGTGCTTCCGGGAATCGTCGCGCTCGGCGAGCGGCCTGAGCAGTTCAGACTCGCGATCTCCGTTCACGCCCCGAACGACGGACTCCGCCAGGAGCTGATGCCCATCAATACGAAGTATCCTCTGGCGAGCGTGATCGACGCCGCAAAAGTTTTCGACCGGCGTGTTACGTTCGAATACGTCATGCTCGGCGGAGTCAACGATAAAGTCGAGCATGCGGAGCAGCTCGCTGAGCTCGCGCGGGATTGCCGCGCATTCGTGAATCTCATTCCGCTCCATCCCGGAGGCGCGGGTGACTTCAGGCCTAGCACCAGGAGTGAGATCGCCGCATTTGAGAGGAAGCTGCGAAGCTCCGGTGTAGAAGTGGCGGTAAGAAAAAGTCGCGGCATCGACATCGCAGCGGCTTGCGGTCAGCTACGGGTGGAACGAGAGAACCGACGGCCGCCAGTTCCCGCCTAGCAGAACCGTCACATCGAGAAAGCGGGAGCTGTCAGGCCTGCTTTCCATTCGCGCATTTAGAGCGCGTGCCACGAGCCGGGCCCATTCCGAATGTCCTGAGCGATCGATGACTAGCGTCGAATCGCGGAGCGGCCGGGTCGTTCCACTGCCCACAACGTCGAAGCCGCGGTCGCGAAGAAACAGCGTAGCGCGGCGGGCGAGACCTTTCGTCGTCGTCGCGTTCATTACTTCGACTTTGATTCGCAGACCCGCAGGCGCGCTTGCGTCGGCAGGTGCATAGCCTGCGGGTGATGTTGGCTGCGACGGCGTCTGAGGTCCGCAACAACCTGGCTGACGCGATTGCCCGCGCGAGTGAAACAACCACCAACCGCCGTAGATCGCCGCGCCGAGGATTATCAGTGCGACGATGATCCTCCCCCAGCGGCGCTTCCGCTTCACCTAAGGCTGTTCCAGAGCTCTACGGTCTCGGGATAGATGTGGTTCCCTTCTCTCACCGACCAATCGAGACGGAACCGGACAACCTGCCGGAACACGCCGTCGAAATTGTGCGGGACCTGGCTGGCGAGAAAATTCCGGTCTTCGTTCAGAAACTTGCGGCCGGGCTCGAGGTAATCCGCAATGTAGAGCGCGCGCCCGGTCTGCTTCCACGAGGCAGAGCCGATGGTGTGATAGCGAATCGCGTCGAGCACATCTTTTCGCTTTTCGCCCTCGGCCGCGAGACGAATTGCGGCGGCCGGGCCGTGCAGCAGTCCATAGGGAGACGTGCGGTCGCCCGTGATTTCGCGAAGTTGATCTTCGGGAGCATCTCGAAGCGCGTCGTGCCAGCTGCCTGCATCGATCCACGCGTTCGCTTCATCCGGCGACATGCGCATCGCGGTCGCCCACGCGCGCAGCAGCGAGGTCACCCTACCGATATGCGCCAACCGCTTTTCACCCACCTGCGCCCAGGAGGGGAGGCCGGTTCCGGCGGGATCGATAAGGTCTGCTGATCTGGATTTTTTCATATCTCTTCGCAACGCGAAAATCTAACCATCTCTAATTACCGTCCGGCGAAGGAATTCAAGCTCGCGTATCCAAAAGTCGCGATTGGGAAGCTCCGGGTGTGGAACGATTAGGCTCCGCGAATTAACAGTTTCACCTTCCATTGCTACTACATCCAGATCCAAAGTCCGCGGACCCCAGCGCGCGCCCCTCTTACGGCCGGCGGATTCTTCTATGAGCTGCAGCTCTTCCAATAGTGCCTGCGGCGCGAGTCGAGTTTTCACTGCGAGCATCTGGTTCAGGTAGTGGGGCTGCGCAATTGGTCCGAGAGGCGCCGTTTCCTCGACCGCGGTTTCCGCGATGCATTCAGTGCCCGGGAGCGCCGCGATCGCTTTGCGTGCTTCCAGCAAATACTTCTTACGATCTCCGATATTCGACCCCAGCGCTACGTAGAAGACTTTCGCCTTAGCCACGTGAGCGCTCGAGTTTGACCTCGGCGAATGCGAGCGGGCCGGGCAGCGCGACCTTCATTTTTCTGATCGCGACTGAAACACTATCCACGAGTGGCAGCGCCAGCGCGTCAGTGGCGATGCGCTCGGCAGCTTCCTCGAGATAATCGATATGTCCTGCGGTGATCACGCCTGCTGCGAGATCGTACGCGTGGCGATAATCCAGAATCTTGTGCATGTCGATTTTTCCAGTTGCCGCGGTCACGCTGAGCGAAAGATCGACCTCAATCGGCTGTGGGATTTCGGCTTCGTGCGGGAGTACCCCGATAAGTGCGTCGAACTTCATTGCGCGCAGAGTGATCACCGTCGCGCGACGCGGCGAATCAGGAGTCAATCGCCGTCCTCAGCTCTTGGGTTAACCTGGACACTGACTCCGGAGAGACCGCCGCGGCCGACACCAACGCGCTCCCGACGACACTGCCGTCCGCGAGCTGCGACACGTGCTTGGCCTGCTCCGCGGTCGAGATTCCAAATCCCGCACAAATCGGAAGTTTTGTCGCAGAGCGCAAACGGCCCACAGTCTCCGTCAACCCTTCCGGAGCAGTCGTCCTTGCACCCGTCACGCCAAGCCGGCTTATGAGATACACAAAGCCGCTGCCGTGCCGTGCTATCTCCGCCATCCGCTCCACCGGAGTTGTCGGCGCGACGAGCCGGATGAACGACAGCGGTCCGGACGAGAGCCATTCCTCGCGCGCGCTATCAGAGCCAACGGGAAGATCTGTGAGAAGAATTCCACTCACACCGGCCGCGGCCGCGCGCTCGAGTATATCCGGCCCGCCCGCAATTACCGGATTCAAGTAGCTGAACAACACGATCGGCGCGCGCAGCTTCGCGGCGGAAGCGATCTCCAGCGTGCGCTCCAGAGTCATGCCGAGCTCCAGCGCACGCTGCGAGCTTGCCTGAATCACCGGCCCGTCAGCGATCGGATCGGAGAACGGAACTCCGAGCTCGATGATGTCCGCACCGCCCTCGTCGAGAGCGCGGAGGCATTCAATGGAACGGGCGGCGTCTGGAAAGCCGGCGGTGAGATATCCTACGAGAGCGCGTTTCTTCTTCTGACGAAGCGCTGCGAAGGTCTCGTCGACGTTACTGGAGATAGTCGTTGATGTTGAGGCCATACCGGTCTGCTTCGGCAGTTTTGATGATGGTGCGAGGGTATTCACCGCCCGCGTCCGGGATGGCGAGATCGGCAGTGAGCGGAGGATTCATCATCACACCTGTCGCATCGCACACGACGCGCACGATAGGCCGCGACAGCGCTTCCGGGTTCGGGTTCGCCGCGTACACCACCGCGAGCTCGAACGTATCGAGCACGACGAGAGTGCCCACCGGATAAATCCCGAGGAGGTTAATGAACGCCTTTACGACCACCGGATCCATTCCACGCTTTGGATTGTCGCGCATCTCCTGCAGAACGGCCGGCGGCGGAAACGGAACAGTCTGATACGCGCGTCTGGAGGTAGCGGCATCGTAGCCGTCCGCGACGGCGACGATTTTGCTCGTCATGCTCAGAGTGCGCGGGCGAAGGGACTTCGGGTATCCGGTGAGGTCCTGCTTCATGTGGTGCTCGTACGCAACCGTCATTGAGCGATACGACAGCTGCTCCTGCTGGCGGCGGAATTGGAACAACGCCAGGACGCCGAGCCAGGGATGTGAAGCCACCCAGCGCCATTCGTCCTCCGTGAGATCCCCCGATTTCTGGAGGAGATCGACCGGCACTCGCGATTTTCCGATGTCGTGCATCAAGCTCGCCAGTCCGAGCTCGTAGAGCTGCAGCTTCGTCATTCCAAGCCGGCGGCCCAATGCGACGGCGAAGATGCAGACGTTCACGCTGTGCGTGAACGTGTACTCGTCGTAATCGCGAATGGCGGTGAGACCGATGAGGGAAGTTTCTTCATTCAGAATTTGGTCGACGATTCCCTGCACCACTCGCTTGATCTTCCGCATACTCGGCGTTTTACCCATGCGCACCGAGTTGATGACATCCTTCGTAACGGCAACGGATTGGGAATATGTCCGATTCGCAGCCGCCTTCGTCTGCTCTGCGAACTGTCGATCACTCTCGTTTTCGAGAGGGGGCCCGAGCTCGAAGGCCGTAATCCCGGCGTCGGACAATGCCTGCGCGATTTTGTCATAACGCTCGTCGGGTGACTCCTTCGCCTGCGAGTCGAGGCGCGTGATGAAGACCGTCCAGTCGCGGGGAGTCGTTGTGCCCGTGACCGTTATCGCGCCGATCCCCCCTGCTTTGCAGAGAGTGAGGAGATGGCCGAAGCTCGCGTAGTTGCTGAGATCGAGCCGGAGGCGCGTTTCGTTGATGAAGATGAACTCGCCGGAAATTCGGAGCTCGAGCTCGCCTTCCTCCTCGCGAATGTCGCTCGTAATCTGCGAGAGCTCGCCGAGCGTCTTCTGCACCGCGCTGTGCTCCAGCGGGTAGAGCTTCATCGCTCGAAGCGCCGCGTAAAAAGAAATGATGAAATTCCTGCCTGCGCGTCTCACATTGGCGGAGCCCGCGTCACCGGCCCTGTCCTCCGCGCGAATCTGGGCTTCGCCTGACGTCATGTGGTAGGCGCTCCTCTAATGGCGCGTGAGACGGCGTTGCGAACGATGATCTCCTTGTCTGCCGATGCCTTATTCAGAGAATCAAGCGCGCGCTGCGATCCAATCTTCCCCAGCGCCATAGCAGCGCATGCGCGCATCTCGATGTCTTCCTTTTTGGCGAGGAATCCTTTCGCGTGAAGCAGACCATCGAGGAGCGGGATGCCCTGATCGCCGCACAAAGTCCCGTACGCTTCGAAGAATGCCATCTTCTCGGTGAGATTCGCTTCGCGGATTTCCTTTCCCTTCACCGTCGTCTCGATGCGCGGCAGCGCGGGTTTGGAGCCGCGCGCGCCAAGTGCCCGCACAGCAGCAATGCGAATGTCTCGGTCTTCGTCGGAGATTGCGCGCTCGAGTACTTGAAGCGCGCCCGGGGATCCGATCTCCGTAAGCGCGGTCACCGCCGCGATGCGAATCTCCGGCGCCGCCACCGTAAGCAGCCGGCCGAGCGCGGGAACAGCAGCGGGCGTCTTGAGAGCGGCAGCTCTCCTAATGGCTTCCGTGACGACGACATCGTCGTCTGACCCGATCAGGCGAATGAGCTCGCCGGTATGTGACGCGGCAAGCCGCGACGCGGCATTCTCAAGGAGCGCACGGAGCTCCGCGTTATTGCTTCGGCCGATCCAACCGAGGACAGTCTCCAGCGCGCGTGGCTTTAGCTGGAGGAAAAGCTCGTTCAGCTCGACTTGAGGTGGACGAAGCGCGGTGTCTTCGAGCGCTTGGAGAAGTTGTGAAAGCGCGGAAGGATCGCTCAGCAGCTCGGCGAGGTCGGTGAGCCGCTGGCGCTGCGGCTGGAGAATCTCGGCGGCACGCTCCGCGGTGGTGCTTGCCTCGCGCAGCAGATAAGCGGCTGTACGGAATTGTGTCGTGGACAACAGAACCAGCAGGAAATAATCGAGAATGCCGCAGATCTCCTCGCGTACAGTCGGATCGCTCTCCCGCTCGAACGTGTCAAAGAGCGATGCGAGAACGGGACCGCGAAGATCCGACGAGAAATCCCGCTTGATCTCACCCTGGAGGTATTCGATCTCGCGGTCGTCGAGGAAATAAAGGGTGGAGTCGTAATCCTCCATCTTGGCGAGGGAAGACTTGAGCGGAGTATCCGCCTCCGCCTGCGCGGGCGCCATAATCCGTTCGCGAGTCTCGCTTGGCTCCATTCCCTCGAGCTCGCTCATCCCCTCCGATCCGATATCGACGTACTTGTACTGCAGCGCCGAGAATTCCGCCTCCCAGAGCATGGTGAGAAGATCATCATCATCAGCGGACGCTTTGCGCACGCGCTGAAGAATGTCGAGCAGGAGATTGAGGTCCGCGCCCTCGAAGCCCTTCTCCATTCGCAGCTCGCGAATGCCGTCCTTGTAGAAGGTCCACGGCAAGCTGTCCGTCGCGCGATCGGCCTCTTCGAATACCGGGCGCTTTTCCCAAAGGAACTCCGTCTCCGACATCTGAAGCTCGATTGAGTCCGTTTGCGTCCAGAGCGCAACGAACGATTCGCGCACCGCATCGAGAGCGCGGGCGTGCATCGGATTATTCGGCAGATAAAGCTGATAGGCGCGTACCGCTTTGCCGAACGCCTTCAGCGCCTCCAACACGAAGCTCTGCGGAAACGGCGGCTCGTCGAGTTCTTCGGCGGGCGCGAGGGGAATCGTCACTGGGCGGTAAGACCAAGCGTCGTAAGCTGCGCGACGTCTTTGTCGCCGCGTCCGCTCACGCAGATCAGCACGGCATCGTCCGGCGACCACCGCTCGCGGTTCGCATCAACCCACGCGATTGCATGCGCCGTCTCAAGCGCGGGAATTATTCCTTCAAGCCTGCTCAGCAGCTGAAGCCCTTTCAGGGCGTCGTCGTCGCTGATTGCGACGTACTCTGCTCTTCCCGAATCTTTCAGGAACGAGTGCTCCGGGCCGACGCCGGGGTAATCGAGCCCCGCGGAAATGGAGTGCGCCGGATGCACTTGCCCATCTTCGTCCTGAAGCAAATAGCTGAGCGCTCCGTGAAGGACTCCCGGCTCACCACGCTGCAAGGACGCAGCATGCTCTCCGGAATCCAAGCCGCGCCCCGCCGCTTCGACGCCAACGAGCTCGACATCGCGGTCTTCTACGAAGGGATGAAAAATGCCCATCGCGTTTGAGCCGCCGCCAACGCAGGCAACCACCGTCTTCGGAAGCCGCCCGGCGCGCTCCATCATCTGCGATTTCGCTTCACGACCAATGATCGACTGAAAGTCGCGCACCATTCTCGGGTAGGGCGCCGGACCAACTACTGAGCCTATTATATAGTAGCTGTCGCCGACGTTCGTCACCCAGTCGCGAATCGCTTCACTCGTCGCGTCCTTTAATGTGCGCGTCCCGGACGTGACGGGAACGACCTTCGCGCCGAGGAGCTTCATGCGGTATACGTTGAGCTCCTGACGGCGAATGTCCTCCTCGCCCATGTACACGGTGCAGTCCAATCCAAACCGCGCGCAGATCGTCGCCGTAGCTACTCCGTGCTGACCCGCGCCAGTCTCGGCGATGATGCGTAGCTTCCCCATCCGCCTTGCGAGAAGTGCTTGACCAACGGTGTTGTTGATCTTGTGGGCGCCGGTGTGATTGAGATCTTCGCGCTTGAGGTAAACCTGGGCGCCAACACGCTTCGAGAGTCTCGGCGCATCGCTCAGTGGAGACGGCCGTCCGACGTAATTCTCGAGCAGCCCGTCCAGCTCGGCGCGAAACGTCTCATCGGCCATCGCCTCGTCGAACGCTGCGTCGAGCTCGTCGAGAGCGGGGATCAACGTCTCAGGGACGTAGCGCCCGCCGAAAACACCGAAGCGACCGGCTTCGACGGTGCTCAAGCGAACCGCTCCATGCCGCCTACCGAATCCGCGAAGTCACGCATCAGCTGGTGATCCTTCGCTCCGGGGGACTCCTCGACGCCTGAAGAAACGTCCACTACATCAGGAGCGAGATCCCGCAAAGCAATGCCAACGTTCTGCGGCGTGAGTCCACCGGCGAGAATGATGAGGCTTCCTGTGCGTGCGCGCGTGATTTCCGGCGCGAGCTCATGCCACGGGAGCGTTTTTCCGGATCCGCCGAGCTTGCCGGGAGTTTTCGCGTCGAGCACGACTCCGTCAGCAGCGTCCACGAGCTCTTCAATCGAATTCGAAACCGACGAGCCTTCGATTCGAAGCGCAGCCCACACGTCTCCACCGAAGCTACTGCGCACGGCGTGGACGTCGTCCGGGGTTGGATCGGCGTGAAGCTGCACGACGTCGAGCTCCACCGCGTCCGCGACGCGACCGATCTCACGCACGTCATTCGTTCCAAAAACTCCAACGCGCAAGGCGCCGCCGATCGAGTCGAAAATCTTGCGCGCTGAGTCGACCGTCACCTGCCGCGGCCCCTGTGCGAAGACGGCGCCGATGTAGGACGCTCCGATCTCGGACGCGAAGCTGGCGTCAGCGTGGCGGGTCATGCCACAGAATTTAATTCGCGCGTGCATTCCTGGTCCGTTTTACCGAGGCGAGCTCTTCGAGAAGTGAAGCCGGTGTTAACGATACTGAAAGCTCGGAGCCAATGAGCACGGCATCTGCCCCTATGCTTGCCGCGCGCATTACATCGTCCCGTGTACGGTAACCGCTCTCGGCAACGGCTATGCATTTCCGCGGAATTAGTGGCAGCACGTGTTGCGCAGCGTCGTCCATCTCCAGCGTTTCGAGGTTTCGGTTGTTTACTCCGATTATCGTCGCGCCGATGGAGACGGCCGTCTCGAGCTCCGCCCCATCGCGTACTTCCACGAGCGCGTAGAGGCGGCTCTCGACCGCACACCGGAAGAGCTCCTTCAACTGCGATGGATCCATCGCGCGGGCGATGAGTAGTACGGCCGAGGCGCCGGAAGCTCTCGCCTCCAGAATCTGCAGCTCGTCAACGATGAAATCCTTGCGAAGGAGCGGGAGGGCGCACGCCGTGCGAGCGGCCACGAGATCTGCAACTTTTCCGGCGAATCGCGCGGGCTCGGTTAGAACGGAGATGGCTGCGGCACCGCCTGCTTCATAGGCGCGGCATTGTTCTCCAACATCGAGCGCCTCATTGATCGCCCCCTTCGAAGGAGATGCGCGTTTCACCTCCGCGATCACTGCCACTGTGTCCCCCGAGAGCGCGTCGAGAAAACTCGGCGCCGGCGGGGCAGACGAGACGCCTGCGCGGAGGTCACCTGCCGACGGGCGCAGCGCTTGTGCCCGTGTTTGCGCCGCCGCGACCAGCTCCCCCAGCACGCCTCCCGGTGGCGTCCACTTTTTCGAGCCTTGCACTTCGGTGGTTCTTCGGCTTATCTTGGAATTCGGCAAATGTTCGGTTCCGGTGAAGTCCTACCGGTTCACCCCCAACCGGCCGAGTTATCTAATGTCGTTAACGAAACGCCAGCGTGAGATTCTGACCTACCTTGGGGAGTATTCCGAGGGAAACGGCTATGCCCCGAGCTTTGAGGAGATTGCGGCGAAGTTTAACTATAACTCGCTCGCGACGGTGCACGAACACCTCACCAACCTCGAGCGCAAAGGGTACATCAAGCGCGCATACAATGAGAGTCGTGGGATAGAGGTTCTCCCCTCTGACATCCATCCCCGCGCCACTTCGCTCCCGCTGCTTGGCTCCGTCGCCGCCGGCATGCCGATCGAGGCGATTCAGACGAATGAGATGATTGGAGTTCCCGAGGACTTCGTGCGCCGGAGCGGAAGCCACTACGTTCTGCGCGTTCGAGGGAACTCCATGATCGACGAGCAGATCAGGGATGGAGACTTCGTCATCGTTAACGAACGACACGCAGCTGACAACGGAGAGACGGTTATCGCGCTCGTCGACGGAAACTCAGCCACGGTGAAGAAGTTTTATCGTGAGCGCGATGGCCGAATCCGCCTCCAGCCCGCGAACGAAACGATGGCGCCGATCTACGTGCACGAGAACGACATTTCCATCCAGGGAGTGGTCGTCGGGGTATTGAGAAAGTGCTAGAGGAGTGAAGCGCTAAGTCTTTCCTTGATCACGTCTTGGCATAGGCGCTCCGGAGCTTCTGGAGCGCCTTTTTTGCGCTGCCGGTTTCGATTGACCGCGAGGCAAGAGCGACAGCGTCGGCGAACGTCTTCTCGGCGCCGCCGACGTAGATCGCTCCCGCGGCGTTGAGGACGACAGCAGCCCGAGCGGCTTCCCTTCCCTTGTTGTCGAATATCTCCTCGATAATCCTGGCATTCTCTTCGGAGCTTCCGCCGGCAAGATCCGACTCCTTACCGCCCCCGAGTCCGAAACTCCTCGGCTCGATAGTCCACTCCGTAGTCTTCCCGCCGCCAACCTCGAGCACCTGGGTCGTGCCAAGCGGAGAAATCTCGTCCAAGCCGGGCTCTCCGTGAACGACCAGGGCGTGCTTGGTGCCGAGCGAGAGGAGCGCATCAGCGAGTATCGGGGCGCGGTCGAAGTCCGAGACGCCGACCACTTGCTTCCCCGCCCTTGCCGGGTTGGCGAGCGGGCCGACGATGTTCATAACGGTAGGAATGGCGAGCTCGCGCCGAACCGGACCCACGTGACGCATGGCCGGGTGCATCAGCGGGGCGAACATGAAAACCATTCCGGTGTCCTCGAGCGCCTTCTCCATAACCTCGATCGGAACCTCGATCTCGATACCGAGCGCCTGCAGAACGTCCGCGCTGCCGCAGCGAGTGGTGAACGATCGATTTCCGTGCTTCGCGATGCGCACGCCGGCGCCCGCAGCGACGAAAGCCGCAGCGGTCGAGATGTTGAAGGTCGGGACAGTTCCCCCGCCGGTGCCGCACGTGTCGACGAGCGAGTCGGGATCCCTCGCGGGAAGGACGACCATCGCTCGACGAAGCGCGCGCACCACACCCGCTACCATTTCCGAGGTTTCACCGACGGCCCGCATCGCGGCGAGCAGCGCCGCAACCTGCACCTCGGTGCCCTGCCCCCGCATGATGACGTCGAACGCTTCTTCCGTATTCGCCGAGGTAAGAGGCTGATGCGCAGCCAACTTTTGAATCGCGCCGTTCAGCGCATTCGCCGCCGGCTGCATCTACTGCGCCTCGGCTGACGGAGTCGAGCTGACTACCGCCAACAGGTCTTCGACGAGCTTGTGCGAGTCGCCCGCTGAGCTGTCACGCAGCATCCGCTCGACACGGTAAAGAAGATTCCGCTGCTGCGTGATTGCTTCATTCTGCTCATACAGCTGGCGATGTGCCTTCTCCAGCCGCCCGACGGCGGATTCGACCTGTTCCTCGACAGCGCCGAGGCGCTGAGCAGTGGCTCGCGCATCGACGCGCGCCTTCTCAGCGGCTGCCTCCAGCTCTGCGATCCGTTTTTCTGATTCGGTCTCGTCGCCGCTCGCGGCGGCCCGTGCGAGCGCTAGCTTCCGTTCGAGATCGGCGATGATGCGTGAATGCTCTTCATGGAGCTGACGGGTCAACTGCTCGAGGCGCGTCGTCGCCTCGATGCGGGCCTCACGCTCCGAGACCCTTTCAAAGGCAAGTGCGAAGAGATCGACGGCGGGCGAAATCCTCTCGGATACTCGCGCCCCGAATACACGCTTGGGCTCCTGCAATGCCACGATCCCGGCTAGCTCCCCGTCAAGCGTACACCCGCGAAGTAGAAACGCGCCGCTTTCCTGTGCGGCGGGAAAGCCGAGTAGCTTCATGTAGTCGTCGGATTGCGCCCCGAGATCGGAGAATTGCTTCGACAAAAGCAGCGCTTTTCGAATGGGCCCGGGGAAATGATCGAGTGACACGCCAAGCTCGGAAGCCTTCGGGATACCGTCTACGATGGACGTGCGACGACAAAGCACCGCACGCTGCTGATCGTACTCGAACACAGCCAGCTGGGCAGCGCGATCGACCTCGGCGAGCTCCTGCGCGAGCGCCGACAGCGCTTCAGGCAGAGAGCGGGCAGCGCTAAGTACCGCGGACAATCCGGCGAGGGTGCGTGATGCCATGAAAGCAGGTGGGCTGAGGCGATGCGGACAGGCGTCGCATCTTCATCACTTGCGCTGGGAAAGTCAATCATCGGCAACGCTTTGCGTTCCTTGACACCCCCTCTGTCGAGGATAATTTCTCGCTATGCCGTCACGCAGCATTCAGCTTGTGTTGCATTACGACGGATCACGCTTCTCGGGATGGCAGCGCCAGCCGGCGGACCGCACTGTTCAGGGCGTGATGGAAGCGGCGATAAGCAGAATCTGCAACGAGCCGGTAACGGTGGTCGGCGCAGGAAGAACAGATGCTGGGGTTCACGCGCGCGGGCAGGCGGCGGGCGTGAGGGTGCCGGATAAATGGCGTGCAGGCGACCTTCGCCGCGCCATAAACGCGATTTTACCGGAAGACGTATGGGTGCGCTCCGCGTTCGAGATGCGTGACGATTTTCATCCGCGCTACAGCGCGACTTCGCGCACATACCGGTACTTCGTCGCCACCGACGCCGAGGCCTCGTCTCCCTTCCGCTCACGCACCGAGCTCGCGTGGCATCGTCTTCTCGAGGTGGAGCTACTGAGTGACGCGGCGGCGCGCGTGCGAGGCGACCATTCGTTTCGCGGATTCGCCGTTAAAGGAACCGCGCCGGAAGACGACAATCACCGGTGCACCGTGAGCCGGGCGGAATGGTCAAACCGCGAAGGCGGACTGCAGTTCGAAATTCAGGCGAACCGCTTTCTGCATCACATGGTGCGATTCCTCGTCGGAACGATGCTCGACATCGGCAGCCGGAAGCGCGGCGTCAACGACATCGCCACCATTCTCGAGAGCGAGGACAATTCGCTAGTCTCACCTCCCGCGCCCGCACACGCCCTCTATCTCGAGCGTGTCGAATATCCTTCCGAACTTTATCTGGACCCAAAATGAACATTTACCTCGAGAGCGTTGATCTCGATGAGATACAGAAAGCCGCGGCTTCGGGAATTGCCGATGGCATTGCTTTCTCCCACGCAACTCTCTCTGCGGACGCACCGGACGCCGACGCGAATGAGCGGCTGGCGGAGATCGCACGCGCATTTGCCCTTCCCGTGTGTGCCGCCGTCGGCTCGGTGAGCAGCGGAGATATCTATCGCGAAGGGCGCGAGTTGGCGAAGCTCTCCGACCACATCATCGTCGAAGTGCCCCTCATAGAGGACGCGCTGGACCCGATGCACCGGCTCAATGCGGAAGGCGTCACGGTGTGCGCGGCGTTCGTATACACGGGGGCGCAGGCGCTGCTTGCGGCAAAGGCTGGAGCGTCCATCGTCCGGGTGATGGTCGACGACCTGGATGCGCACGGGCAATCCGGCAGTGGCGCGCTCTCCGAGATAAAAACAATTCTCGAATCGGCCGGCGAGGAATGCGACGTAATGGTGGGATCACCTTCGAACGCAAGCCAGTTCTCCGAAGCAGTGCTCTCGGGTGCCGATATTGTTTGCGTTAAGCCAAGCGTTCTTCATTCCCTCATCACTCACCCGCTTACCGATCGAGGAGTGGACAAGTTCCTGAACGAGCTGTCGAAGCGTCCGAGAGGGCGGACACAATCCTGATGAGATTCGGTATCGCGCTTCTCTCCGCAGCGACGATCGTTGCCTGCGAGGGCACGCCGTCCGCGTCTTCCGCCCAAACTCTCCCCAGCTCCGAGGCGATCTCGGCTTCGCGGCGCACCGCTATCACGGACGCCGTTGCGCGCGTCGCGCCGTCCGTCGTCACAGTGCAGACGGAAGTAATCGAGCGTGTTGCAGCCGACGTATTCGAGCAATTCTTCGGCGGACGGTCTGGCCAGCGCGCGGCGGCAGGCCTCGGCTCGGGTTTCATCATTCGCTCCGACGGAACGATCGTCACCAACGCGCACGTCATCAGCGGCGCCTCGAAGATTTCCGTCGCCCTCCGCGACGGCACCACCTACCCCGCGAAACTCCTCGGGTCGGACGAAGCGAACGACTTAGCCGTGATCAAGATCGATGCGAAGAATCTTCCCGTCGCTCCCCTCGGCAGCTCTTCCAAACTCATCGTCGGAGAATGGGCGATCGCCATCGGCAATCCTTACGGATTTTTGCTCGCGAACTCGGAGCCGAGCGTAACCGCTGGCGTCGTTAGTGGCACGGGACGGAATCTCGCAACCGAGAGCGAAGGCGCCGGCGTCTACGTGGATATGATTCAGACCGATGCCTCGATCAATCCGGGGAACTCCGGTGGACCGCTGGTCAACGCAGCAGGCGAAGTGATCGGAGTGAACAGCTCGATCTTCTCGCCCAGCGGCGGGTCGATTGGGCTCGGCTTCGCGATTCCGATCAACCGCGCGAAGCGGGTGGCGGACGATCTGCTGGCCCACGGCGTCGTGCGGCGGCCCTGGATCGGGATTCAACCACAGCTTACGGCGCGCAACACAAGCAGCGGCCCAAGTGCCGGCGTTACTGTCGCCTCGGTTGTGCCCGGCTCCCCTGCGGCCCGGGCAGGAATTCGCGCCGGCGACGTTCTCGTTCGTTCACGTGAGCGCGTGCTGCATAACGCGTACGATTGGTTCGCCGAGCTTCTAGAGCTTCGCGTGGGTGAGCGCGTCAACCTTACGGTTCGCCGCAACGGGCATGACATGCCGATGCAAGTCTCGGTAGAAGATCTGCCCGACGTCAATGCGCCCCGGGTAACGGTGCTCAGCGAGCTCGAGCTCCTCTCGGTTACGCCGGCGATCAGGGGCGAGCGGCAAATCAGGAGCACGCAGGGCGCGCTCGTTGGGAAAGTCACCGATAGGATAAGAACACAAATTGGGCTCGAGCCCGGCGACGTCATCGTTCAGATCAACCGCACTCCGGTCACCGACGCACCATCGGTGGAACGAATTCTGAATGCGTACGGACGCGGCATCATCAGACTTTATTTCGAGCGCGGCGGGCAGATTTACTCCACTGAATTCGGACTGCAGTAACCCGTGACCGAGACTTATAGCTCCCCTCTCGTCGAGCGCTACGCATCGGAAGCGATGCTCGCCCTGTGGTCTCCGCAAACGCGGTACAGTCTCTGGCGGAGCCTCTGGCTCGCTCTCGCCGAAGCCGAGCGCGATCTCGGTGTAGCGATCCCGGAGAGCGCCCTCAAGCAAATGAAGTCCAAAGTCGACGACATCGATTTTGCTTCTGTCGCATCCTACGAAAAGAAGCTGCGCCACGACGTGATGGCTCACGTTCACGCTTTCGGTGACGTCGCGCCCGACGCGCGGCCATTCATTCACCTCGGCGCGACGAGCGCGTTCGTCACGGACAACGCCGATCTCATTCTCATGAGGCGCGCGTTGTGGCTGCTGCGCGATCGCGTGACGGAAGTATTGCGATCGCTCGCTGATTTCGCGCTTCAATGGCGGGCAGAGCCGACACTGGGATACACGCATCTTCAGCCCGCGCAGCTAACAACCGTTGGGAAGCGCGCAACGCTGTGGATGCAGGATTTGGTGCTGGATCTCAAAGACATCGATTACCGTCTCGAGACGCTGCCCTTTAGAGGAGTGAAAGGCACGACGGGAACGCAGGCGAGCTTTCTCGAGATTTTCGAAGGCGATCACGCCAAAGTTCGAAAGCTCGACGCGATGGTCACGGAGAAGATGGGATTCAGCTCGCATCTCGCGGTTACCGGGCAGACGTATTCGCGAAAGCTGGACGCGGGCATTCTTGGTGTGGTTGCCGGCGTCGCGAGCTCTGCGGCGAAATTCAGTGGTGACATTCGCATGCTCCAGTCGTTCGGCGAGATCGAAGAGCCCTTCGACAAATCGCAGATCGGCTCGTCAGCGATGGCGTATAAGCGGAATCCAATGAGATCGGAGCGGATCGCTTCCCTGACGCGATTCGTGCTTTCGTTGGAGCCAAACGCGAACCAGACACACTCCGTTCAGTTCCTGGAGAGGACTCTCGACGATAGTGCGAACCGCCGCCTGGTCATACCCGAAGCATTCCTCGCTACCGACGCAATACTGCTTCTAATGCTGAACGTGGCTTCGGGGCTGAGCGTGAACCGCGAGGTGATAAAGCGCCGTGTCGCCGACGAGCTGCCGTTCATGGCGACAGAGAAGCTGATCATGCGAGCGGTCCGCGCAGGGGGCGACCGCCAGGATGCGCATGAGACAATCCGCCGACACAGCATGGAAACTGTAAAGGCGATGCGTGAATCCGGAAAGCCGAACGATCTGCTTGACCGCCTCGCGTCGGACAAATCACTTGGAGTATCAAGCGGCGAATTGAAAAAGGAGCTCGCCGCTGAAAGGTTCACTGGCCGAGCGGCAGAGCAGGTCGATGAATTCTTGACAGAAGTTGTTACTCCGCTTCTAAGCCAGAAGCGCGCAAGAGTGTCCGCCGAAGACCTGCGAGTCTGATGCTCATCGGGACCACTGCCCTACCGCTCCAGACAATTCGACGAGGAAAAGTTCGCGATGTGTACGCGGTCGACGCGGAGACGGTGCTTCTCGTGGCGACCGACCGCGTGAGCGCGTTCGACGTTGTCATGCGCGAGACGATCCCGGACAAAGGCGTGGTTCTTACTCAGCTATCGGCTTGGTGGTTCGAGAAGCTCGGCGGTGCGGTGAAGCATCACATGATCTCTGCCGATACAGCGGAGATCCTCGCACGAGTGCCCGAGCTCGCTCCCCATGCCGACGAACTCAGCGGGCGGTCGATGCTCTGCCGCCGCGCCGACATTTTCCCCGTTGAATGCGTCATCCGCGGGTACCTGAGCGGCTCCGCCTGGAAGGAGTATGCTCAGCAGGGGACGCTTGCCGGCGAAAAGCTAAAGACGGGGATGCGCGAGTCGGATCGCTTCGATGCACCAGTATTCAGTCCGGCCACGAAAGCGGAGGAAGGCCACGACGAAAACATCACCATCGTGCGAATGAATGAGGTTGCCGGCCAAGCGGCCGTAGAGCTCGAGGGTTTGACGCGGCTCGTGTATGAGTTCGGACGCGAAATCGCGGCGGATCGCGGGATTATCATCGCCGATACCAAGCTCGAATTCGGCCGAGCGCTCGCGAGCGACGGCGAAGAAGAGATTATATTGGTGGATGAAGTTCTCACGCCCGACAGCTCGCGATTCTGGCCCGCTAACAGGTACGTCCCGGGTGGTCCGCAGCCGAGCTTCGACAAGCAGCCGCTCCGTGATTATCTCGACTCCGAGCGCGCAGCGGGCCGCTGGGACGGAAACGCGCCCCCTCCGCCGCTCCCTCCAAAAGTGATAGTTGAAATGAGCGCCCGTTACCGTTCGATATTCGAGATGCTGACCGGCTCCTCCCTTTCACTGGTGAGCATATGACCTTCGCCCGCGAGGGATTCCCGTTCATAGCTATCGCGAGCTTGCTCGCTGCGGGCGCGTTCGCCCTCGCGGTGAATCGCCGCTCCTGGGGCTTCTGGCTCATCGCACTGGTGCTGCTCATTCTCGCGCTGTGGGTCGCGTATTTCTTTCGCGATCCGGAACGCAGCGGTCAGCGTGGACCAGCCCTCGTCATATCTCCCGCCGACGGCAAGCTGATCATGATCACTGAAGTCGACGAGCCTTCATTCATTGGCGGCAAGGCGATGCGCCTTTCCATCTTCATGAATGTCTTCAACGTCCACGTGAATCGTTACCCGACCGACGGCGTCGTCAAATACCTGCATTACAACAAGGGGAAGTTTTTCAACGCCTCATCGGAGAAATCCAGTCTCGAGAACGAGCAGCAGTCGGTCGGGCTGGAGACGGCGCACGGAAAGATTCTTGTGCGCCAGATCGCCGGTCTCATCGCGCGACGAATCGTCACTTACAGCAAAATAGATGAGAGCGTGCGTCAGGCAGATCGCATGGGCATGATCCGGTTCGGCTCGCGCGTCGACGTCTTTATTCCGATGAATGCGAAGATCGTCGCCAAAAAGGGCGACATCACCAGCGCGGGCGTAACCCTTCTCGCAGAGCTGCCCTAATGCTTCCGCCCGATCACACCCGGGTAGTCGCGCGCGACAACGGCGAGCGCGTTTCGCGTCGCAGCATCGTGGTGCTTCCGAACGGATTTACGCTTTTCAATTTGCTTTGCGGAATGTTCGCGATCGTCAGCGCCTCGCGCGGCGATTTCAACATCGCCGCCTTCGCAATTGTCTCCGGCGGAGTGGCCGATGCTCTCGACGGCAGAGTTGCGCGGGCGACAGGTACCGGCTCGCGATTCGGATCCGAGCTCGATTCACTCGTCGATGCCATATCGTTCGGCCTGGCGCCGGCGCTCATCATGTACTTCGCGGTCTTCAACAAGGGCCGCTGGGATTGGCTGTTCTGCTTTTTCTTCACCGCCTGCGCAGTAATCCGCCTCGCCCGATTCAACATCGAGCAAGCCGGCCGCGAAAAACGCTATCACCACGGGTTGCCGAGCCCTGCCGCCGGACTCACGCTCGCGACCTACTACTGGTTCAGTCAGACGCCGCTGTACAACGAGACGATGCTCGGCGACCTGAACTGGACCGTTGCGCTCACGATACTGATGATGCTGCTCGCGTTCTTGATGATAAGCAACGTCTCTTATCCTGCGGTCCCCACTATCGGGTTCAGGAAGCTCAGCGAGATACTGGGCACGATTGTCGTGGTGGCGGCGGTGCTCGGAGTGTTTTTCCTGCGGAAGGAGTTCTACTTCCCGGCCCTCGTGCTTTACGTGCTTTATGGCATTGCGAAGACGGTCATATTCGGCCTGCTGGGGCGTGGTCCGAAAGACGACGCGCCGGTCATCAGTGACGACGAGCCGTTGTTGGATGAGGCCGACTTCGATGAAACGCCGCACCGGAGCTCGAGACGGCGCCGCAAGCGGAAACACCGTCCCTCCACGCCGCTCGGGAACCCGCTGCCACCCGGAGAAATGTAACGTGGCCCGCTTTCGCGTCGCCGTTCACATCACCCCGCGAAAGGGATTGCTCGACCCGCAGGGACAGGCCGTTGCCGGCGCGCTTCATTCGCTCGGCTTCAGTGGTGTCAGCGCTGCGCACGTTGGCCGCTACATCGTGCTTGAAACGGAAGCCGAAAGCGCGTCTGCGGCAGGCGCGGAAGTGAAGGCGATGTGTGGAAAGCTTCTCGCCAATCCGGTCACCGAGGATTTCGAGATCGAGCCCGCGACACCGCTGTGAAGTTTGCGATAGTCACCTTCCCCGGATCGAACTGCGATTACGACGCGTACCGCGCTATCGTGGATCATCTCGGATGCGAAGCCGAATACGTCTGGCACAAGGAGACCGGGCTTCGCGGAGCTGACGTCGTCATTCTCCCCGGCGGTTTCAGCTACGGGGATTATCTGCGCTCCGGTGCGATCGCGCGTTTCAGTCCGGTGATGCGCGAAGTCATAGCGCACGCCAAACGGGGCGCCCCCGTGCTGGGCATTTGCAACGGTTTCCAGATTGCCTGTGAAGCGGGACTTCTCCCCGGCGCTCTGATGCGCAACCGGTCGCTGCAGTTCGTTTCCGCGGCCGTGAGGATCCGAGTCGAAAAAGCATCGACGATGTTCACCAATCTCTATCGCGAAGGCGAAGAGCTACTGGTTCCCGTCGCGCACGGCGACGGACGTTACGTTGCGGCGACGGAGACTCTCGATCGGATCGAGGGAGAGGGGCAAGTTGTTTTTCGGTACGTAGAGAATCCGAACGGCTCCGAGCGCGACATCGCGGGCATAATGAATGAAGCCGGCAACGTCGTCGGCTTGATGCCGCATCCAGAGCGCGCGATGGAGCTCGAGCTCGGGTCAACTGACGGTCTCCGATTCTTTGAATCACTGCTCGCTGGCGTAGCGGCCTGATCATGACGCGGGTGGAGCCTCGTCCGGGCGATCCCGTCATTACACCGGCGCTAGTCGCCGAGCATGGCATCACACCGTCCGAGTACAAGACAATCGAAGCGATGCTTGGGCGCGCGCCGACTTTTACAGAGCTCGGAATTGTAAGCGCGCTTTGGAGCGAGCACTGCTCATACAAGCATTCGCGTCCGCTCCTCAAGGATCTTCCCACCAAAGCGCCGTACGTGCTTCAAGGCCCGGGCGAAAACGCGGGAGTCATATCGGTCGGCGATGGATTGGCCATCGCCTTCAAGATCGAATCGCACAATCACCCGTCGGCAGTGGAGCCATACCAGGGCGCAGCGACGGGCGTTGGCGGAATTCTTCGCGACGTCTTCACGATGGGTGCCCGTCCGATCGCGATGCTCAACTCGCTTCGCTTCGGGAGTCTCGAGGACCCGCACGTGCGCTACCTCTTCGCTGGCGTAGTTAAAGGAGTCGGCGACTACGGCAACTGTGTCGGGATTCCCACCGTCGCGGGCGAAATTGTCTTTGACGAGGCGTACACCACAAATCCGCTCGTGAACGCGATGTGTGTCGGCCTCCTCAAGGAAGAAGAGCTGATCCGAGCCAAAGCCGAAGGTGTCGGCAACCCTATAATCGCGGTTGGTGCGCGCACCGGTCGGGACGGCATTCACGGCGCATCATTCGCGTCGGAAGATCTGACATCGGCGAGCGAAGCGAAGCGCCCCCGCATTCAGGTCGGTGACCCGTTCACCGAGAAGCTTCTCCTCGAAGCCAGCCTGGAGCTGATCAAGAGCGGACACATCATCGCCATTCAGGACATGGGTGCCGCTGGACTCACGTCGTCCAGCGCGGAGATGGCTGAGCGTGGAGATGTGGGTGTGACGATCGACGTGACCAAGGTGCCCACGCGCGAGAGCGGCATGTCGCCGTACGAGATTCTTCTCAGTGAATCGCAGGAGCGGATGCTTGTCGTGGCGAAGCGCGGACACGAACAGGATGTCGCCGCCATTCTCGAGAAGTGGGACCTCACGTCAAGCGTCATCGGCGAAGTGATCGCGGAGCCGGTGTACCGCGTGACGGAAGGCGATAGAGTAGTAGCGGAGTTCCCCGGCTCGAGGCTCGTCACGGATTGCCCGCGATACACACCGGTGGCGGAGGAATCCGCGGTGATAAAACAGCTTCGCGCTACCGATCCTTTCTCAATTAAGGAGCGCGCTGAGGAAAAGAATCCAGCTTGGACACTCCTGCAGCTCCTTTCATCTCCGAGCATTGCGAGCAAAGCCTGGGCGTACAACCAGTACGACTCGACGGTCCGCACCAACACTGTCATCGGCCCGGGCGGCGATGCGGCAGTGCTTCGCCTTCGCGGGACGCGAAAGGCAATCGCCGTGAAGGTGGACGGCAACGGACGCTACGTCCACTTGGATCCGCGCGTGGGCGGGCGCACTGCCGTCGCTGAATGTGCGCGCAACGTCGCATGCACCGGCGCACGACCCCTGGCCATCACGAACTGTTTGAACTTCGGGAATCCGACAAAGCCATCCGTCTATTTCCAGCTCCGTGAAGCGATTTCCGGCATAGGCGAGGCGTGCACCGCCCTCGGGACGCCGGTCACCGGTGGCAACGTGTCTCTCTACAACGAGAGCTCTACGGGCGCGGTCTTCCCCACTCCGGTTATCGGAATGGTAGGGCTGATAGATGATTTGGCTCACGTCACACGCGCGACGTTTTCGAAAGCCGGCGATGACATCGTGCTACTCGGCGATTGCACCGCAGAGCTAGGCGGGAGCGAATACCTGGCGCGAGTACACAACCTCACCGCGGGCGCGCCCCCCGAGTGTGATCTTGGTAAAGAGCGCTC
>JACDDT010000089.1 GCA_013816855.1 Gemmatimonadaceae bacterium
ATCGAGATGGGTAAGCACGCCGACCTTCTCGAGAAAAAAGGATTGTACTTCGCGATGTGGAGGCAGCAGGTGGGAGAGCGCCGGCCCGGACAGGAGAAAGCGGCGGTCATGCCCGTGCTCGCCGCGGTTTAGCTGCGGCGAACGGTCAGGCTGTCCTTTGAGCTGTCTCTCTTCGGAGTTGGCGGAGTCGGCTGACTCACCGGCGGCGGCGAAGGAGGGATCGGCTGTGCAACCGGCGGCGGCTGTATCGTTGGCTGTGGCGTAGTCGGTGATGCTGAAACGGGTTCCATTGGATTGCCAGATGGCTCCCGCGGCGGAAGCACCGGACTCGGGTTCACTCTGCGCGGTGGCAGCACTCTCGGCTGAGATGATGTCGGTGTTGATCCAACCGGTGGCGCACCGTCAGTGGTCCGAGTTACCTGCGCGCCGTTCGTGAGCGCGGGACGCTGTGCTCCCGAAGCACCCCTCTCTCTCATAAGCGCGGCAGTCGCTGCTCCAGCCGTGTCCGTCTTCTGCCCGGCGACGTCCGCATCCTTAACGAGAATGCTGTCCTGGGCGACTTCATGAGCTTTGTTGGATTTGGAGCAGGCGCCTGCGCTGACAAGAGCTGCCAGACTCGTTACCCTGAGGGATTTGCTGAACGTCACCGCGCTATCTTTCATGTTAGGTATCCTTTTAACGAGGCAGGTGCTGTGCCACCCGAGCCGCAATTCGTCATCCGCACTTTTTCCGGCGAGACTGAAGCGTTCATCGCGCAAGCCGCGTTGGAGGCGAATGGCATTCCCTCGAGTCTTATTCGGGACGATGCGGGCGGCATGATGCCATGGCTTCAGTGGCTGCATCCCATTCGCCTGGTCGTGGCAGAAGCCGATTCATCCGACGCTCTGCATATTCTCGACACGCCTGTCGTTCCCGAAGAAAATATCAATCCTTAATCCCGCACCGATCATGCGTTCCGCGACTCTCACGCGCCGGCTCCTTACCCTCGCGCTTCTCTTTGCCTCCGTCGCGACCGTCAAAGCGCAAGCGCCCGACAAGTATCTCGCGCGAGCGCGGCACGTTCTCGCTACCACGCCACTCATCGACGGTCACAACGATTTGCCCTGGCGAATCCGCGAAGACACCACTGCTCGCAGCAACGTCGATCTCTACGACCTGCGCAAGAAGACGCCCGGGCACACCGATTTTGCGCGCCTCAAGCAAGGGATGATCGGCGCGCAATTCTGGTCGGTGTACACGCCGGGCGATTGGCGTGACTCGGGTTACGCGAGGGTGCAGCTGCAGCAGATTGACATCGCGAGGCGCGTTATCGCGAAGTATCCCGATAAGCTCGCCCTCGCGCTGCGAGCGGACGACATTCCGCGGAGCTTCCACCAAAAGAAGGTTGCGTCGCTGTTAGGGCTCGAAGGCGGACACGCGATCGAGAACTCACTTGGTCTTCTCCGCGACTATTACGACCTCGGTGTGCGCTACATGACGCTGACCCACAACGTCACCCTCGATTGGGCCGATGCCGCTCTCGACAGCGCCAGGCACGGCGGCCTCACTCCGTTCGGCGAGAGCGTTGTGCTGGAGATGAACCGGCTCGGGATGCTCGTGGATCTGGCCCACGTCTCACCGGGCACGATGAGCGACGCACTTAACGTCACACGTGCACCCGTAATCTTTTCGCACTCAGGCGCGCGCGCTCTCGTAGAGGTCGCGCGTAACGTCCCGGACTCCATCCTTCGCCGTGTGACGGTGAATGGAGGCGTCGTCATGGTTCCGTTCGTCACGAGCTTTGTGTCGCCTGAAGTCCAGGCGTACGACCGCGCGACGGGGGAAGCGATGCGCGACGCGCGAGAGCGAATTGGCACGGATACCACCGCGCTCCGAGCTGCGGGCGATGCGTGGAAAGCTTCGCATCCAAAGCCCCGCGCGACTCTCTCACAGGTTGCGGATCAAATCGACTACGTGCGAAAGATTGCCGGCGTCGACCACGTTGGAATCGGCGGTGACTTCGACGGAATCGACGATGTGGTGGTAGGTCTCGAGGATGTATCGAAGTATCCGGACCTATTCGCCGAGCTCGCGCGTCGCGGCTGGTCGGACGCCGATTTGCGAAAGCTGGCCGGCGAAAATGTTCTGCGCGTTTTCCGCGCTGCGGAGAAAGTCAGCGCGCGAATGCGCGCTGAGTCGCGCTAGGCGGGCTCGGCCTCTCCGCTTCCCGCGGTCCCGCGGCCGACTTCCTCCGCTTCTCTTCCGCCGGTTCCTCGCGAGAGAGTGATGAGCGCTACGGCGCCGATGACGATGGCGGCTGCGATCAGCGTGCGTGCTGTGAGAGCTTCACCGGCGATTGCCCAACCGAGAATAACGGCTACGACAGGATTAACGAACGCGTACGTTCCGGCCAGCGCCGGCGATACGTGATCGAATAGCCAGATGTACGCAGTGAATCCGAGAAGCGATCCAAACGTCGTCAAATATGCGACTGCCAAGAGCGATGCGCGGCTGACACGATGTATGTCGAAGCCCCGGAGCTCGCCCGTTACGACGCCGAGAGTGTAGAGGAGAATTCCCCCGGCTACCATCTCTGCCGCAGTGCGCATGAGTCCCGAGGAAGGAAGATCCGCATCGCGCGAATAAAAAGATCCAATCGCCCAGCAGAGAGAAGCGAGCATGAGCACACCCGCCGTTAAAGGGGCGATCCCATTCGAGCCTGTGGCGCCGGTGGGATTCACGAGCACAAAAATGCCAAACACCCCGAGGATGAGCCCGGCAATGACGAGGGGTTTGGGCGGCCGTCCGCGGGGCCGGACCCAGTCGATGATGACGAGCCAGAACGGAAGTACGGAGACGAGAAGAGCGGCCAACCCGGACGCCATCGTCTGCTCTGCCCAGCCAACCGCTCCGTTCCCGCAAACGAGCAGAAAAAATCCCGCGACGCCTGCGTTCCGCCATTGCCGGCCAGTTGGATTGGCGCTGCCGCGCATTCTGCTCCACCCGTAGAGCATGATGCCTGAAACGATGAAGCGAGTGCCGAGCATGAGGAACGGCGGAATCGTCGCTACTGCGTATCGGATGGCTAGATACGTCGATCCCCAAACGGAATAAATGCATGCGAACGCTATGAGGATGTGTAAGCGTCGCGCGGGTTTTAGCTGAGTCGCCACCCGGGAATTCTAATCGAGCGAGTCAGCTCGGCGGTTTTTCTTTTTCTTCGAGTGCAGCTTCTTCGAGTCAAGGCGTTTCTCCTTCGCGGCCCTGGTCGGTTTGGTTGGCTTCCGCTTCTTCGGAACCACCAGCGCAGCGCGCACGACTTCCTCGAGGCGCTCCTCTGCGATCTCGCGGTTCCGGTACTGGCTCCGCGTGTCGCTCACCGTGACGGTGAGAGTGCCGTCAGCGGTGAGTCGCGACGAGAGCTTGTGAAGCAGGCGATCGCGCTGCGGGTCGTCGAGCGCGGCGGAAGTTGCAACGTTCCAGGAAAGCTGAATTCGCGACGACGTCTTGTTGACGTGCTGCCCACCTGCGCCGGAAGAGCGCGTCGCGCGCGCTACGAGCTCCTCGCGGGGAATCTCAAACGCTGACCGGCCGGTCATCTCCAGCGAAAAATCTTCAGCGCCACCCCGAAGCTCACAGTCATCCAGAGGACGAGAACGAGAATCTGCGGTGCGACACCCGCGACACTCGCGCCCTCGAGCATGTTGGCGCGGAGCGCGTCGTTCGCCGCGGTGAGCGGGAGCGCTTTTATGAAGGGCTGAACCACGGATGGAAAATTCGCGGAAGAGAAAAACACTCCCGACAGAATCCACATCGGGAGCATTATGAAGTTCATCAGGCCCGAGACACCTTCCGTCGTCGTCGCTCTCGATGACACCAGCAGGCCGAGCGCGCTGAAAGAGAAGGAGGCGACGAGGCAAATCGCGGAAAGGGCCAACAGCGATCCGCGCAATGGCACGCCGAACACGTAGTGACCGAAGAGGAGAAGCGTCAGAACTTCCAGTACGAGGAATACAAGGCGCGACAACAGGAACGAGAGGAGATACTGGGAGCGCTTCATCGGCGTCGCCATGTAGCGCTTGAGCAGCTTCTGGTTTCGCGCCGTCACGATCGCAAAGCCCAATCCCCAGATGCCGCTGCCCATGAGATTCATGCCGAGCAATCCCGGAACGACGAAGTCGATGTATCGCGAGCCCTTCTCGCTTACGTACGAGTCAGTCGTCGCGATCGTCTCGACGGCCCCGCCGCCGGTTTGAATGGCGCGGTTCGCGAAAAGCCGAGCTGTCGCGGCATCGCCTCTCGCCGGATCGTAGACGTAGTGCACTCCGCCTGCAATCGACTCTACGAGAACCGCGACTTTCCCTGTGCGTAGTGCCTTCGCGCCTGAAGAGTCGTCGTATGTCTCCGCGACCAGTGTCGTGTCCTTCTTGAGCGACACCAGCGCTGACGCGCTCGACGCACTCGTCACCACTCCGATGTGCGGCTTGTCCGGCCCGCGCTGCCTGAACGCGAGTCCGAGTCCGGCGGCCATCAATATTGGAAACACAAACGTCCAGAAGACGGCTTCCGGCTCGCGAATGAATCCGAGGAACCGGCACAGCGTCATCTGGAAGAGCGGGTGGTCGGTCAGCGTGCGACGCTCGGTCTCACTCATCGCGCAGCGTCCTCCCCGTCAGCGATACGAAGACGTCTTCCAGCGTCGCCGAGGTCCGCCTCGGCTCCGGCGCCGGGAGATGCGAAAGGTCCACTGAGTCGATGAGCTCGTTCGTTCGTCCCTCGGCGATGACCTTTCCGTGGTCCACAATGGCGATTCGATCGCAGAGCTTTTCTGCCTCGTCCATGTAATGAGTGGTGAGAACGATAGTACGCCCGCTCTCCCGAAAGCGCGTGATCAAGTCCCAGAGGGAGCGGCGCGATTGCGGATCGAGTCCCGTCGTTGGCTCGTCGAGAAAAAGAATCTCCGGGTCACCCACGAGCGCGCAGGCGATGGCAAGCCGCTGCTTCTGTCCTCCCGAAAGATTTCCGACACGGGCGTCGCGCTTCTCGCCGAGCTCGACAAGAGCGATCACTTCGTCCACCGTTTTTCTCTCGCGGTAAAAGCTTCGAAACATTCTTAGCGTTTCGGCGACGGTGAGCTTCTCAGCCAGCTTCGTATCCTGCAGCTGAACACCGAGCCGTTCCTTGAGCTTCTGCGGCTCTTTGTCCCAGTCGAGACCAAGCACTTCCACCCTGCCGGAATCCGCTGAGAGAAGCCCTTCGCAGATCTCGATGGTGGTGGTCTTCCCGGCGCCATTCGGACCGAGCAGCCCGAAGCATTCGCCGCGCGCGACCTCGAGATTGAGGCCGTCCACGGCGAGAATATCACCGTATGCTTTGCGAAGATCGCGGACGAGGAGCGCGGGCCCTTCTGTCATCTTATGGAGACCAGAGGTGTCGCAACGAGTGAACAGTGGATTCACTACAGGTGTTTGAAACCAACGTTAAGCTCTTACCGTAAAAGAACATGGAAAACTTTCGAGGTGCGAGCACTACTGCTGCGTCCTGTAGACTCGAACCCGAATGGAGAAACTATGGGCACAAGCTTTCGTCCGACACTAGTGGTGTTGGCAGTTTTTGCGTTCGCCGGAGCGGCGCGAGCGCAACAAACTGTCTTGTTCAAGGCGCCGTCCCTGCCTTCGCGTTTTACGGTTGGGGGCGATGTCGTCATGCTGCAGCCCAAGGGCGAATTCGCGAGCAACATCGACCGGGGCTGGGGCTTCAACGGAACCGGCCTGTTCCGTCTCGACGAGAGAGGCTATGTGCAGCTTCGCTTCGACGGCGGCATCGCACAATACGGCAATGAGACAAAGCGCATTCCGCTAAACCCGATCACCGGCCGCGTCGGCTTCAGAGTAGAAACGTCGAACGTGATCGGCTGGGCGGGGCTGGGCGGACAGCTTCAGATTCCCGACGGACCGTTTCGTCCGTACGTAAACGGGTCGCTCGCCTACACCGACTTTTCGACGGCATCATCCCTCAAGGGACTCGACGACTCGTATGGTGATTTCTCGACGAGAAACCAGCACGACGGGTCGCACGCGTGGATTTACGGTGCGGGTGTGAACATCCCGTTCGGAAAAAAGTTCACGTCGGGAATGCTGAATTTTGGGGCGAGATACTATCGCGGAGCGGAAGCCAGGTATCTGAAGGAAGGCGACATCACCGATA
>JACDDT010000020.1:0-4635 GCA_013816855.1 Gemmatimonadaceae bacterium
ATGGTGCTCTGCCGTACAGCGAGCGGCGACAAAAATGTGCGTTTCTCAGCGGTGCAAAACGGCACGCCGCCTTCGACGCTTCGGGCACTTAAAGTGCTTATGTGGCTAGGAGACAATATCCAGGATTTTCCGAATCAGACGCAGTCACTACGCGACCGTACCGATATCGACTATTCGGATTTCGGCCGCATATACTTCGTGTTCCCGAATCCAATGTACGGATCCTGGGAGCGGGTCCCTTACCGTTAAGCAACTTCTCAACGAGAGCAAAGTAATGGCGGTCAAACAGCGCGTAGAACTCGGCATCCTCGATGAAACCGTCCGCGTCGGAGAACACATCGCTTATTTCTGGGAGGACGAGAAAGAGTTTGTGCGCGGCGTGAATTTTCTCGCGGTCGGGCTCCGAGGCAACGACCACGGTGTGATCTTCGGGCATGAGGACGCGAACGAAAAAGTTCTCGAAACTCTACGGGGACAAGGGATCGCCGTTGACGATCTCTTGGCCTCCGGACGGCTGACCGTCCTGGGCGGGGCAAGTGCCGGCGACAAAATGCTCGCCACCATCGGAGCTTGTTTTCAGAAGGCGGTGGACGGAGGCTGCGACTTGATACGCCTGCTCGGTAACATTGGCTGGGGCCATCCGGACTGGCCCGGGCAGGAAGACATCCTCGCGTTCGAGGCGAAGGTAACGGGCGCGGCGAAGGCGTTTCCGTGTGTCGTGCTATGCATGTACGATGTCGACTCACTGCCGGGGCGAGTGATGGTTCACGGTGCGTTCGAAACGCATCCTCTCACCTTTTGCCGGAATGTTCTTCGGGAGAATCCGTACTTCGTGGACGTAGACGAGTTTAAAAAGGGGATGCCCGCAGCCACTCTGTAGGCTACCGCTTCATGTATTTCCAATTCTGCGGCTGGCCTTTCGAGATCTGAGTGAGGGCGGCCTTCAGACGCCGCGCTTTAGTTTCGTCCTGTTTCGCTCCCGAGATCCAGTCGCAGTATTCACGACGGTGACTGGGAGAAAACTCCTTCCATTTCGCCAGCGCGGTGGAGTTCTTCGCCAGCGCTTTCTTGAGCTCCGCCGGAAAAACGACTGCTTTTTTCGGCTTCTCCTTCCACGACGTCGCCGACTTCACGCCCTTCTCATCTAGCTCGACCGCTTTCTTCAAGTATCCGAGCAACACTTTTTTTGGCGGAAGGTCTTTTAGACTCGTGATTCTTCCGAGATTTCCCATTGCACCGGGCCGGGCTTCGCCGGTGATGAGCGATCCCCTCCAAAGGACCATTGCACAGTGCTCCTTGAATGCTGCGGTAATGGCGATGATTCCTTTCCGGGTGTACGCGGGTGCTCTCCACTTCAGCGTCTCGTCGCAGTCCGGGCAGCCTTCGTGCACGACTTCGCGAAGGTATTTGAGGATCGGCTGCGCGAAATCCCGAGATTCGGCGATGTAGGCGTCTATTCGAGGGTCTTTTGTGGGCATGTCCAAAAGGTCTATAGGAAGCTTCGGCTAACGGGATCTTTAGAATCTGTTGTCCCCGAATCGTTAGAGAAAGCTCGTAAGGCCTTTGCCTTGCATAATACGACTGCGATGACCAAACCCTTCCCGCAGGGCGAGGCACCCCTCCCGCTTTCAGTCACGACGAGCGACCTGGACGAGCTTTTCCGCCAGGCGCCGTCGTTTTTCGCGGTGCTGCGCGGCCCCCAGTATGTCTTCGAACGCGTGAACGAGGCGTATTTACAGCTGATAGGTCACCGGGATGTGATCGGAAAGCCTGTATTCGAAGCCCTGCCTGACGCGGCTGGTCAGGGATTGGAGAAGCTGCTGGACGATGTATACCAAACCGGCAAACCTTTTGTCGCAAGAGCGCTCCCGGTCTCCCTCGCTCGAAAACTGGGTGCGCCGGCTGAGACGGTGTACATAGACTTCACGTATCAGCCACTCCGTACCGCGTCAGGTGAGGTGATTGGTATAATCGCTCACGGCGCCGACGTCACAGAGCAGGTCGTCGCTCGGCGCGAGGCCGAGGAACGGGCGTTGAAGCTCGCGGAAATGCTCGAGGAAACCGGCCGTATCTCTGCCGAGTTGGAGCTATCGAACGACCAGCTCCAGGAAATCAACCTTGAGGTCGAGGAGGCTCGCGATCAGTCCGAGGGCGCGAGCCGGCGTCTCACGGCAGTGCTCGCCAGCCTCTCCGATTCGGTGAGCGTGCTCGATGAACAATTTCGGTGGACGTACATCAATCCGGCTTCCGCCGATTTGCTACGGAAGCTTGGACGGAAGCCGGACCAGCTTTTAGGGCGCGTCCTTTGGGACGAATTTCCGGATCTAGAGGGAGGAGCGTTCGAGAAGGCGGCGCGTCGCGCGCTTTCGGCAATGGAGACCGTCGAGCACGAGGAATTCGTCGAAGCGCTTAACTGCTGGTTTGAAACTCGTTTTGTCCCGCACGAAAACGGTATCACCATTTTTTCGCGCGACGTCACGGAGAAACGCCATTCGGAAAAGGAGCTCCGCGCGAACGAAGAGCAATTCCGGACTACCTTGAACGCGATTCCTACCCTCGCGTGGATGGCGCACGCGGACGGGTGGTTATTCTGGTACAACAACAAATGGTATGAGTACACGGGCACGGGCCCGGACGACATGGTCGGTTGGGGATGGCAATCCGTTCACGACCCGGACATTCTCCCCTCGGTGCTCGAGCGGTGGAAGGCGTCGATAGCCACGGGCGCTCCCTTCGAGATGGAATTTCCACTTCGAAGCGCGACAGGGGAATTCCGGTGGTTCTTAACTCGTGTCTCACCCCTGCGCGACTCCCAGGGGCGGATCAAAAATTGGGTGGGAACGAATACCGACGTCCATCTTCAGCGCGAAGCGACTGAAGCGGCGCGGGCGGCGAACCAGGCGAAAACGGATTTTCTCGCCGCGATGAGCCACGAGACGCGGCAACCGATCAATGCGACGCTCGGGTTTCTCGAAGTGATGGAGATGGGGATGTACGGCGAGCTGACGACGAAGCAGACTGACGCGCTCGCAAGGATCAGGGCCAATCAGGAGCAGCTGCTCACAGTCATTACCGACATCTTATCCTTCGCGCGTCTTGACGCCGGCAAAGTGCGCCTTCAACAAGACGTCATGTCCTGCTCGGTCATACTCACGGGGCTGCCGGCGTTGGTGGAATCACAGATATCCGCACGCGGGCTGCGACTTGTCGTCGAGCCGGGTGGCGCTGACGCGTGTCTCGTGGGCGACCGGAACCGAATCTTTCAGATCCTAACCAACCTGGTCACGAACTCAATTCGTGCGACTGCGAGTGGCGGATTGATAACTGTCAGATGCCTGCCGCAGCAGGAATGGGTGAGCTTCCAGGTTGAAGACACTGGCAGCGGCATTCCGTCCGACAAGCTCGAGCAAATATTCTCTCCCTTCGTTCAGCTCGATCGCTCGTTCAATCAGCCACGTGAAGGAGTAGGGCTCGGCTTGGCAATCAGCCGCGATCTGGCGCTGGGTATGGGCGGCACACTCACCACGACGAGTGAGATAGGGAAAGGGAGCACCTTCACTCTGAAGATGCCCGCCGCGCCAAAAGGCTGAAGCAACTTCGCGCCGGCTATTCGACGCGGTAGCGCGCCGTCATTCCAGCAGCGTTGTGAAAAGTGATGTGGCAATGGAACAGCCAGGTGCCCGCATTGTCGGGAACCATATCCGCGATGAGCATCGACATCGGCGAGATGATGCCGACATCCGTGCGCATGTGTGCGACGGTGACGACGTTGCCGTGCCAGTGCGGCGCGTGGGCGTCGAAATCGTTTGTGGATCCCATCACGTACCAGCGAACCCGCGACCCCTTCTTTACCGTTATCGATTCGAGGGGAAGCGTGCCGTGGATGAAGCCGTTAATCGTGAACTTCACGAAGTACGGATAAAAGTTCTGTCGCTCTGAGGGATTTGCGATCGGCCCATTCGGAGGCGGGGCGAGCAGCGCGGGGTCGATGTTATCCTTGACCAACCAGCTGTCCTCCTCATGTACCTGCGCAAAGGTCGCGACCAGCTCGCGATCAACGTCTTTCGGACTCCCATCGGGGCGCGCCATTCCACGAGCTGTGACGATCATTACGCCGAGGAGGCCGGAATTCACGTCGCGCGTCTCATCTGCGTGAGAGTGATACATCCACATCACAGAGCTCCCGTCCATCGACGCCGGTCCGGCGCGCTCGGGAACGGCCCAGACGAACTCGTGCGTTTTCCCCGTTGGAACCCCGTCGTCGAGGAGGTCTGCGCTTTTGGTCCCGTCAACGTAGGGCGATCCTTCCGAATCCTTGTTGTAGAAGACCCCGTGCGGGTGCATCGTCGCGGGCACCGGGGAGTTATTCCGGAAGAGGATCTTTATGGTGTCGCCGACTTCGGCGTGAATCATCGGTCCCAAAAATCCGAGGTGATCCCATTTGGCGGCTCTCGCCTTGAGGGTCGAGAACGTGGCGTCGGTGTATTCGCGGTAGAGAATCTTTTTATACGCCGTGCTCACAGGTTTCGGAGCGGCCTTAGCGGAATAGATCGAGTCAGCGAATGGCTCCCCGGTGATTTCATTCCGCCCACCCGGAACGTAGTCCCATGTAACGACGTCGGCGGCGATGAAGTA
>JACDDT010000020.1:4735-36922 GCA_013816855.1 Gemmatimonadaceae bacterium
ATGTTCGCTGCGGCGACGGCGTCGTGAATGGCGATGTTGATTCCGATCCCGCCGATAGGCGACATCGCGTGTGCAGCGTCCCCGATGGCGAGATATCCGCTCCTATACCAACGGGTGAGACGGTCTGATTTCACCGTGAGCAGCTTCACTTTCTCCCATTCATCGATCTCGCCAACGCGGTCGCTCATCTCAGGGAGCAGCCGCACGACCTGCGCCCTGAATTCCTCGAGTCCGTGCGAGCGCACGCGGTCGCCCTCTCCCTTCGGTATGAGGTAGGCGATCTGCCAGTATTCACGCCGGTCGATCAACACTGCGAGCTGCCCCGCGCCGAGACGTCCGCCGAGGACGGCCTCCTCGTCCGCCTTCTTGGAGAGTCGGAACCAGAGCACGTCCATTAGCGGCGACGTCGCGACGAAGGGAAGTCCAGCGCGCTCGCGGGTCACGGACGTTCTGCCATCGGTGCCCACGACGAGGGGCGCGCGCAGCTCGCGATCTACTTCAGCTGTTTGATATCTCACTCCGCGAACGCGGCCGCTTTCGATGATGAGATCCGTCACTGCTGAATTCATCAGCAGCTTGAACGCCGGATACTTCGCCGCTTCGCCAGTGATGAACTTTAGAAAGTCCCACTGGGGGACAAACGCGATAAATGGAAACTTCGTGCGAAGGCGGGTGAAGCTGAAGCCAACTACTTGCTTCGAAGCGCTCGAAACTTCAACGCGCGAGATTTGGCTGTGCGGAAGCTGAAGGAATTTTGCGGCCAGACCAAGCTGGTCAAGGATTTCGAGCGTCGATGGATGGATCGTGTCGCCGCGAAAATCACGAAGAAAGTCTCCGTGTTTCTCCAGCACGACGACCCGCACCCCCGCCCGCGCAAGGAGAAGGCCGAGCACGGCCCCCGCCGGTCCGCATCCGGCGATGATACAGTCAGGGACGCGCGCGGGGAATTCCGTGGTTCAATGTCCGGCGTGAGTGGAATCGTTGCGCGATGGACTCGTCGAATCGACGTGGCGAAGAAAATCGCCGATTGATTTGATGGTGGCTGACGGGTTGTCCCAGGTCACGAGGTGCGCGGCACCGGGGACGACGACATACTTTGCTCCCGGCGTCATATTCGCAAAGCGTTTCACGATGCGCGGATTCGCTTCGTCGAATTCTCCAACGGTGTAAAGGACGGGCACTCTCACGCTTTTGAGGTATGGCGTCGCGTCGTAGTACTTGAGTGTTCCGACGATGGTGAACTCGCTCGGCCCCTGCATGTAATTGTAGATGTCCATGTTCGCGCCCTTCAACGTGCTGTCGAGATTTACGGAATCAGGATGGCGCCAAACGTAGCGTCCGTAGAAGTCGCCGAGCGCGTGCTGGTAGTCGGGGGCGTCGAACTTTTTTTCCGCTTCGCGAAGCTTGATAATCCTCTGCTCGGAATCAGGCAGGGTAGTGACAAGCTGCTTTGCGTTCTTTTCCCAGGCAGGGATATCGAGCGCGGGGCTGGCGAGAGTGAGGCTCGCCACGTGCTCGGGGTGAGCGCGGTAATATTCGAGCCCGAGAATGGTGCCCCACGAATGACCGACGAGGTGCACCTTGTCGTATCCGAGCACCGCGCGAAGGGAATCCAGCTCCGCGACGAAATGCGGAATGGTGAACAGAGTCGTATCGGAGATACGATCGGAGCGGCCGGACCCGAGCTGGTCGTACCGAACGACTGTGCGACCGGCGCCAAGCGCTTCCAGCGGCTTGAGGTAATGGCTGGTGAAGCCGGGGCCGCCGTGAAGCAGAATCACAGGCGTGGCGCTGCCATTACCCGTTACGCGATACCAAATCCGCCCCCCGGGAACTGCAAGGTACGACTCGCCCGGTGCGAGCGGAGAGCCGGTGGGGGCCGTAGAGACGGTGCTCGACGCCGCAGCATTAGAATCACCGTTCGCGGTCTTGCTATCCGAACAGGCAACGGCTGCAACGACAAAAGGAAGGATGGCTGCGCGCATCTGGAGCTCCGATAAAAAGTGCGTGTATTCCCTCAAAATTTGGGAAGCACGCAGCGAGCGCGGAAGTCCGGCTAGAGGGAGAACTGCCTCAGGTGGTGATCGAGGTGCAGGTACCCCCAACGCAGCCATTCCGCGTCAGTCAATGGGCCGAAGAGGGGATGCTCAAGCATCGTGTTTTCTTTCTTCGCCAGCACGAAACGGTGGGTGGTCTTCTCGAGCGCGGCGACGTCGCTTTTCAGGTCGGTCGGCTGTACGCCGCGGAACGGCGCAGCGGGCTTCTTTCCGGTTGGAACGTTTTTCGGCCAGTGGACGGGCGCGTAGAGGACGAACCATTTGAGGAGCGTGGTCGCGAGCGGCTTCGATACGCGACCGACTTTTGTCTCGCCGAGCGATACGTGAAAGGCGTCGATGCAATGACAGACCATCTCGCCGGCGGACATTTTCCCCCATTGGCGGGGGCTGTCGGGACGAAGACTCCTAAGGCGCGAGATGACCGCGTCGAGGTCACCGCGGTTGGCGAGCGTTTTCATTGTGGAGATCGCTTCCGGTGGGGGCGCATCATTGTGTGCTGGAAGTTACGCGCTCAACCTTGTCGGGCTACCGCGTCCAATCCATTCCCATCCAGGCGTTAGCCGTATTGAGCTCCTCGGAGCCCGTCGTTTTCAGATAATGGAAGAGCATGAGCTTGTATGCGGGCAGCCACTTGAAGGGAAGGTCGAGAATCGCCTTTCCGAGCAGCTCCGTTCCGCCCACAGGGAGCTTCGCGTCACGCGTCTCCAGATCGCGCTCTGTGACGGATTCGAAAAACTCCGTTATCTCGCGCTTTTGCAGGTCCATCGCCGCGAAAAAGTCCTCGCCTTTCATTCCGGATGACCTCTCGACGTATTTGCCGAAGGCCTTCCAATCGCTCTGGTAAAGCGACTGGATCCCGGCAATACCGCAGATCGATAGGTATCGGAGAACCTCGAGCGCCGAGCGCTGGTTGCCCGCCGGCTTATAGTCGTACGCCGCCGGTGTCATTTTCGTGTGAAGATGTTTGGCGACATCGCACTCGAACAACATCGAAGCGGCGATTTGTTCTTTGGTGATCATTGGATACCTCGGTGCTCGTTGGAGGTTGCCGCAAAAGATACCTGCATTCAGTGCTGGCGAAATGGGTGGGCGAATGCGAGGCACGTCCATCGCCTTGCGGCAAAGCGTCAGCGCACGCTGTTCAGCTTGAAATCGAAGGGGAGGATCACTTCCTGCGGATATCTGCAGCCCGCGAGCGTCGCTGCATGAAACTTTGTTTTCGGCATCGCATCCGCGACGGCGCGCACGAAGTCGCGGTAATAGTCGGCCATGTCGCCTACGGGCCTCGGTGCGCCGAAGGGCAGAACGTCGTGCATTGTCGACATGAGCGCGTGCCCGGTCGTGTCGACAACGAAAGACATCGTAATTCTCCCCTCGATGTTGTGAGAGCGCGGGGAGTCGGGGTAAACGGGCTTTGGCGAATTGTCCGCAGTCGCTTGCTCGGCCCACGGCAGCGCGATGGAAAAAGCGGCGATTGCGAATTGCACATTCGCTTTCCCGGGAGTTCCGTCGCGCCGTGGGAGAGGCGCCCAAAATGAAATACGGAAGCTCGCCGAATCGCCCTTCGCTTTTTCCGGCCAGAAGACGCGCTCCCCTTCATCCCAGGCCGCACGCAGAAGCCGCCCGAGAGCGGCGGTTCCCGCAGCGTTGGCAGAATCGGTGAAGATCGTGTCTCGAACGACCGTCGCGGTCATGCGCCCATCGCGGAACAGTGTCACCCGAACTGCACCGAACGTGTTGTCTTTCGTGTACGATGGCTCGGCGATCGGAAGATCACCGTGCTTGGCGCCGAGTGATGCGCGCAAGCGCTCACCGACGATTTCGAGGAGAAGCTCCGCAGGCTTGGTGAAGGCGCGGGCGGAGTCGGGCGCATCGGAGGTAATGAACGCCGCGACGCGGCGAAGGTCGGAGGGGCGCACTCGCTCGAAGCACTGCTTGAATGTTCCGTTCGAGAGAGCCGGCTTCTGAGCCGCTACCGGCTCTGCGAGAATACCGGCGAACAACACCGCGTATGCAAACGAGGCGCGCCACAACATCGCTCTGCTATCCGCGGGCTTGCTTGTACTTCTCTTCTATCACTCCGCGGTGGTGGATCTCGTGGCCGGCGGTGATGTAGGCGAGTGCGCGGACGCTCACTTCGGCATTGTTTGCTGTGCCGCGTCTGGCGGTCGCTTCATCACTCATGTGCCGGTAGAGAAAACACGTGCTGCGCCGAACGCTCTCGAGCTCGGAGACGAGCTCGGATAACGGATACTTGTCGAAATCCGCCTCGCGCACGTAGTCGTCCTGCTCAAACCCGGGCAAGGGAGTTTTGTCGGCGCGCGCGAAGCGGAGAGCGCGCGCGGAAAACAAACGCTCGCCGTCCAGGAGATGTCCGACCACTTCGTTGATGCTCCATTTCCCCTCGGCGTAACGATAGGTCCCGCGCGAGTCGGGAATGGCGCGAAGCATCGAAACGGTCTGCTTGATCTGGGATTCGAGAATGCCGATGATGTCGCCGTCGTCCACCAGCTTGATGTAATTCTCGTAGTACGGGAGGTATTCGTCTTTTCCAGGGCGCTTCATCGATTCACCTCGTGAGTGTCAGTCGCTGTACGGATAATCGGGGTCCGCAAGCTTGGCCGCGAGCGCAACCGCTTCCGGTCCGGCGATCTCCCGCGCGAGGTCGAGGAGCATGGGGCTCAAGTGATCGCCGTAACGAAGGAGATTCGCCGCACGCTGCGGCCGTGCTACGAGAAACGCGAGGATGTGAAGATCGGCTTTGCGCTTGTTGCAGTCGGGGCAGGCGAGCACGAGGTTGTCACGACGGTCATACGCGGTTTGCCCGCGGCGCGGAGTGACGTGATCGAGCGTCATCTTCTCCGGCTTGAGGCGCGTCTCGCAGTAGGCACAGACGGGCCCGTGTTGTTTCAGGAGCCATTGCCGGGTGTCGGAGTAAGCGTTCCGGCTCGTCGGCTGTGACGTGAGCTGCTTCGCAGGCCGGCCCGGCCTACCGCGCTTTCTGCTGGGACGGCGGGGAGGTGTCACGCGATCAGCCGCCGCGTCTTCCGGATTTTGAGGAAGTCGCCGCCGGCTTGGTAACGCGGGGCGGTGTGTTCGGCTGCGCTTGCGATTTCGTCTGCGGTACGGCTCTCATGCCAGCGCCTTTCTGCTTGCTGGAGAAGTCGGGGATGGCCTGATTTTTCTTTTTCATTATCGCTCCACTTGTGTTCGCAGTGAAGTTAACGCAACCGCGCGGTCGCGTCGAGAAACGAGAGCGAAAAAAAACGCCGCCGGCTGACTGCCGGCGGCGTTCCCATTTTCAAGTGCGTGTTTACCGGAGCTTGGCTTTTGCGAGAGTGAACGCCGCTCCGTTCTGGAGCGTGAGGAAAACGCTTCCGTCTGCTCCGAAACCTGCGATGCTTGTCTTGGCTGGAACTTGAACGCGATCTACGAGAGCGCCCTTTCTATCGATGACGTCGTAAACCGGGCCGCCCTCGATCTTCTTCGTAGGTATGGTTCGGATCCAAAGATTCCCTCGGGCGTCCACCTTGGTCGACCCCGCAAAGAAGGCGGGCTTGTAGTCGGGCAGGTCGCTCGGCGAGACGAACGTCACGCGCGGTCCGCCTCTCCCACCAAGGGCGCCGCCGAATCCACCTCCACCGCCCCCGCCACGTGGTCCGCCGTCCGGTCCTCCGCTTATGATCGTGATGTTCGGCCCTCCGCCGCCACCGCCGACGGGAGCAGTGCCGGGAGCAGCGCCACCCGGTCGGTTTGCATTCGCGCTGTCCACTTTAGCGCGCATAGCCTTTACCGAATCGATGAACGCGACCTTGTCGTTATCGGTGAGACGCTGCCAGTCGAATGCGATCTTGGGCGCGGACGTCTTCGTTCCATTGGGCGCGTAATAGTCAACGTGGTAGTCGCTTCCGCGCACCATCGCGAGCGTTCCATCGGGAAGAACGGCGAAGTCATCGACCGTAGGAAGCGGATTCACGATCGTTGTAACGCTGAAGCGACCTTCGCCCTGCTGAACGTCCAGCTTCACCTTGGGGATTCTTCCGAAGGCGAGCGTATCGACTTTCCGCGTCGCGAGATCCACGCGAATGATCGGCAGAGAATCAGGAAAAGTCGGAGGGGTGAATCCGGCCGGCCCACCGCCGTCAGTACGCGTAACTTGCCGCTGACCGCCTCCGAAAGCTCCGAACGGCGAGCCCCGATAAATGAGGCGACCGATCGGATCAAACCCCACGCTGGTGGAGAAAGGACCGGCGAGCATAGCCACGTCCTGCGTGCGCGGGACCGACATCACTCTGGCAATTTTGCCGCTTCCGTCGACAATCAACATCGACATCGACGTCGGGTCCACGAATATCGAGGAATCGGCGCGATAGGGAATGAGACCACCGGTGCGCCCGGCATATGCCGTCGCCGTCGCGCTCGTGGAATCGGCGACGAGAACTTGAGTGCCAAGCCCCGCGTCGAAGAGGACGAGCTTTCTTCCGGAGACATCGTTGACGATGACTCCTCCGCCCGAAAGCGGACGAACGCCTGCGATGCTCGAGAAAGTCTCGGTGGTTTTGCCAACGACTGGTCCGAGCTGGCGAATCGCCGGGCGCTGCTGCGCGCCTGCCGTCGAACAAACAATGGCGATCGCGACAAGGGATGAAACGGTAGATCTCACTCGCATTGGTTTCTCTCTGTTCAATTGAGGATGACTCTTCCGAATACTACTACTGCCTGATGATCACTCTCTCGCCACCACCACCGCCACCGCCACCGCCACCGAATCCTCCCCCGCCGAAAGCATCGGCGCCGAAGAAGCCGGTGGTAAACGTGGCCGTTCCAGATCTGATCGACGCGAGGTACTGCGGCTCGAGGTAGCTCTGGACGCTCGATGGAAGCATGCGTTGCTGTGCCGGCGTGAGCAGACCCTTCACCTTCGGGACGATGCCGATCAACAGATCGATGGTCGCTTTGCGGCCGCCTATATACTTGTCATACACCACATCGCGGTCATAGTGATCCGTCAGACCTACGAAATAGTGCACGATGGGTGTCCAGATGGCGTCGTTCTTCACCGTGAACAAGCGATTCATGCTCGCAATGCTGTCCGCCTGGGTCGGCGTGAGCCTTAGCGAATCCTGCTGGCGAAGAATCGTCGCCATTGGATTCTGAATTCCGCCGCTGTTGTAGATGGCGCGGAGGAAACCTTCAGGCAGCTTGTCGCCCCCGCGCGTGCGGCCCCGATCGAGCTGCTGGAGAAGCTGCTGTCTCTCTCTCGTTGGACCGATGTCGAAGCGCATCACCGCTGTCAGCACGACGGGCGAACGCTGCGCGCCAAACGCAGCGTTCTGCGCGCCGAATCGTTGGTTGACTTCGTATTTGAAGCGCTGCGTCGCGGGATCGAAGCCGCGAACGTAGAGGAGCGAAGGATCGGGGATGACCTGTTGTCCCCACCCGCGGATGTTCGAGCCGTGAAGCAGCATGTCCGCGGCGCCGAGCGGATTGGAAAGCTGGAATGAAAGATTCGCGCGCTGCGGCATGCGCACTTTGGCAGGATTGAATGAGAATGACATGCTCGCGGTAGAGCTCCACGGACCCTGGCAGCTGTTCCGTCCGGCGAGCTGGCCGAGCTGTTTGGAGAGACAGCTGCGCGCTTCCTTCGACCCGTTCGCGAGCAGCGACTGCATTGCACCAGCGAGGGCAGCGTCGTTCGTCGAAGCGGGCTTGTAGACGAATGCGCGGTCGTTCGAGTAGCCATCGCCGTTCACGTCGCCCACGGTCATCGGAGTGAAGGGAAGTCCGCTGCGGAAATTCCCGAACCAGTTGACGCGCACGAAGTCGGCGACGTTATAGCTCAAGTTGTACACGATCTGGTGGCGCGAGTCGAACGCAGCGCGTGACCACTCTACGTTCAGAGGATTGCTCACCGTGCTGCTGAATCCGCGCGACTGCTCTCTCACGTTCGAGTACACGTAAGAAAGACTCCAGCTATACGTCGGATTGAACTTGAGCGGCGCGAGACGGAAGCTGAGCTGCTTGCTCTCCGACTTCAGGTCGGAGCGCAGCTCGCTCACCCGTGAGAACGATGGAACCAACCGTGCGTCTTGTGACGCGATCTGCCCGGTAGCGCCGACGATGCTCGCCGGCTGCACATACACCGGGCGAAAGCTTTCATCGGGCAGCGCGAATTTCGGGACGCCACTGAAGTTGAGGTCCGTGTTTCCGGACTGATGGTAATTAAGCGAGAGCGTTCCGTCGACCGTCGCGGCAAACCGGTTGCCGAACGTCGCGCCTCCCCAGCTAAGATTGGAGCGGACACTTCTCGGCGCCGAGTAATCCGGCGCGATGAGGCTGACGTTAGGCGCGGCGTTGGCGAATCTGCTTCCCGTGCTCCCGTTAGCGCACGTAGTTGGAATGAGCGTCGCGTCCTGTACGAAGGCCGCCCAATTCGCAGCGGGTGTTGCGGTTCCGACGCATGTGATCTGCTGCACAGCGCCGGGAAGACCGGTATTGTCCATCGCTGAAGCAACGAGATTCGAATTGGGAGTGTTACGAAATACGCCGAGGCCGCCGCGAATCACCGCACGCGGCGCGCGGAATGCGCCTTGAAACGCCTCGATCTGCGCCCCCGAGCCATAGGTCCACGAGAACCCCACGCGCGGACTGACATACAGCTTGTTCGGAACGAACTCGTTCGCGACTTTGAACGCGCTCGCGAGAGTGGGGTTGGCAACCGGATTGTCGAGGAACTTGTTTCCATCGACGCGAACGCCGTACTGAAACTGAAGGTTACTCGTCCTTCGGTACGAGTCGCCGAGCGAGACCGCGCCGACGAGCTGCGACACATCGCGCACGCGTGGGCTCAGCTGGCGCGAGAACGACGAGGGAAGATTTGCCTGCAGGTCAGCGAGCGAGTTGTAAGTGTACGTGCCGTAGAGATTGGTCGCCTGCTGTTGTCCAGCGCCGTCGCGGCGAAGCTCACTGGTGAGCTTGACACGATGCTGGTTGTTGGTGCTAAACCAGGACAGCTGGTTGAGGAAACCGAGACTGTTGGTCGTTTGGTTCCCGCGAAGAGCCTGACTCCCACCGAAAGAAAGCGTCTGCACCCCGCTTGTCCCATCATTAAATGCGGAGTTGACGCGAACGGTTCCGCCGGGAAGATCGAGATACGGAGTCGAGAGCGTTTTCGATTCGCTGTAGCTGACCGATGTCTCACTGAGAATGGAATTGTGGATGTAGCTGCTGTGACGGCCTTGTAGTCCGCCGCGCCAGCTCGTGCGATCCCCGCTGTGGGCGGGCACTTCGTTCGGGAGGCCGCCCGCAGGGTTCTGTTTGTTCCAGCTTCCATTGAAGGAGAAGTTCAGCGCTGTGCCGCTCGTAGAGCTCGGCGGAGTGAAATCGAACGCGCCGAATATGACCCCGTTGTCTGCGACTCTCTGATTGCCGACAAGCTTGGTGCTCACAGGCACCCCATTCGTGTTTAGCAGACCGAGCAGACGAGCGACGGAATCGGCTGCTACACCTTCGGCCTGAAGACCGGTCGCATCCGTGTTGAGGAGAGTCTGTAAATCGCTCGCTCTTCTGCCGAGCTGGTACGAGACGTTGTAAAAGGCTTTGTCGAACTTGAGCGGGCCGGAGAGTGCACCGCCGACCGAGACGTTGGAATACTCATGTCCAAGTGATTGCGTCGCGCGATCGCTCCACTGCAAGTGCGGTGAATCGAAGTTGAGGCTGACCCCGCGCGTGAGGAAGTTCGTTCCGGGGCGCGTGCGCAGATTGAACTGCGCCCCGCTGAAGCCGCCGCGGGAAACGTCGTATGGAGAAGTGACGAGGGAGCTGATAACGCCTGCGTCGCGGGGGAGATTGGATCCCCCGAAATTCATTCCGTTGAGCGTGGTGTTGTTCTGGTCTGCACCGAGGCCGAGTACGGAGAATCCGTCGCTCCCGTCGGAGCCCGTGACGCCTTGCACGCCGGGTAGCGACGCGGCCATCGCCGCAAGATCGCCGAGGAGATCAGCAGGCACTCCGGTGTTGTCCACTCTCTGTTCGGTGCCGCTGATGTCAGGGGTCGGGTCGTTTCGCCGCACCTTGTCGCGACTCGTGCTCACCTGCACAGCGTCGAGAAGTGTTCCCGCGGAAGTGAGGCGCGCGTCCGCGACGAGCACGTCTTCGTCGGCGACACGCCGGATCTCGAAGCGCTTCGCCGTAAATCCGATTGCGGCAAAGCTCACCATGTAGTCGCCGTCGCCCCCAGGGAACGTCACAGTGAAGCGTCCCCTTTCATCGGTAACCGCGGTGCGGTTCACGTTTCCGGAGATGGACGTCACGGTGACGCGGACGCTCTTGATGGGAAGACTGTCTGGTCCTGTGACCTGTCCGCGAATCACATCGGCGTTCTGTGCATGCGCCGGCGAGGGCGCGATTAACGCGACAGTGAAGAGCAGGCCTGCTGCTATAACGAAGCGACGAAAGGGCATCGTTCCTGGCTGAGTGTTCGTGTCCACCATTGGACGCGAAGGTCTACAAAAAGGTTTACGCGCGCCCCGGTGGTTTTGCTTAGGTGTCGCCGGTGGGAACGATCCCAGCGCCCTCGACCATTAGAATAATCGTCCGCTCGGGCGCCCTCGGCCTATGCTGCACTCCCTTAGGAACGACGAACCCCTGTCGAGGGGCGAGCTCCACCGACCGGCCCTCGAGATCGATGATGAATGTTCCTTCGACTACATAAAAGAATTCGTCGAGATCGTTGTGCTGATGCCAGTGGTACTCGCCTTTCACCACACCGATCCGCACCACCGACTCGTTCACTTCGCAGAGAGTTTGGTTGAACCATTCGTCGGTCACCTCGTCCGCGATTTTCCCGACGTCGATTACCTCGAGAGGTTTGAAGCGAACGTCCATGCGGGTGACGTAAGGGAAGGTAGACGACGGAGTCTTTTTTGGGCTGGGCATGGGGCAGGGAAAAAGGCGGAGAGGAATTCATGTAATGAATGCGGGAGTAGAACTGCAAGCAGCGAGCTGTCTGTAACCCAAGCTTCCGGCTACTAGCTGCATTTGGCCGAAGTGATGGCCCGAGTGCTTAGCTAGCAGCGGTCAGCTTGTTTGCTATTAGCTCGCGGGTTGCAGTTCCAGGTCCGTAGTTTGTGCCGTGCTAAGCCTCCAGCTCAAACCCAGGAATCTTCCCGACGTCGACAGCAGGCACGACTACTGACTTGCCCGTGACGAAACGCCGGTGGTAGTCGAGCTGCCCGAGGTGGTACGCGAGGTGGCTCGCGAGATGGACGACGAAATCCGCGGTGCTTACGGTGCGACCGGCGATCTGAATGGGGAATGGCTTAGTGAGAAGCTCGTTCGACAGTTTCGGAATCGTCGCCGCAATCGCGTCACGTGTCTCGCTCATCAGCGTGAGCAGCTCGGCTTTTGTCGCGGTGCGATTCGAAAACTCCGCCTCGCGGTCACGCGCGAAGGGAACGCCGCCGAGCACATTCCCAAGGAAGTGGCGCAGGTTTCCCGCAATGTGGAGAACGAGAGTTCCGCCGACATTGCTGATTCCCGGCATCGGCTTCCATAGACTTGCGTCGTCCGGGTACGTCTCTACCGAAGCCCGGACGGATTCGATCTCGCGAAGGAGAACGAATCCGGCCGACCGCTGCAGCAGGTTATCGCTCAGACGGCCTCCGAAAGGGAAGTGAAGTGGAAATCGCGAGCGCGAATGGCCGGCATTACGACGCCGGCGGCGGGTGATGCCGGTTTTCTGAGAAAATGGCGACGTGTTGTTGTCATCGAATGGGGAAGGAGACTACTGACGCTACGACGAGGTGAACCCGTGTGTCAATGCCGGTAGGAGCGTCCGATTCCGGTGACTTCTGCGCCGTCGCAAACTATCGTCCGGCAGCTGATCTCGATCTCAGCACCGGCGACGGTCTGTGCGTAAAGGCGCCACACTTCGCCGGCTCCGAGCTTCTCAAGGCCTACGGTGTCGAGCGGCGAGGGAGGAGCTGGGTTCTTCGCCGGCTTCCAGCGCATGATCTCAACCTGGTGAAAAACGAGATCAGGTGCCGCGGCCGCCCCGCCTCGCTCGACGCGAATGGCGAGACGGCCCTCTGAAAAACTCATCGTACTGAGGTCAATCGTCGAGCCGTGCAAGATCCCGGTGACATCGCGAAAATCCACTGCCGTGCCGCTTATCGATCGAAGACCTGATCGACCGCTGTTATCCGAATCTTGGAAGCGCTGATGTTGAGCTTTCGCGCCCCGATGATCTTGTCTTCGGCGAGCAAGTCTGCCGCTTTCTCGGACTCATATGTAATCGGCGAGAACGCGTCGGCGACGAGCGCATTCCGAAGCGCTTCGGCATCCTTGGCAATGATGACCACTTCCAGATCGGTCGCTGAGAGGTTCCGCTTAATCGCCGCATTTACATCGGCCCGCGTCAGCTTTGAGAGAGCGGCGCGCATGTAGCTGGCGAACTCCGGAGTGCCGTACCACTTCGAGTCGAGCGCGTAACCGAGCTGCTGATCCTGTGTCGATGTCATGAGGTAGACATTCTTCATCAGGTAGTCGCGGGTGCTCTCGAAATCCTTCTGCGACAGTCCGTCGTCGATGAGCTTCTGAAGCTCTGCAGTCGCAATGCGCAGCGCCATGTGCGCGTTTTCGGGGACGACCGGGCGGATCCAAACTTCGAAGAGCTGCCCGCGCCGGACGAGGTTGGGGCTGGGGAAGAACTGGAACATGCCGCCAGGGAACGCCTCGATATACGCGTAGTCACCGTAGTTCATGCCGCGGACTTCGCGGATGCGCTGGTAGAGATGCGACTGCGAGCTGCGGTGTTCGCCAAGCCATACGCGAGCTACGGAGAGGGCGGCAAAATCGGGATGCGACCGGGTCACCGCGATGGGGAGCCCGAATGAAATAGCAGTCGAGCGTGTGTCCTTCTTGATGATCTCGACGTTCATTCCAACCGGCTTCGTGGCGGCGATGGTCGGGGCCGCGGGCTTTGTGCCTTCGGGGAGTTTGGCGATGAGACTGCCCATCACTGCATCGAAACCCGGGGGAACATCGCCGCTCAACCCAACGCGAAGATTCGAGCGTGTGTAGTGATCGCGCACGAACGCTTTGACATCATCGAGGGTAATGGAGTTGATTCCGGCAACGGTGCCCAGCGCTGGATGCGCGTAGGCAGTTCCCGCGAAGACGTTCGTCTGGAGCCGCTCCTTCGCAAGCTCTTCTTCGTTGTTCTGTCTCAGATCTTGCGTGAGTCGCGTCAGCTGCTGAGCCTTGAGGCGCCTGAAATCAGCTTCGCGAAATCCCGGCGTTGCGAGCTGGCCGAGTACTATGTGAAGGTAGGGATGCCAATTGTCCTTATGGATGCTGCCAGAGAAAGTCGCCAGCTCCTTGTCCACCTGGCGTCCGAAACCCGCGGCCATCGGATAAAGCGCCTGGCGGATCTCGCTCACCGTAAGCGCCTGCGATCCCGCGTCAGCGATCATCGAGGCGGATAGCGCAGCCAAGCCTTCTTTGCCGGACGGATCGTACGCCGAACCCGCGTTAAAGACGAGCTTCATCGCCAGCTGCGGCAACGCGGTTTTGACAAGCGTGATGTCCATCACCGGCATCGGCTGCTTCGCGCTCATGTCCCCCGCGATGAGCGCATCGAGTTTCGCCTTGAGCGCGGTACGAGCGGAATCGACGGTGGAGGTGGCGCCGCCGGCAGAAGGTGCGAGCGATGTCAGGGCGGGAGCCGTCGCAATCGCCGAGGGCAGCGCGTCGTGGGAGAGCGTGGCAACGACGAGGTTGTTCTGGGTGAAATACTTCTGGGCGGCGGCGCGCAGATCTTCGGGGGTGAGCGCGGCGTACTGGCGGTAAACATTGTTCAGCGTGTTATACGACCGGCTGAACTTTCCGTATTCGCCGATGAGGGTCGCGATCGTGTTGGTGTTGTCCATCGCGCGCGCGAAGCCATAACGCTGCGCCGCTTTCGTGTCGTCCAGCTGCCACTTCGGAACGAGTTCGTTCCGCGCCTGATTTATGGTGCGAAGGATTTCGTCGCGCACGTAAGGCGCATCCTTTGGATCTTTGAGCCGGGCGGTAACTGTGAAAAGCTCCGGGTCCACGTTCGTCGAATTGCCGGCTCCGAAAGAGTCGAGGCGCTGCTCGTTTACGACGAGCTTCTTGTAGAGATCCGACGTCGAGCCGAAATAGATAACGGAGAGGAGATCCATCGCCGCGTTCTCCTTATTCGTCTCGGAGAACGGAGCGTTGCGGAACGCTACATACATCAGTGGCGGCGTGGCCGTCGGCCAATCGACGTGCGCGTATTTCGGAGCGGTCGCGGTTGGTTCCTTGGGAATGACCGCCTTGTACGTTCCGCGCTTCCACATTCCCCAATATTTCGTAACCAACGGAATGACCTTCGCCGGGGTGACATCGCCCGCTACGACTACGGTTGTGTTTTCAGGACGGTACCAGCGTGAGAAAAATTCCCTCGAATAGGCGTACTGGTTCGGCATGTTCTCGATGTCTTCGATAAACCCCATCGTCGTGTGGCCGTACGTATGCGTTCCGAAGGCGCTCTTGCGGAGCACTTCATAGAGCTTGCTCCCCGGGTTCGCCGCGTTCTTGTTGTATTCGCCCAGGACTGCGCGGGATTCCGTTTTGAAGGCGGGCTCGCTGTACTCGAGATGCTGGAACTGATCCGCCATCAATGCAACAATGTCCTCGAGATTCTCCTTGGCGAACGTCGCGTAGAAGAGAGTGCGGTCGTCGCTGGTGGATGCGTTGTTCCGCGCGCCGGCGCGCGTCATTCGAGCGTTGAAGCTGTCGGGCGGATTGAGCGGGGTGCCGCGGAACATCATGTGCTCGAAGAAATGCGCGAAGCCGCTTTTTCCAGGCTCGATCTCATTCCGCGAACCCGTCTGCACGGGAATCTGGATGGAGACGATATTTGGAAATCCGGTGGGCACGATGATGACCTTTAGCCCGTTCGGGAGCGTCGTCTCGGTTGCCTTGAAGGGAAGGATGTCGCTCGCTTTCCCCGTTTGAGCGGCTGCAAGGGCGGGGAGGAGTAGGACCGTGGCGAAGAGCGTACGGAGAGCGCGCATTTGAGATTGCGTTGGAAGTGAAGTCTGAAAAAACACGTTGCCTACATTATCCCCGCGAGCGGGCAGAAGCCAATGGCGGGAGGGTTAGCCGCGGAAATTCTGGAGCGCTTCCTCGAATTTCTCAAAGAAATGCCCGACGTCGACCCCGTCTACCACCGAATGGTGGACTTCGACACCAACTGGCATCGGCCAGCGATTGCCGTCCCTCACACATTTTCCGAATACCACTCTAGGAACTGAATCGGATACGGCGTCGAGTGCGTTCGTGAACGAGGTGAAGCGCACCCATGGAATCGTCGAGTGATAGATGAGATTGTCGTCCGGGTGCGAGACGACGAGTGGCTTCACTTTCTTCGCTTCGGCGACGGCGATCTCTCCTGCCGCCTCGAATGTCTTGTAGTCGGGGGCCGGGTCGAATCGCACGAACCCAAAGGTGTTATCCGTGCGAAGCACTGTCGGCGTAATCGAAACCTGATCGTGAACCCACGCCGTGTCGCCGCGGACGCGAGTGCGGAAGGCCTCGATCTCATTGCAGACCTTGAGCGCGAGGTACACGGTTGCGAGAAAGAAGGACGGCCCGCCGGAGGCGCTGCAGAGTTCGCGCGTCGCGCCGGCATCGACGTCCGCGGTGAGGCTGAAGAAGGGATTCGCGAAATTCTTGTATAGCTGAAAGTGTTCGCGCCGCTTCCAGGTATCGATGTCGATGCTGTGGCCCATTGACGGCAAAGTTCGGGCAAGTTGCAGGGATAGGTCAAGCGCGGTGCTCTGCAACCCTTCTTCAACCCGGCTAATGTTCAGCGGCACCCACCACCTTTGCGTAAGACAAAGATGAAGAATTTTCTCCGCATTCTGCCCTTTGCCGCTGCGGCAGCGCTGGCGTCCCCGATCTCGGCACAGACCGCGGCGCCAACTCCCGGTCGGGCAATTCGCCGCACAATTCCCATCACGAACGCGATTCGCTACGCGATGAAAGCCGGTACGCGCGACTCTTCCGGGCGACCCGGCTCGAAGTACTGGCAGATGCGGACCGACTATACAATCTCGACCAGGCTCGACGTCCCTCGTTCGACCGTGAGCGGGCGAGAGCGCGTCATCATCCGCAACAACAGCGACTCCGTGCTGAGCTCCGTCGTGCTGCGCCTGGATCAGAATCTGTTTCGCGGAACTATCGTCCGCGCCAGTGCCGTGCAGGAGGTCACCGCCGGGCTCGAGCTTACCAAGCTCGTTCTCAATGGGGAGACGATCGATCTCGCGAGCAGTGTCACCGCTCCAATCCCCGGGAGCACGCGCCGCACCCCCTCAATCGCCGACGTCATCAAGGGCACTTCGGCAAAATTCAATCTTGCCACGCCCATTCCCGCGAAAGGCACAGGTACGATGGAAGCCGAGTGGAACTTTCGCGTTCCGCTTTATCCATCCGGCGCGCGCGGGGACAGGCTCGGCCGCTGGGGGGACAGTCTCTATCAGGTCGCCCAGTGGTATCCCCGGCTCGCCGTCTACGACGATCTCCGCGGCTGGGACACCGAACCATACTTAAATGGCTCGGAGTTCTACAACAACTTCGGGAGCTTCGACGTCACTATCGACGTGCCCGGTGGCTGGTTGGTCGGCGCGACGGGTGTGCTCCAGAATCCCGCAGACGTTCTTACGCCGTCGGCGAGAGAAAAACTCGCTCATCTCCGCCCTGATTCATCGATGAACATCGTGTCCGCTACAGAACGCGGGCCGGGTAAATCAACTGCGTTCGGCGACCGCCTCGTCTGGCATTTCGTCGCGGATAGCGTCGCCGATTTTGCGTGGGGCGCGTCGAGCAATTTCGTTTGGGACGCCGATCTTGCCGTGATACCGGGACGACCTCCCGTGCCGGTACACTTTTTCTATCTACCGGGAAACGCGCAGCGCTATGCGACTGGAGTCAGTCTCGCTACGCACGCGCTCGAATTCTATTCCAAGCTATGGATGCCATATGCTTTCCCGCAGCTCACCGCAGTGGACGGTCCGGAAAACGGAATGGAATATCCGATGTTCATTATGTCGAGCTCTGGTGCGGCCGATCATGAAGCCGGTCATCAATGGTGGCCGATGACAGTGGGCGTGAACGAGACCTGGTACCCGTTCATGGACGAGGGCTTCAACAATTTCATGAACGCGTTGTCGCGAGCCGATCGCGATCATAAGAAAGCGAGCCTCGACAGCCTCGGGCAGTCGTACGGAAAGTTCAGCGGCGATGAGCGCGAAGCGCCGCTAATGTGGAATGCGAATTACGGCGGACCGAAGTACTCCTTTCAGGCGTACTCCAAAGCGGGGATGATGCTCTCCATGCTCGGCGGCATCGTCGGCGACTCGGTGATGCTCGGCGCGATGAGCGAATACGCGAAGACTTGGAGTTTCAAGCATCCATCGCCGTGGGATTACGCGTTCTTCATGAGCAACGCGCTGCACCGCGACCTCGGCTGGCTCTGGTACTACTGGCTGTTCACGACAGAATCGGTCGACGGGTCGATCCAAAACGTCGTAACGCGCGGGAACCGGACGATCGTGACAGTGCGCCAGGATGGTGAGATGCCGTCGCCAGTTGTTCTCAAGGTGGATCTGAGCGGCAAGCGTGTGGCGCAGAAACTTCCGGCGAACGTTCGCATGCTCGGCGATTCGGCGGCGCTCGTTACTTATCCCGTCGATGTATGGTTTTCGGGGAAGCGGACTTTTGACGCGGTGCTGGATTTCGGTGGACGAAAAATTTCGAAGATCACGCTCGACCCGGGGAAGCGATTTCCGGATCGAGACCCGAGTGACAATGAGTGGCCGAGGGCTATGCCGACGGTTCGCTAGACCCACGCTCCGATGATCGCGCCCGCGAGCACGAACGCCACCAAGTTGTAGAGCGAATCGATCAGCCAGAGCTGCTTCGGCTTCATTGAGAACAGCGCCGTCGCATAGCTCGTCGGCGCGGCGAATCCGAGCCAGGCGAGGGCGCCGACGTGCGCGCCGATCAGCGCCGACTGGCGACCCATGTGCGACATGAACGCCGCGAGCACATAGGCGGTGAGCAGCCCGGAGAGGAAAGCGCCGAGGTACATGAGAGGCATATTCGAGCCGGCCGCGTCCGCTTTCATCTGATCCATCGTTTTACCCTGAAGCGCGACCCACTTTTTCGAGAACAAGACGGGCGAGTACCAGAGTCCACCGAGCATGAAGATGACCAACCCGGCGGCGAGTACTGCGAGATAATTCACTTGCGGCATCATCATTGTCGTGAGCCCCTAAACGTGAGTGAAACTTCGGCAACGCCGGCGAATGTAGGGGACGAGCGGGCATCGTCCAAGTGCCTCATTTTCCTACTGCGTCCAACAGTGATCTAAGTTCGCGGTTCGGCCGCCGGAAATCTCCCGATCGAGATAATTGCGACTCTGATGCGTTGCTTACTTCGGAGCCTCCAATGAGGGTCCTTCGGTAACAACGATGCGCGCGTCCGAGCACGACTGGCGAATGTGTTTCGCCTCGGCGTACTCAGGAGAATTCCACCAGCGTCGCGCAGCATCCGCCGACGGGAACTCGAGAACGACGAGACGCTCGCGTTTGAATTTTCCCTCGAGCGCCTCGACCGAGCCGCCTCGCGCCGCGTACCGCCCACCGTACTTGAAGATCGAAGCTGGGGCAAGCTCCTTGTAGCGCTCGTAGGTCACTGGATCGTGGATGGTGATTTCAGCGATGACGTAGGTCGGCATTTGCTGCTCCTAGGGAGTCTAAGCGGGTGGACTCGTGCCGACCGCGGCCGGCTCAGGAGTTACCGCCGCCGGTCGCACGATCGACGCGACCATTGGTAAACCGACGAAAGGGAAATGTCCGATGAGCTGAACCCACCACCGTGTTGTGATATTTGGCGGGCGGTGCGCCAGCAGCGGTATCACGATCAGCGACATGAAGAGCCAAATGAAGGGTCCGTACAGAGCGGCGATCTTAAACACGCCATACGGCGACGCGGCAGTCCGGCGCAAAGAGCGCGACCGCGTGAACAAGAACACGAAAACCGCCGACCACGTGAATGCGACTCCAAAGTGGAGGAGCATGCCGAGGATCTCGGTGCGGACTCCACCGTTGAGCGCTTCCTTCCCGAGCGGCACTGACGCGACGCCCTGCCACAGCCGCATCGCCGTCGAGTTGTAAAAAAATATGCTGAGCACCGTTGCGAACAGCCCGTCGCTGATCCCGGTGAGCAGCCCGGCGCGAATCCACCGGCCAAGCGCATCGCCCGGCTCGAGGGGCTCAACCATTCTCTCAATTACCATTGGGAGCCTCTTATCGGGCTGATGGGTCGTCCTGCGTTCGCGAAGAATCGTATATTGGCTCACGCAATCGCCGGCCGCGAGATAGCCGGAAAAGACAATCTTCTCAGGAGCTGCAATGGACCTCGTCACCTGGATCGTAGTTGGCCTCGTAGCCGGCCTTCTCGCCTCGCTCGTAATGGGCGGAACCGGATTTGGCTTACTCGGCGACATCATTATCGGAATCGTGGGCGCATTCATCGGTGGATGGGTCTTCCGCCAATTGGGAGTCTCCGTACCGTTGGGCGGCATCGCCGGGACGATTTTTGTCGCCTTCATCGGCGCCGTGATTTTGCTCTTCATTTTGCGCCTCATCAGGTCGCGCGGGCGCCGAGTCTAGCGGAGGCAGTTGCGTGACGATGAGAGACAAGCTCGATCTTCTCTCCCGGCGCCGCGCAGAAGCGGAGCAGGGAGGAGGAGAGGCGCGCGTGAAAGCGCAACATGCGAAGGGAAAGCTTTCCGCGCGCGAGCGGCTCGACCTGCTTCTCGATGAGGGCACGTTCGTCGAGCTCGACCGATTCGTCGTCCACAGGTCCACCGATTTCGGACTCGACGAGCAGAAGATTTACGGCGACGGCGTCGTCACCGGGCATGGACGCGTCGACGGGCGGCTGGTTTACGTCTTCTCACAGGACTTCACCGTCTTCGGGGGATCCCTCTCGGAAACCTTCGCGGAAAAGATTTGCAAGGTGATGGACCTGGCCGTTCGCAACGGCGCACCGGTCGTCGGCCTCAATGACTCCGGTGGCGCGCGCATTCAGGAAGGCGTGGTCTCACTGGGAGGCTACGCCGAGATTTTTCTCCGCAACACGCTTGCATCCGGAGTAGTTCCGCAGATCTCGGCGATCCTCGGGCCGTGCGCCGGCGGGGCGGTTTACTCGCCGGCGATCACCGACTTCACGTACATGGTGCGCGGATCGTCCTACATGTTCGTCACCGGTCCCAACGTCGTGAAGACAGTCACTCACGAAGACGTGACGATGGAAGCTCTCGGCGGAGCGGACACGCACGCGGCGACGTCCGGCGTAGCGCACTTCGCCTGCGATTCCGAACCGCAGTGCATTCAGGAGATTCGCGATCTCTTCCGCTTTATCCCGTCGAACAATCTCGACACGCCGCCGCGCGGCAGCGCGACGGACCCGCGCGACCGCCGGGACGAAGCACTGCTCGACATAGTGCCGGACAACGCGAACAAGCCGTACGACATGCACGAGGTGATCAAGCGCATCGTCGACGATGGCGAGTATTACGAAGTCCATCGCGACTACGCGCAGAATATCATCTGCGGATTCGCGCACATCGGCGGATTCAGCGTGGGCATTGTAGCCAATCAGCCCGCGGTGCTGGCGGGCGTTCTCGACATCAACGCATCTACGAAGGCGGCGCGCTTCATCAGGTTTTGCGATGCGTTCAACATTCCGATTGTGACGTTTGAAGACGTCCCCGGATTTCTACCCGGCGTAGCGCAGGAGCACGGCGGCATCATCAAGCACGGCGCGAAGCTTCTCTACGCTTACTGCGAGGCGACGGTGCCGAAGCTGACCGTCATCACCCGCAAGGCGTACGGCGGCGCCTACGACGTCATGAGCTCGAAGCACATTCGAGGCGACTTCAACGTTGCCTGGCCGACGGCCGAGATCGCGGTGATGGGGCCGAAAGGGGCGGTGGAGATTCTGTTCAAGAAAGAGATCGCGGAAAGCGAGGATCCGCAAAAAGCGACGGATGCGAAGATCGAAGAGTATCGCGAGAAATTTGCTCACCCGTATATCGCCGCGGCGCGCGGCTACCTCGACGACATCATCGATCCGCGCGATACCCGGCCGATGCTGATCGACGCGCTTGAGACGCTGCAGAATAAGAGGGACAGGAACCCGGCGAAGAAGCACGGAAATATTCCACTGTGACTTCAACTACCACCTAAGAACTACCGGCCGGGGGCCGTGGGCGGAGCGGCTGGGGGCTTCGGGCGAAACGCGGAAGGATTCGATGCACGGTGGACCGGCGCGCCGTTGAGCTTTACTGGATGCAGGATTTCAAGAAGCTCTTCGTCTGGCAGAAAGCACACGCGCTTTCGTTAGGTGTTCACCGCGCGACGAGCAGAATGCGTCGCTCGGAATTATTCTCCCTCCGCAGCCAAACGTTCCGCGCTGCGATGTCAATCTCGGCGAACATTGCGGAAGGACGCCGCCAAGCGACGGACAAGCAGTTCGGGCGGTTCTTGGGCTACGCGCTCAATTCTGCGTCCGAGCTAGAGCATCACCTGATAGTTGCGCGCGATCTAGGCGCCATCGGATCGAATGAATTCAATGCTCTTGCCGGCGAAACGATTCGCGTGCGCAAGATGCTATTCGCACTAATCCGACGTCTGTCCTCAGCGGCACAATCCCCGAACATCGATCCCAACGTTCAAGCGGGCACCAAGCCCCCGGCCGGGCCGCCCATAGCCCCCGGCCGGTAGTTCTTATTTCATCGTTTCCCTTATTTCGCCGCAGCCTCACTGTACAGCGCCGGCAAAATCCGCTTGAGGTGCGTCAGTTTCGGCGCATCGTTGATCACGATGTACGGCTGGTACGGATGCAGCGCGAGGTAATTCTGATGGTACGCCTCGGCCAATGAGTAGTTGCTCAGCTTCGACACCTCGGTCACAATCGGCTTCCTGAATGTCTTCGCGTTCGTCAGCTGCTTGATGTACGCCGCGGCGAGCTGCTTCTGCTGATCGTTCACGTAGAAAACGGCGGAACGATACTGGCTTCCGACATCGGGGCCCTGACGATTGAGCTCCGTCGGGTCGTGCGACGCGAAGAAAACCTGAAGCAGCTGCGCGTATGTCACCTGCGACGGATCGTAGACGACTCGCACCGCTTCCGCATGGCCGGTCGTACCTGTCGACACTTCCTCGTAGCTCGGGTTCACCGGAGTCCCGCCGGCGTATCCCGAAGTCACTTCCATCACGCCCTTTACATGCTTGAACACGGCGTCGATTCCCCAGAAGCATCCACCGGCGAACACCGCGGTCTCTTTCCCCTTCGTCGGGGAGAGCTTTGCGTCCACCTCGGCGCGGGGCAGCACGGCGCTGAGATCGCTCGTGTGAGTGGTCGTCTTCGAAACTGCAAACGTTCCGCCCACTGCGGCGGCGGCGATGGTGAGACCGCGAGCGATGGATCCAATCATTTACTGCTCCTGTAAAGAAGGCGTGGCGAACATTGTTGATACCCTCGTTGCACGCTTTCGTTCACTAGCTGATCCACGTGCCAATTAGCACGGTCGCCGCGCGCGGAGTCAGGCAAGCCTGCTCATCGGCCGCAGAAAGCGCCGGGGCCGGACCCCGAGCAGACGGCGTCGTAAAGCAGGACACCTCCACCCACCACGACGAAGCCGGTGGCAGCGCCGGAAAGCAGCCTGCTGCCGACAGAGTGGTTGCTGTCCGCGATTACGAAAAGCACCGCCCCGCCGACTGCGCCGACCAATCCCCAGCGCACCCACCTTGGCATTCCCGAATTCCCGGGGAGAGCCGCCGCAGTCGTCAGGAGCGCGTGCGGTGCAAGGCGTGGAGCGAAGCCCACTCGCTCAGCGCGCTGGGCGCCGGCGCTTTGCGATGCAGCAAGCGACAGCGCGAGAACTACGGTGAGTATGGTTTTCATCGGCGGGGCTCCGGAGAATTGTCGGACAACGTTGCCGGCCGTTCCTGCGCGGCTAGCTTTCCGAGAGATGACTCCTCCGCACTTCAAAGAGCAACGTGTTCGATAAAGTCCTCGTCGCAAATCGCGGCGAAATCGCCCTGCGCGTCATCCGTGCCTGTCACGAGCTCGGTGTCAAAGCCGTTGCCGTTTACTCCGAAGCCGACGCGCGCGCGCCGCACGTGCGCGAGGCCGATGAAGCAATCTGCATCGGTCCGCCGCCGTCCAGTCAGAGTTATCTCGTCGGCGAGAAAATCATCGAGGCTGCGAAGAGCACCGGTGCGCAGGCAATCCATCCCGGGTATGGTTTCCTCTCCGAGCGCGAGTGGTTTGCGCGCGCAGTGCGGGACGCTGGACTCGTGTGGATCGGTCCGCCCGCGGAAGCAATCGCCGCAATGGGCAGCAAGACAGCCGCGCGCACGCTGGCGGTGAAGAACGACGTGCCCGTCGTCCCGGGGACCACGGAAGCGCTCACCGACGCCGCTGAAGCATCTAAAATCGCGAAGAAGTTCGGATTCCCGATTCTGCTCAAAGCCGCGGCCGGAGGCGGCGGAAAGGGGATGCGCGTCGTGACGAAGGAACGCGATCTCGCCTCGTCTCTCGACGCGGCGCGGCGCGAGGCGAAGAGCGCCTTCGGCGATGACGCAGTGTACGTCGAGAAATTCATCGAGAAGCCGCGTCACGTCGAAATTCAGATTCTCGCGGACTCTCACGGGACCGTTCTCTACCTCGGAGAGCGCGAGTGCTCGGTGCAGCGGCGTCACCAGAAGATGATCGAAGAGGCGCCGAGCGTCGCGGTGGATCCAGCGCTGCGGAAGCGGATGGGCGAGACCGCGGTGCGTGCAGCGCGGGCAGCCGGTTATGTGAATGCGGGAACCTGCGAATTTCTTCTCGACGCATCGGGAAATTTCTATTTCCTCGAGATGAACACCCGCCTCCAGGTCGAGCATCCCGTCACCGAGCTCGTGACGGGAATCGATCTCGTGCAGTGGCAGCTTCGCATCGCCTCCGGTGAAAAGCTTCCCTTCAAACAGGAAGACATCGTTCCGCGCGGGTGGGCGATCGAGTGCCGCATCACAAGCGAAGACGCGTCGAACGGATTTCTTCCGTCGACAGGCCGCATAGAGTATTTGCATCTACCCAGCGGCCCCGGAGTTCGGTGGGACGGGGGAATCGAGACGGGCAGTGAAGTCGGACTGTTCTATGACCCGATGCTTGCGAAGCTGATCGTCTGGGCGCCGACGCGCGATCACGCAATCGTCCGTATGCGCCGGGCACTTACGGACCTCGTGATACTTGGCGTCGAAACCTCGCGGGACTTCCACGTGCGTATGATGGACGACGAGGATTTCCGCAAAGGCGACATCGAGATTCAGTGGCTCGAGAGAAAGCTTCCTGAAATTCTCGCCAAAAAGCCCGACGAAGCGAGCCTTCGCGCGGCGGCGATCGCGGCTGTAATGCTCGCGGATCAGAGCCGCACTTCGCCGAGAAAGCAGTCGGAGACGATTGCTGGTGGAAGCGCGCCGTCCGCCAGCTCGTGGCGTCAGGCCGGACTGCTCGAAGGGCTGCGGTAGTGCCAAACATCGTCAGCGTTCCAATCGATTCAATCGCCGCCGGCGGCGACGGAGTCGGGCGGAGCGACGGTCTGGTCGTCTTCGTGCCGCGCAGTGCGCCGGGCGATGTCGTTACCGCGCGCATCTCCGGGAAGGGACGCTTCGCGCGCGGGTCGCTCACTACTATAGTATCGCCCTCCGCCGACCGTACCGATCCGCCGTGCGATCACTATAAGCGCGACAGGTGCGGCGGCTGTCAGATCCAGCACATCACGTATCACGCCCAGCTCGCGGCGAAAAAGCAGATCATTGCGGATGCCATCCAGCGTATTGGCAAGCGCGACTCATCCTCGTTGCCCGATGTGGAGCCGAGCGCGAAGGAATGGCGCTATCGCACCAAGCTGACGATGGCGATTCGGAGAGAGGGCAGCGCCTGGATAGCGGGACTTCATCGCTACGATCATCCGGGACAGATATTCGTCCTGAACGATTGTCCGATCACGGAGAGCGACGTCGTGGCAGCGTGGCGCGAAGTCATGTCGGCGTCACGTTTCTTTCCCACCGCGAAGGAGCTGCGCGGAAGTGTGCGCATCACGAGCGCGGGCGCGACGTTCGTCCTTTACGGCGGACTGCAGTGGCCTTCGAGCGAAGATTTTCTCGACGCCGTTCCATCTGTCCGCGCTCTATGGTGGGAGCCGGAGCAGGGTGACCGCCGACTCGTGGAAGATCGCCGCGACGAAAAAACTCCTTCCGCGTCATTCGGTCAGGTGAATCCGGAAGTTGCCGCCGAGATGCAGCGACACCTCCTCGAAAGAATCCGGTCGTACTCGCCCGACTCTGTCGTAGACGCTTACGCCGGACTCGGCGACACTTCGGTCGAGCTGTCGCGTGCAGGCGCGCGCGTCACCGCGATAGAGCTGGACGCCGAAGCATCGGAATGGGCTTCGCAGAGATTGCCAGCTCCGTCGCGCGCACTGCGCGGGAGAGTGGAAGAGCTGATTGGCGAATCGCTTCCCGCGGACGTAGTCGTGATCAACCCTCCGCGTGCGGGAATCGACGCAGCGGTCGCCGAAGCGTTGGAGGCGAACGTTGCGACAACGAAAGCGGTGATGTACGTGAGCTGCAATCCGGCAACGCTCGCACGCGATCTCACCCGCCTCCCATCGTACCGCATCGCGTCACTTCAGCCGTTCGACATGTTTCCGCAAACGGCGCACGTCGAGACCGTTTGCGAATTGGTGCCCGCCGCGTGAAGTACGTCGTCGGCATCAACGGCGAGTCGCGCGAGATATCGGTCGACGCTGACGGAGTGCGATACGAAGGTGAGATGCTGAACGTGGAGCTCGCTGATCCGGAAGGATCGCCGGTCCGCGTCGTGAAAATCGGGAACGAGATCTACCGCGCCGTGGTGCAGAAACGGGAAGGCCGTGGGAGTTACACGATTTGGGTGAACGGCCACCGCTTCGATGTGGAAGCGCTGGACGAGCGTACCCGCGCGATTCGCGAGATGAGCGCGGCGGCCGAGGGTCCCACTGGACCGGCGCCGGTGAAGGCGCCGATGCCGGGACTCATCGTCAGTGTGAACGTGCAAGTCGGCGACGAGGTCGAGGCGGGCCAGGGAGTGGTCGTGATGGAAGCGATGAAGATGGAGAACGAGCTCCGCACCACGGGGGCGGGGAGGGTGAAGGCGATTCACGCGGTGCCGGGCGCGGCGGTGGAGAAGGGCTCGCTGCTGGTGGAGCTTGAGTGAGTAGGTGGAACTACAAACTCAAGACTACCGGCCGGGGGCTTTGGACTTAGCCGGCTCGGGGCTGCGGGCCTTTGCCGAGCGATCGCCTGGTCATCCGCGCTTCAGTCAGAAGAACTTGATTTCCATCGAGCGTAAGTCGCATTGGTACGCGCAGATGACAAAACCAAAGTCGCGCATGCCAACGCCCCTATAGGTGACCGTTTCCAGAGGAATTCTCCTCCAAAATCGACGGTTTGAAGGGAGGCCCGAAGCCCCCAGCCGGCTCGGCCGACGGCCCCCGGCCGGTAGTCTTGAGTTGCAGTTCTCAGGGCCCGCTCCCGGTTGACACTAAAGCCCCGTCCGAATACCTTAAAAGGCTGTCGTAAAACCACTTACTTCGCACCAAACCACCCGCATTCCGGCCCTCGGGCGAGATGCGGTTTCATTTTCTTTTTTTCGTCTACGCTCATCAATGAAGACTTACTCCGCGACTCCAACCGACATCAAGCACGAGTGGTACATCGTCGACGCCGATGGACTGGTGCTCGGACGACTGGCCACCGAAGTCGCGCGCATCATCCGTGGCAAGCACAAGCCGATGTTCACGCCGCACATGGATACCGGTGACAACGTCATCGTCATCAATGCGAGCAAGGTGAAGGTCACCGGCAAGAAGGCGGAGCAGAAGAACTATTTCCGCCACACCGGCTACATGGGCCACGAGCGTTTCACGCCTTACGCGACGATGCTCGCCAAGCACCCCGAGCGCGTCATCGAGAAGGCCGTCTACGGAATGCTTCCGAAGACCGCCCTCGGCAGGCAGAAGCTCCGCGGCAAGCTCCGCGTTTTCGCGGACGCAAAGCACACGCACGCAGCACAGCAGCCGAAAGTGCTAAACCTCAAGAAGGACGAATCGAAGTAATGGCTGATACGACGCACACCATCGGACGCCGCAAAGAAGCGGTTTGCCGTCTCTATCTGAAGCCCGGCTCCGGCAAGTGGATCGTCAACGGCCGCACGCTCGGAGATTATTTCCCCCGCCCCTCGTACGTCTCCTCCATCCAGCAGCCGTTCACCGCGACCGACACGCTCGGCCGCTATGACGTCACTGCCCGGTTGCAAGGCGGCGGACTCACGGGTCAGGCCGGTGCGCTGCGCCTCGCAGTAGCGCGCGCTCTCGTAAAGATCGACGAAGCATACCGCCCGAAGCTGCGCGGTCTCCAACTGCTCACGCGCGACGCACGCGCTGTCGAGCGCAAGAAGCCGGGCCGTCCGAAGGCACGCAAGAAGTTCCAGTTCTCCAAGCGCTAAACCAAGAGATCATCACTTAATGGCTCAACCCAATCTGGATCAGCTTCTCGAAGCCGGTGTCCACTTCGGACACCAGACGCGTCGTTGGAACCCGAAAATGCGGCGTTTCATTTTCGCCGAGCGCAACGGGATCCACATCATCGATCTGCAGAAGACGCTTCGCCAGCTCGAGCTGGCGCAGAAGCTGGCGAGGGAAGTAATTCTCCGCGGCGACAACGTTCTCTTCGTCTGCACCAAGCGGCAGCTCGTCAACATCGTGAAGGACGAAGCGGAGCGCTGCGGCGCGATGTACGTCACGGAGCGGTGGCTTGGCGGTCTCCTCACCAACTTCCAGACGGTGAAGAAGCAGGTTCGTAAGCTCAAGGATCTCGAGGCGGGCAGTGAAGCCGGCGGTGATTTCGAGAACTACACCAAGAAAGAGCAGCTCATGATGTCGCGTCAGCGCGACAAGCTCTCCAAGAACCTTTCGGGCATCAAGAACCTCACCCGTTTGCCGGGCCTGATGTTCGTCGTGGATTCCAAGAAGGAGCGCATCGCCGTCGCTGAAGCCAACAAGCTCAAGATTCCTCTCATCGCACTCGTCGATACGAATGCGGATCCCGATCTCATCACTGTTCCGATCGCCGGTAACGACGACGCCATCCGCTCCGTCGAGCTGATGACGAAGTCCATCGCCGACGCGATCATCGAAGCGCGCCGCGAAGCTCCGGTTCGCGAGGAAGTGGAAGAGACGGAGAGCTACACGTACAGCTCCGACAGGGGCGCAGAACCGGAAGGCGACGCCGAACGTAAGCGGAAGCGCCGTCCGCGAAGACGCCGAGCTAAACCGGAGGCTATCGCTGCCCGGCTCAAGGTCGGCGGCGAAGGAGAGGTGGAAGGCGAAGCAGAGCCTGCCGCCGAGCCCGAGCAGGAAGGTTAAATTTTCTTACGCCGCCGGAGATTCACCCGGCGGCGTTTTCACGAATACACAGCAAGCCGGCAACACCGGTAGGAATAAGGGAAATGACGAAGACAGCAATCTCAGCTAAAGACGTAAACGAGCTCCGCCGCCGCACCGGCGCGGGGATGATGGAATGCAAGAAGGCGCTCGAGGAGAACAACGGCGAGATGGAGAAGGCCGCCGATCATCTTCGCGCCAAGGGAATCGCCAAGGCGGAGAAGCGCGTCGGCAAGCAGACGAGCGAAGGTCTCATCTCCAGCTACATCCACCACAACGGCAAAGTCGGCGTGATGGTCGAGGTGAACTGCGAGACGGACTTCGTCGCCCGCACCGATGACTTTAAGCAGTTGGTGAAGCACATCGCCGAGCACATTGCAGCGGCGGCGCCTGTCGGAGTGGACAAGGATTCTGTTCCGCAGGAGAAAGTCGACCGCGAGCGGAAGATCTTCGAGCAGCAGGTTCGCGAAAGCGGCAAGCCGGAGAACCTCATCGAGAAGATCGTCGCCGGAAAGGTCGAGTCGTTCTACAAGGACGTCGCGCTCCTGCATCAGGAGTGGGTCCGGGAGCCGAAGAAAACCGTCGGCGATCTGATCAAGGAAGCTTCGGCGAAGCTGGGTGAAAACATTCAGGTGCGCCGATTCGTTCGCTACCAGATGGGCGAGGAGTAAGAGGCCAACTTGGCCAGCCTGAAATATCCCCGCGTACTGCTGAAACTCTCCGGCGAGGCTCTCGCCGGGGAGAAGCGGTCGGGCTTCGACTTCGACGTAATTCAGCGTCTGGCCGGTGAAGTGAAGGACATCGTCGAGATGGGCGCCTCGGTCGGGCTGGTCATCGGCGGAGGCAACATGGTTCGCGGTGCGCAGCTCTCGAAGATGGGAATGGACCGTGTCGCCGCCGACTACATGGGAATGCTCGGCACGGTCATCAATGCGCTAGCGGTACAGGACGTTCTCGAGAAGATCGGTCTCGATACGCGTGTGATGACCGCCATCGGAATGAAAGAGATCGCGGAGCCGTTCATCAGACGGAGAGCGATCCGCCACTTCGACAAGAAGCGCGTGGTGATCTTCGCCGCCGGCACGGGTAATCCGTACTTCTCCACCGATACTGCGGCAGCGCTACGCGCCATTCAGATTCAAGCCGACATCATCGTTAAGGCGACGAGCGTGGACGGTGTTTATTCCGCCGACCCCAAGCTCGACCCGAACGCAACGCGGTTCGAGGAAATCAGCTACAAAGATGTCATCGCGCAGGAGCTGGGCGTGATGGACCAGACCGCGATCACTCTGTGCAAGGAAAACAAGGTTCCGATCATCGTGCTCAACATTCATCGCCACGGGGAAGTCGCTCGCGCTCTCCAGGGTGAAAAAGTGGGAACTCTCGTCAAATGATTGCAATTCCGCAGATCGTGAAGGATTGCCGCACGGCGATGGAGAAGTCACTGGAGAGCTCGAAGCGCGAGCTCGCTTCCATTCGTACGGGCAAGGCGACGACGAGTCTTCTCGACACCGTGCGCGTCGACGCGTACGGACAGTCGATGCCGATCAATCAGGTTGGAAGCGTTTCCGCCCCTGAGCCCCGTCTCCTCACCGTCACGCCGTGGGACAAGGGTTTAGTGCAGGCGATCGAGAAGGCGCTCCGGGATTCGGATCTCGGTCTCAATCCGATGACGCAGAACGGAGTGATTCGCGTTCCGCTTCCTGCGCTCAACGAAGAGCGGCGCAAGGATCTCGTCAAAGTGGTGCACAAGCTGGCCGAAGAGGCGCGCATCGGAATTCGCCACGCGCGCACCGAGTGCCGCGACAAGCTCAAGAAGCTGGACAAGGTTTCCGAGGACGACGTCAAGCACGCCGAGAAGGATCTTCAAAAAGTGCATGACGAGTTCATCGGGAAGATCGACGAGCTCCTGAAGGGGAAAGAAGCCGAAATCATGGAAGTGTGATCGCGTGTCAGAGCTGACACGGCGAATCATCTTCGCAGTGATCGCCGCGCCGGCCGGGGTGGCGATCATTTATTTCGGCGATTGGGCGCTCGCCACGATGCTGGCGATCCTTTCCGCGCTCGGGGCTTGGGAGCTTTTCCGGTTCTCCAAGGAGACGGGTACGCGCGCGTTCGAGCCGGCGGGAATCGCCCTCGCGGCGTTCATTCCCATCGCTGTTCACGCTTCCAGGCTTGGTGTTTACAATCTTTCCCTTACCGCGGTTCTCGCCCTCGTGCTGCTGCTCTTTGCGAGCACGCTCTGGTTCCGCGGGGCGACGGGCCGACCCCTCGCATCCGTATCGATCACTGTCTTCGGTGTGGTTTACGCGAGCCTCATCACGTATGTATACGCGCTGCGGTACCACCAGTACGCCGTGGGCGCGCTCGCGGGCACGCTCGTCGCGGTTCTTCCGGTGCTGTTGACGTGGGCAACTGATGTCGGCGCGTACGCCTTCGGCAGAATGTTCGGATCGAAAAAGCTGATGCCGTCGGTGAGCCCCGGAAAAACTGTGGCCGGCGCGTTGGGGGGACTCATTCTTACAGTCATTGTGTGTCTGCTTTACGTGAGGTTCGCGCTCATCCCGTACGCGCAGCTCGGCCTCACCATTCAGGGCGCGATTCTTTTCGCCATAATCGTCAGTGTTGCGGGCCAAACGGGCGACCTGGCGGAGTCGCTGCTGAAGCGTGAAGCGGGAGTGAAGGACAGCTCGACGCTGATTCCCGGTCACGGCGGCATTCTCGACCGCTTCGATAGTCTGCTCTTCGTGCTTCCGATCGCGTTTCTCGTGCTCGGAAAGCTGATGCTGCCGATTCCGCGATGATTCGCGCGCCTGCCGCCCGCGTGAAGGGCGTCGCGCTTCTTGGGTCGACGGGCTCCATCGGAACCAGCGCGCTCCGTGTCCTCGACCGGCATCGCGACCAGTTCTCTGTTACCGCTCTTACCGCGCACAGCAACTCCGCACTCCTCGCCGAGCAGGTGGGCCGGTTTAATCCGCGCTATGTCGGGCTAGTTGAAGCTTCCGCGGGCAGCGGAAAGAACGGGCAGGAGCGGTGGTGCACCGGTGAGAAATGTCTCGTTGACGCTGCCACGTACGCTGACGCGGATATCGTCATCAATGCGATCGTCGGGGCTGCGGGGCTCGACGCGACTCTCGCTGCGCTCGACGCGGGAAAGCGGGTCGCGCTCGCGAACAAGGAGACTCTCGTCATCGCCGGAGAGCTAGTGCAGCAGGCGAGAGAGCGGGGCAAGGCCGATCTGATTCCAGTTGATAGCGAGCACAGCGCGATACTCCAGTGCATCGCCGCGCGCCCGAACTCCGAGGTGCGCCGCATCATTCTTACCGCGTCAGGGGGACCGTTTCGCGAATGGGATTCCGATAAACTGGCTTCCGCTTCGGTGACCGATACCCTTCGCCACCCGACCTGGAAGATGGGGAAGAAAGTCAGCGTCGACAGCGCGACGCTCGCGAACAAGGCGCTCGAAGTCATCGAAGCGCATTTCCTCTTTGGCATTCCGTACGAGAAAATCGAAGT
>JACDDT010000090.1 GCA_013816855.1 Gemmatimonadaceae bacterium
TGTCCACCTCCGTGAAAGCGATTCGGCCCTTCATCTCGACGGCCGGCAAGAACCGCGTGTCGCTCATCCCGATCGGCTTGTACACGCGCGCGTCGGTGAAGGCATCGAGAGTGGAGCCGGTGATTCGCTCGACAACGAGCCCGAGAAGGATGAAATCCCAATCGCTGTAAACCGTCTTCGTACCGGGAGTGGACGTTAACGGGCGGGCATTGATCTGGTCGAGATACTGCTCGCGCCCGCGGAAATTTTTGTAGAGGGCGGCGAATGCCTCGAACCCGCCGCGGTGGGTGAGGAGTTGCCTCACCGTGATGGCTGCTTTATCCGGAGCGTTGAGCTCGGGAAGGTAAGACGCGACGCTAAGGTCGATATCGAGCTGCCCGCTCTCTTCGAGGAGCATCAGCGCGGTGGTCGTCGCGACGACCTTGGTTAGCGACGCCATGTCCCAGATCGAGCTGTCGTTCGCCGGACTGGATGACGAATCCCAATCGAGCCTTCCATAACCGCGCATGTACGCACGGTGACCATTTCTCCCCACCGCGAGCGCGACGCCGGAAGCGGCGCCGTCCTGAATCGCAGCAGAGATGATCGAATCGAGTGTCGGCGCGAGAGCCGGATCCAGCCCAGCTTTGTTCATCGCGGCGACGACGGCGGGATCCAGATTCATCGGTACAATTCCTCTCGGGCCAATGCCGGCGGGTGCGCATCCGACAGCGAACGCGAAGGCAAATACGGTGCGCTTGAGCATGATATCCGCCGCCTATTGTCCAGGGGCGCGAACGCACGCGGTTCGGAGCGTCGAAGGCGCGAGCACGTCGATGGCGGCCGTCGCCCCAGGCGAAGCCGAGTCCGTCCGCACGGGAGTGGTCGCGCTGAGCGGAAGATTGGGTGGGCACACCGGAGGGACTGCGACAGCTATAGATCTGCTTCCGTTCGCTCCGATGCTGCGAAGCCCCGCCATCCCATCATCTAGCTGGAAGGGCAGAGTGAACTTCCTGACGTTACCAGCGGGAATGACCTTCTCCCAAGTCGGCGCGAATGTCGATTTGTAAAGCACTTCGTAGCCAACCGCACCAGGCGCGGCAGTCCAGGTGAGCTCCCAATCATTTCCGCCGGTCGCGCTCTGTCGTCGGCCGAAAAAGTTCTGTGGTGGCGGAGGCGCTGCGGCGATTGAAGCGACGACGGCCGCATTCAACCGTGCAACGTTGGCGACGTAACCGAAGTTCACCCACTGAAGCACGTCCGCGGGCAGGTGCTGCCGCGTGTAGTTCTCCAGCTTCTCCGAGAAGCGGAGGCCAGGATCACCAAGTGCTACGAAGGGCGAGTGATCACCGCCACGGCTCACGCGATCGAGGCGGAAAACGGGAAGCACTGTGAACCTGGGCGTGTAGAGCTTGCCCATCGCCCACGCGTACCTCGCCAGATCGCGGCTTTGCCCGTTTTCGGGATCCGCTCCGTAAACGCGCACTGTCGTCGAGTCGATTGTACCATTGCCCGACTGCACGTTGCCGACCATGTCATCGGTAAACGCAGCGGCAACGCGATACTGGCGGTCGTGGAGCCATTTTGCAAACTGACGCGAGCCGTAGAGGTTCTCCTCCTCGCCGGAGTAAAGCGCGAAAATTACGGTTGCGTCCAATCCCTTTGGAAAATGCTTCGAGAAGACGCGCGCCAGCTCGACTACAGCAGAAGTTCCAGATCCGTCGTCATCGGCGCCGGGTGAATTCGTCGCGGTGTCATAGCGCGAGAAGGGAATCGGTTTTCCGTTCGCATCGGTCCGGTTGCATGCACACGTGTCGTAATGCCCGCCCATCACGATCACGCGCCCGGTGTCCCGACCGGGAAGCCACGCGACGACGTTCACCATATTGACCGTGGGCGTATCGGGATGCTCGCGGATTTTCACCAGCTCCGCCTGATAAGCGACGCGAAGACATCCTCCGCACGCCTGCGAGTATTTGTTGAGCTTGGCAAAGAGATACCTTCTCGCCGCGCCCGGTCCGCGCGTGCTGCTCAACGTGTCGCCCAGCGTGTGCCGGCTGCCAAGTCCGGCGAGAAACGTGTCCGTGACGCGAATGCTGTCGGCAGAAATGTCGCGTAAAGCGGCAACAATTGTCGGATCCCGCTTGAGACCGATGGTGGCGTCGGCATTGACCGGCGTCTGGGCGGCGGCTGAAATTGCGACGGCGAAAGTGGTGATCGCGGCGGCGCAGAGGTAACGCGGGAGCTTCGTCGTGCTCATCGGCTAGTTGTGCAAAGGGTAGGTAAATGAGAGAATACCAGTAGGGAATGAGTCATTCAAGCGGGGTGGGCGAAAGCTCCAGAATCGAGTGGCAATGGGCAGCCTTCAGCGAGCTAGCGCCGATCGAGCTTTATGAGGCGATGGCTCTCCGTCAGCGCGTCTTCGTCGTCGAGCAGGACTGCGTTTACCAGGACGCCGACGGCCGCGACTCTGCCGCGTGGCATTTGCTCGGCTGGGCCACCGGCTCCGGAAAAACCACGCTGTTCGGCTATGCGCGGGTGTTCGAAGCGGGCGCGCGCTACGCGGAGATGTCCATCGGGAGAATAGTGTCGGCTCCGGAAGTGCGCGGTAGCGGAGTCGGGCGCGCGATCGTACGGGAAGCAATGCGGAAATGCACCGAGCTTTGGCCGAAGCAGCCGATAAGAATCGCCGCACAGAGGCGTCTCGAGCAGTTTTATGAGGCGTTCGGGTTCGCCGCCGCTGGTGATCCATACGACGAAGACGGCATCGACCATATCGACATGGTGAAGCCGGCGTGATTGACCGCGCGCGCTTCGAGGCCGGTGACACCTTCGAGCAATTCATGGCGAAGGAATTCACCAACAAATTATTCTGGCAGCAGATGTACAAGCGCGCGGTGGTTGGGGATGACGTCCTGCGCCGGGCTCGCGAGCTTGGGGCCAAATGGCACCTCCTCGCGCTAAATGAAGATTGGTGCGGTGATTCGGTGAACATCCTGCCTTACGTCGCCAAGCTCGCTGATGCCGTTCCGGGTTTCGATCTTCGCATCATCCGGCGCGACGAGAACCTAGACATCATGGATGCCCACCTTACGGGGAAATCCCGCTCCATCCCCATCATCATTCTCCTCGACGACAACTTCTGCGAATGCGGCTGGTGGGGCCCGCGTCCCGCCGAGCTTCAGAAATGGGTAGTAGAGGAAGGGTTGAAGCTGCCGAAGGACGAGAGGTACAAACAGGCGCGCGGATGGTACGCACGCGACCGCGGCGCGTCGACGATAAATGAGATTGTTTCCACTTTCGAGCACTGCGCTGTCCGGCGCAGCGGAGAGTCGCAATGAAATGGGCTCTAGGGATACTCGGCGGCATCGCGACTTTGATTGCGATCATTGCCATCAGCGGGTTGGTGCTGCCGAGAGAGCACGTCGCCTCGATGTCCGCAACGCTCAAGGCTCCGCCTGATTCCGTTTGGGCCGTGCTCGCCGACACGAAGGCGTATCCGTCGTGGAGAGGCGACGTGGAGAAAGTGGAGAGTCTTCCGCCCGTGAAAGGAAAGCGAAGCTGGAAGGAATCCGCCGACGGCAGCTCGATTACTTACGTGGCCGAAGAAGAGCTTCCGCCGCAGCGGCTCGTTTCCCGAATCGCGAATGAGGATTTGCCGTTCGGCGGCGCCTGGACCTACGAGCTGACTCCGGCGGCGGCGGGCACGCGGGTCAAGATTACAGAGAACGGCTGGGTGAGTAATCCGATCTTTCGATTCGTCTCACATTTCGTTCTCGGTGAGACAGCGACGATGGATAAATACCTTCGCGCGCTGGGCCAACATTTCGGCGAGCGGGTAACTCCGAGCTAAGCTGTCGCCTCTCTGTCTGGCCACGACATCGCCAGCCGCTCCGCGCGCACGTGCAGCAAAACTCGATTCAAGAGCTTGAGCACTTCGTACTGGCTTTGCTGGATTCGGCTCACGTCCGTCCGCTGGTCTTGATTGAGCTCGCCGTGAATCCCTTCCTCGAGAAGCTCGGCGTATCCGAAAATCGCCTGCAGCGGCGTGCGCAGTTCGTGGCTGAGCATGGAGATGATCTCCTGCGTGGAAGTCCGTGCTGCGTCGGCAAGTGCCCACGCCTCCTGCTCGCTCATCGCGAGCGATTCGATGGTCTCCTCGGCGGCGGCGAGCTCTTCGGCAAGCAATCGACAGCTATCCCGAGGATTGCGCCGGACGCGGCGGGGGCCGCGGGTCGGCCGGGCAGAGCTGTTACGGGGCGAGGAAGACGATTGAGGATTGGTCACTTAAATATCGGTGCTGCTTTGACATACGTTTATGCAACTCCGGGGCCGAAAGGCGCGGCCGTTGATTCCGCGGTATAATTCGTGAATCGTTGAAGCTTCAGGCGTCATACACGCATTCCGACCAAACTTCAGGCTCTTTTCAATTGGATCCGATCGAACTCGAAACACTTTCGAAAATCGAAGTTCTCTCCGACATGGAGCCATTGGTGAACGAGCTAATGGCCAACCACGAGGCAAAGCGGGTGCTTTGGTTCCCCTCGGAGATTCTCGATGCCAAGCCGGGCGAAGATCCGGACAAGCACCTGGCCGACCTCCGCGCGAGAGCGAGGGGAATCAGCGATCCGGCGCGCGTCGCCCTCGCGCTCAATCTGCTGACGGAAGAGGGGCTACCACATTTCCATCGGTTGCTCGCCGTTTACCTCGGCAGCAAGAGCATTTGGGCGACGTGGAATAATCTCTGGACTGCGGAAGAGGACAGGCACGGGGCGATTTTGCACGATTACACCCGTGATGCCGGACTTTTCGATCCGGTTGTCATCGAAAAGATGCAGTTCGAGTACATCAAAGCAGGGTTCGAGCCGGAATGGGACGGTGATCCTTACCGTGTTTTCGTATATACGTCGCTGCAGGAGCGGGCGACGCAGGTGTCGCATGCGAACACGGGGAAATTCGCCTCGGAGTACGAGCCGCTCATTGGCGAAGTCCTCTCGAACGTGGCGAAGGAAGAGGCGCGCCACTACACGTTCTACCGCACCGTTTTTAAAGCGGTTCTCGAGCGCGATCCCAATCAGGGCCTCGAAGCTGCGTCGAGGATCATGCCCGCTATCGACATGCCGGGCGTGAACATGCCGCATTTCAGAGAGCTCGCTGACGTCGTTCGCCGAGCGGACATCTACGGGCCGCGCGAGTATCTGAAGATCGTCGAAGAGCTGATCAAGTACTGGTCTATCGACACGCTCACCGGGCTGAACGAAATGGGGCGCAAAGCTCAGGAGAAAATCATGGGCGTTCCGGCGCGCCTGGTGCGAATCGCCGACGTCATGGAAGCGAAGACGCGGCCGAAGACTTTTTCCTTCGACGTCGTGTTCAAGCGCGCGTTCGCAATGGACTAGCAAGCCCGGGTGACGATCGTCACCCGGCCGAAGGAGTCCCCGCCAGTCCGATAGCATCTGCGTTTTTCTGCATCGCCTGAACGACAAAGGCGATGTGTTCGTCGAGATCCACTCCGAGCTCCTGCGCGCCCTGCACTACATCCTCTCTGCTCACGCCGCGCGCAAACGCTTTGTCTTTCATCTTCTTTCTGACCGATTTCGCCTCGACGTCGTGGACGCTCTTCGTCGGCTTGACGAGTGCGGTCGCGGTGATGAGGCCGGTGAGCTCGTCGACAGCAAAGAGAGTCTTCGCCATTGGAGTGACGCGCGGAACGCCGCTGTATTGGGCGTGGCCGAGTATCGCTTCGAGGATGTCTTCGGGATAACCACGCGAGCGGAGGATGCGGACGCCTTCAGCGGGGTGCTCTTCCGTCGGCGAATGGGCGTTATTTGGGAATCTTTCGTAGTCGAAGTCGTGAACGAGGCCGGTGGTCCCCCAGCGCTCGATGTCTTCTCCGAGCTTTTCGGCGTAGGCCCGCATCGCGGTTTCGACCGAGAGCATGTGCTTTCGGAGCGATTCGCTTGCGGTGTACTCGTGCAT
>JACDDT010000091.1 GCA_013816855.1 Gemmatimonadaceae bacterium
GATCGACGCGCCAGCTCGGCACGATACCAAGCGGCCGATAACAGAGGAATCGTAACCACCGTTACATCACGGCGAATTCCCTCGACCTGCTGGAGATACCATAGAGGATAGGTGTCATTGTCGCCAACGGCGAACATCACCGCATTCCGAGGCAATGGCGTAATAATCGCGAGCGCAGCTTCCCTTTCACCAGAATCTTCGGCGCGCAACCGGCGGTCGGAAGCACCCCAATTGAGAACTATCGGGAGCGCGGCGACCACGAATGGAAGACCGGCAAGCCAACGCGGCAATCTTTTTCCGAGCTGCTGAGCACCGATGCCTGCCCAGACAGCCCACGAAACGAACGCGAAGAAGAAGAAATAGTCCCGCTCGCGCGCCTCGTGATCCCACTCATTCACGATCCCATGACCAAAAGAAGGACCGGCCTTGAGATTGAGATACACCACCACGCCGATCGTTGCAGAGAGAAGCAGAACAAGAATTGCCCGCCAGCTCCGTCTGTCCGCGGCACGGTGCTTCACGCTCCCGAAAACGCCAAGTATCGCATACACCAGCGTGACGCTCGTCCGCCAAAACGAAGGGCCGGGGGCGTCGGAAAGGCCGAGCGCAAGCTGCCAGTCCGCGTACTGGATCACATTTCCCAGCTGAACGTAGAACGGAGCCGAACGCGGGAAGATCGCGCGCGCGCCGTACTGCTTGCGCGTCACCACGTCCCAGAGCGCGCTCCACGTGGAAGGATTCCCCTGATTGATGGCAGGATCGTGTCTCGCGCGAACGAGCATGAACAAAATGCAGCTCGCTCCGAGCAGAAATAGCGGCACAGCATACATCGCGAGCGAAGCCATCGAATGGTCGGCGCTCCTCCCATCGCCAAAGCGGCGGCCGCGGGGAATACGAAACGAGCCGCCGCGCTCCGAGAAGAGAAGCACCGCTGCTGCGGGGAGAGCGACGAGCACCGAGAGGTGCAACGCGCACGCGAGCCCGATCAGATACGCAGCGAGGAGCGCCCATCGGGAATCATCCGAAGTTCCGCAGCGATCCGAGGCGTAGAGGATGACAACACCGAGCAGCATTGCAAGCGCGTAAACTTCGGTCTCGGTTGCGCTCATCCACACTGTAGACATCACACCCGCAAGAACGCCGGCGCAGATACCCGCAGCGGCTGAATGCATCCATCGCGAGACTAGTGACGCGAGGAGTGCGCACGCGCCTGCCGTTGCAACGGCGGAAAAGAGATTAATCGCGCGCGCAAAGCCGAGCACCGGTGCAAAAAGAAACGACCAGCATTCCGCGACGAGTATGTAGAATGGCGTTCCAGCCGGGTGCGGAATGCCGAGCGTCTTGATCGCGGCGAGAAATTCGCCGGAATCCCACAGCGTCACACCCGGAGCGAGGCTTGCGATGTAGACGCATAACAGGATGGCAATTGTCGCAAAACAAGCGGATGAGCGACTCGCCCGGGTCGTTTTTATTTCGCGCCCCTCCGCTCTGTGTGGAGTGACTTACCTCCCGCCGGTCAACCTTCGCACGAGCCTGTCGAGAAACTCCAAGCCGTCGTAATAGGACTTCACGCGCAATTTCTCCTCCCGACCGTGGGCGTTCGTCTCGCCGAGGGCGCTGAAGATTCCGCTCACGCCGTAGGTCGGGATACCGGCCGCGCGCAGGAAGCGGCCATCCGTTGCACCGGTGGACATCGAAGGCACCACCGGAACGTCTCCGAACATTTTCTTCGTGAGCTCGCGAGTCACGCGGAGAAGTGCCGGCTCCACCGCGGTCGGCCTCACGCCGAACTTCTCCGTGCTGGGGACGGTCAGGGAGATCCTGATGCTCGTATCTGCGATTGCGCGCTGAAGCGCGGCGACCGTTTCCTCGGCGTTCGAGGTTGGTACGATACGGCAATTGATATTGGCGGTGGCGGTTTGCGGCAATGCGTTGTATGCGTGTCCGCCGTTCAGCCGCGTGGCGACGCAGGTGGTCCGCAACGTGGAATTGAATTCGGGGACCCGCGATATCAGCGCCGCCGCGTCAGAATCCGCCGGATTCGCGGCAAGAGCGCGCATAGCGGCGGCCATATCAGCGCCGACCGCGACCTTTGCAGTTTGTGCGAAAAATTCACGCGTGACATCGTTTAGCGCCACCGGAAAGGTGTGCCTGGCAACGCGCGTCAGCGCGTAGGCGAGCGAATAGATTGCATTGTCGGCGCGCGGAACGCTGGAGTGCCCTCCACGATTCGCGGCGGTCAGGGTGAAGTTCACCGAAACTTTCTCGGCGGCCTGAATGGTGTTGAGGAATGGCTTCCCATTATCGAGGGTGCCTCCTCCGCCCTCATTGATAGCATAAGCGACGTCGATGAGATTCCTGTGCTCTTCAACCAGCCACTTCATCCCATTCGCATCGCCTCCCTCCTCGTCTGCAGTAAGCGCGAGGAGTATGTCGCGGTCGGGAATGAAACCTTCCTTCTTCATGCGCAGAAGATTGGCGACGAAGATTGACGCCATCGCCTTGTCATCGGCGGTGCCCCGCCCAAGGAAGAATCCGTTCTCTTCGTAAAGCGTGAACGGGTCGCGCGGCCATTCCGACCGGTTTGCTGCAACGACATCGAGATGCGCGAGCAAAAGAATCGGTTTTACGGCGCCCCCCGGCTTGCCACGATAGCGAACCACCAGGTTGCCTTTGGCCGGCTTACCGGCCGGTACGAGGACACTTACATCGGCCGGCGCGAAGCCCGCGGCGAGGAATCGATCCGCCATCCCTTGCGCCGCCTTCGTTACGGATCCGACGGAGTCGGCCGTGTTCGTCTCCACGAGCTGCTTGTAAACGTCTCGGGCGAGCTGCTGGTGTGGCGTAAGAGAAATAGCTTGCGCTGACAGCCTGACCGCAACAGATGGAAGAACGAAGGCGAGCGCGACAATTGTGCGTAACGACGATTTCTCAAAACGCGGCATATTAAGTCTCATCTCATGGATTGTCTGTGACCTGCGTGGAGATCCACACCGGATATAACGTTTTTCCCTCTCCGCTGAAAGGCTCACGCGGCCTCGCGGAAGCGCTCAGCTGCGGGACACTCACTGATCTTTCGCCGCAATCCAGGCAGCATCGAGCGCTGCACGATTCGCCTTCACGTCGTGGACTCGAAACGAAGTCACCCCCGACTTGAATGCGGCGACATTCAGCTCGACTGTCTTCCGGTCCCTCTCGTCGTTCGAGACGGATTTCGGATCCCGCGCCGTGCCAGACTCTCTCGCCACCATTTCTGCGACGACACGTTTGCGAGAAACGCCGAGGCACACTGGATAACCGGTTTCCACGAAGCGGTGAATCTCCTTTAGCACGAGCGCGGAATGTTCGCTCCGTTTCGAGAATCCGATCCCCGGATCGATCGTGATGCAGGAGCGATTCACTCCTAGCTTCTCGACAGCGTGGACGCGCGTGGTCAGCTCGCCGAGGATTTCACCTACAGGATCGTTCCCGTACGTCGCAAAATCATAGGTCGCCATTTCAGCGACCGATCCGCGCGAATGCATCAGTATTACTTCGCATTTCGACTCGGCGGCGAGCGTTGCCATATCGGGATCCAGCCGCATCCCGGAAACGTCATTGATCATCGTGGCTCCCGCATCGAGGGCGGCGCGCGCGACTTCCGCCTTTACAGTATCGATCGATATTCGCGCGTGGGCGGAGCTCGCGATCTCGCTGATGACCGGGATGACCCTTCGCATCTCCTCTTCCGCCGGTACGGCTGATGCGCCCGGTCGCGTCGACTCACCACCGACATCGATCACATCAGCGCCGTCGGCCAACAGCTGCATCGCGCGCGCGACCGCGTCACGGACAGAAAAAAAGTTACCCCCGTCGCTGAAGCTGTCGGGGGTAACGTTCAAAATTCCAAAAATCCGGGGACGCTCTGCCGTCCCGGCTCGCGTCACGCCGGCGCTACCTCCGGACCTCCGAAGAGCGGCGGCTTCGCGGGCTTCGGCTGCGCGACCGGAGCGGGAATCGCCGGCGGAGTCGTGGGCGGAGCCGCGGGCCGCGGGGGAAGCTGTTCACCGCGCGAGAGTCTTGCGACATCGTCGCCGGTGAGCGTTTCGCGATCGAGCAGAGCGGCTGCCGTCCGATGCAGCAGGTCGAGATTCTCGGTGAGAACAACCGTCGCGCGCGCGTACGCTTCCTTGATTACGCGCGACACTTCGGAGTCCACCAGCTGCGCGGTGCGCTCCGAAACTTCACGGTGACGCTGAAGCTCGCGGCCGAGGAAGAGCTCTTGCTCGTTGTCTCCAACGAGAATGGGGCCGATCTCGTCCGACAATCCCCACTGCGACACGTAGCGGCGCGCGAGACCCGTCGCCTGCTGGATGTCGCTCGATGCGCCCGTCGTCACCCGGCCGCGTCCAAAAACGATTTCTTCGGCGACACGTCCACCGTATGCCTTGACCAGATTCGCCTCGAGCTGCTCGCGGGTGACGGACACGCGATCATCTTCGGGCAGCGTCCACGCCACACCGAGCGTGCGGCCGCGCGGCACGATCGTGACTTTGTGCAGCGGATCGTTACCCTTCACTTTCACGGCGCAGATGGCGTGACCCGCTTCGTGGTACGCGGTGAGCTTGCGCTCCTCGTCCTTCATCACCATTGACTTTCGCTCGGCGCCCATCATTACGCGGTCCTTAGCATCCTCGAGGTCGGCCATATAGACCTTGTCGTGGTTGCGGCGGGCGGCGAGCAACGCGCCTTCGTTGACGAGGTTGGCGAGATCTGCGCCAGCCATTCCCGGTGTGCCGCGGGCGAGAGTGGTGATGTCGACGTCATCCGCCATCGGCTTGTTGCGAACGTGCACGCGGAGAATTCCTTCGCGGCCGCGCAGGTCCGGAGCGTCCACGACGATCTGTCTGTCGAAACGTCCCGGGCGGAGCAGCGCCGGATCGAGAACGTCCGGGCGGTTCGTCGCCGCAATGAGAATTACTCCATCGTTCGACTCGAAGCCGTCCATCTCAACGAGCAGCTGGTTGAGAGTCTGCTCGCGCTCATCGTGACCGCCGCCTAGTCCGGCGCCACGATGGCGGCCCACAGCGTCGATCTCGTCGATGAAGATGATGCACGGAGCGTGGGCTTTCCCCTGCTCGAACAAGTCGCGAACGCGGCTTGCACCAACGCCTACGAACATCTCCACAAAATCCGATCCCGACATGGAGAAGAACGGCCGGCCGGCTTCACCAGCAACTGCGCGGGCGAGAAGCGTCTTTCCCGTTCCCGGCGGCCCGACGAGAAGCGCGCCTTTGGGAAGACGTCCGCCAAGCTTCGTGAACTTTGCGGGATCCTTGAGGAACTCGATGATCTCCTGCAGATCCTGCTTTGCTTCGTCCGCGCCCGCGACGTCGTCGAACGTCACCTTCGGAGTGTCGCCGGTAAGAAGCTTCGCCTTCGACTTGCCAAAGCTGAATGCCTTCGCCCCGCCTGCCTGCAGCGAGCGGAAGATCATGAACGCGACGCCTATCATCAGCAGGTACGGAAGAAAGCTGAACACAATCGCGGCAACGGAAGGCCGTGCCTCCTCGGCTTCGATCTGAACACCGGCCGCGCGTAGCCGGTTGAGATCCTCCGTGGAGTTCTCCATCGGCA
>JACDDT010000021.1 GCA_013816855.1 Gemmatimonadaceae bacterium
TCGATCTTCATGTCGATCTCTTCTGCTTCTGGAAGCACGGCGACGGTCGCAGCAGAGGTATGGATGCGACCCTGATTCTCGGTGACCGGCACTCGCTGCACGCGGTGCACGCCGGACTCCCAGCGCATCAATCCGAAAACCCCTTCGCCTTTGACTTTGAAAATCGCTTCCTTCACACCGCCCAGCGTCCCTGCGGATTCGGAGATTACTTCGACACGCCACCCCCGCGACTCGGCGTAACGGGTGTACATGCGGTAGAGGTCGGCGGCAAAGATTGCGGCTTCGTCTCCGCCGGTCCCGCCTCTGATTTCCACGATGGCGGGCCTGTCATCCAACGGATCGTGCGGAATGAGCGCGGGCTTGATCTTCACCTCGAGCCCGGCGATCGCCGCCTCGAGCGTGGCCTGCTCGGCGCGCGCTTCCTCCCCCATCTCGGGATCGTCGGCGAGCTCGCGCGTCTGCGCGAGATCGTCTTCGTATTTATCGAGCTGGCGCGACATTTCGACGAGCGGCGTGAGATGTCTAAGCTCCCGCCCTAGGGCGGCCATCCGTTGCTGATCTCTTACAACCTTCGGATCGGAGAGCTGCTGCTCTACTTCAGCGGCGCGCGCAAGCGCATCCGCGAGTCGATCCCGGAGGCTCAGCTTTCGGTTGGGGCCGGAGCGCCCGGCTTGTTGTACTTCTGACGGAAGCGCTCGACGCGGCCTGCGGTATCAACTAGCTTCTGCTTGCCGGTGAAAAACGGATGACACTCGGCGCAGATATCGGTGTGAATCTCGGCCTGCGTGGAACGGGTCTGATATGTGCTGCCGCACGCGCATTTAACGGTTGCGGTGGCGTAAACTGGATGGATATCGGGCTTCATTAGTCGGCTCTCAGTGTTCGGTGCTAGCCTTGAAATATAGCTAAGCCGACCCCCCCAAACCAGTTAGCGGGGCTTGAGGCCGAGCTCCTTGAGCGCATCCTTGGCGTAATCGCGCCACTTCTCCCCGCGGATGGCGACGTCGAACCGCTCGTAATCGAGAACGCCGGGTGCGGGGGGCTCCGTGAAGTCGTACGCCGGCGCCTGCCGGAAACGCTCGACCTGGAGCGGAAACCGTCGGACGACGGCCCACTGCGATCTGAAGCGGCGGACGCCGCGCGACGGTCTCTCGGATCGTCTGCTATTATCTAGTCAAATTATCTAGTCAAACGGTAAATCATGAGGGCGGCGCGCTCGACCTGAAGGTTCCAGCTCGCTAGATCCAAGTCTTCCTTTACCGTATGCCCGCCGTTTCCCTGCGGACCCAGGCCAGCCATTCCATCGACATACTGCGCAACGAAAGAAATGTCTCCCGCCCCGCGCCGAATGGGGTCGAGGATCGGCATCTGCTTGAGCCCTAGGTCGCGATTGATTCCGTTGATCAGGGTGACGAGCGTCCTGTTACCGGCGGTCGGCGCCATCGACGGATAGCCGTCGGTGAACTTGATTTCCGCGGATGTCCTGGGCAGATGCTGCGCGACGATCGCGCGCATCTTCTCCCGCGTCGAACGGAGCTGCTCGTCGGAGATGGTGCGAATGTCACCGAGCACGAGGGCGGCCGGAGCGATGATGTTATCCTTGCCGCTCGCCCGTCCGCTGTACGTCGAGGCATCGAACGAGATGTTCGCAGCGCCGAGGAAGAGAGCCGGGTTGAACGTAAGATACCGCTCGCCCTGGAGCTGCTTGTAGAACTCGTTTACTATCCGCGCAGCTTCGAAAACCGCGCCCGCCCCGGTCTCCGCGTTGAACATGTTTGAGGAATGTGCGGTGATGCCCGTGACTTTAAGCTCCCATTTGCTCGAGCTGCGCCGCGAGATCGTCGCGTAGTCTGAGGTATCGTCACGCACCGCCGATTCGAACTCGAGAGCGATGTCGCTGCGCTTCCCGGCATCGATCAGATCCTTTCGAGCCATGGAAAGCGGCTGCCCCGGCGCTTCCTCGTCACCGGTCATGGCAACGATGACAGTGCGATCCTTGAGGGCGCCGATGCTGTACAGCGCCTTGAGCGCGTAAAGCATCACCACATCGCCGCCCTTCATGTCGTTCACGCCGGGACCGGCAACGGTTACTGAGTCGATAACCGTGTAACGTTGGAAGGGACTGTCTTTTTCAAAGACGGTGTCGAGGTGCCCGATGAGGATCAGCTTCTTTCCTTTCGTCCCGTGCTGCTCGGCGAAAAGATGACCCGCGCGATGAAGCGAATCGGGCATTTCGATCCAACGAGTCTTCAATCCGATCTTGTCGAATTCCGGTCGCAACACGTCGCCGACAGCGCGCACACCGGCGGGATTGAGAGTGCCGCTGTTGATATTCACGATGCGCTCAAGTAGTGAGAGCGCTTCCTGCTTGTGCGAAGCCACATAAGCAGCGATGCGGCGCTCATCGCTGGAGAGTCCGGGACGCGGCTGTGCGGCTGCGCGGATGGCCGGCAGGGCAAGCGCAAGCAGAAGGCCTGGGAGGGAGTGGATTCGGCGTTGCATTTGGTATCTCGAATATTCAAAGGGTGCGGGAAGCTGCCCCCCGGATATCTACTACGCAAGCCAAGCGCCGTCACTGCAATTTTGGCCGCGAACCCCGGGCGGATCGACAGCATCTATTGTCAAAACGGCAAAAACCACGGGTCTGCGCGAGGCGCCTCCAAGGCCCACCAAACGGTGGGCCTTTTTTATGGGTGTAACCCGCGGCGCTAGATTTAGCCGCAGTGAAGACAGCATTTCTCCGCGTCTTATCGATCTCGATAGCAGCCGGATTCGCGCTCTCCCCGGTGTTGCCGCGGGGCGCCGACGCCCAACCATCTACTTTCCAGGCGGATTCTACGCCCTCGGACGGCAATAACCTAACGGTTTACCTCGTCACCTTTGGCGCGGGCGACATCGTTTGGGAAAAGTTCGGCCACAACGCGATCTGGATTCACGACGCGCGTACCAACGAGAACATCACCTACAACTGGGGAATGTTCAGCTTCAACCAGCCGCAGTTCGTCCGCCGCTTCCTCAGCGGCGACACGCACTACTGGATGCAGGGCTTCGAGCTCGCCGCGATGATGCCGGAATATCGCGCGGCAAACCGCAGCGTCCTCGCCCAGGAGCTTGCGCTCACTCCCCACCAGCGGATTGCCCTCAAAGATTATCTAGCCTGGGATTCGCTCCCGCAAAACAAGTATTACCGGTACGATTATTTTCGCGATAACTGCTCCACGCGCGTGCGCGATGCACTCGATCGCGCTCTCAGCGGACAGATCCGGTCGGCGACTGACGCCATTCCCACCAAGCAGACTTACCGCACGGAAACAGCGCGACTCACTGCGGACGATCCGCCACTGTACACCGGGACCATGCTTGCACTCGGTCACCGCGCAGACAAGCCGCTCAGCGTGTGGGAAGACATGTTCCTTCCAGTCCCGATGGCTGCCGCGCTGCGACGTGTCACAGTCTCCGGGCCAGGTGGCGCGCGGATGCCAATCGTGCGTTCCGAGCGTTGGCTGTTCGAGGCAGAACGCGCTCCCGAGCGCAGCGCTCCTCCCGACTACCTCCCTTTCTTCATTGCCGCGGGACTGGCGCTCGGCGGACTGCTTATCTACCTCGTCCGGCTTGGGGAGACCGGATCTCGCACTGGCACCATCGCCGCCGGCATTCTCACCACTCTGTGGACGTTCGTGTCAGGCTTCTTCGGCCTCGTCGTGCTCGCCGCCTGGCTGCTGACCTCGCACGTGTTTATGGGAAAGAATGAAAATCTTCTCCAGTTTAATCCGCTCTCGCTCGGACTCTTCGCGGTGGTGCCGTTCGCGATCGGGTGGGGAAAGATGAGCCGCGGGGTAACGCGGCTTGCGACGTTGATTGCGATGCTTTCCTTAATTGGGTTCGTTCTTCAGGGCGTCCCGGGGTGGAGCCAGAGTAACGGGGAGATAATCGCGCTCGCTCTGCCACTTAACCTGGCGACGGCGTGGGCGGTGTACCGCCTCGCGCACTACAAGCGGATTTCGCGCTCGTCTTCAGCCGATTTGTAGATCGCCTCAATCGTTCTCATTACGGTAAGCTGATCCTCCGGTGCCTCATACGGCGTCGTCTCATTTACCAGCGCCACGAAGTGTGTGAGCTCGGCCCGGTACGACTGTAGAAAAGCACTCTCCCGTGCCGCCGCTCCCCTCGGCGACACATCTGTCGGCCGCCCATTGAGATCTTTGACGACACGCAGTGGCGCGAGTCGCGCGCTGCCGCGCGTGGACAACACCTCGAACCACCACCGCTCCTCCTGTCCAACGTACGACCACGACACGTCGAAGCTAAAGCTGATTCCACCGGCGCACTCGAGATGCACCAGCATCGCGTCCTCCACGCTTCCACTGCCGCGCGTGCGATCCATGTGCGCCGACACACGCCGGGGCTCCGGAAAATCGGTGAGCCACAGCGCGAGGTCCAACAACGGATAGCCATGCTCGAAGAACGCGCCCCCGCCGGCTTCAGCCGGTCTGCGACGCCATCCCGACGCGGCGCTCCCAATTTGATATTGCCCAGAGCGCACACCGACAAGCCGGCCGAGCTCACCACCTTGGAGAAACCTGTACAGCTGCTGCACGTCGCTGCGAAAACGATGGTTGTTACCGACAACTACTTTGCGCCCCGACTGTTTCGCCGCAGCTAGAATGCGCTCGACACCGCGTGAGGTCAGCGAAAGGGGGCGCTCGCAAAGGACGTCTACTTTGGATTTAAGCGCGCGCAGCACATGCGGCTCGTGAAGATGGTTCGGTGTCGCGAGTACTACCGCGTCCACCTCATGGAGCTCGAGCATTTCCTCGAGATCCGTAAAGACATCCGGAATTCCCATTCGCTCGGCGAGCGCACGCGCCTTCACCTCATCGTTGTCCGCAATGGCGACGAGCTGCGCCCCTTTGATCTTCGAAAGCACGGGGAGATGCGCCAGCTGCGCGATCGCGCCCGCCCCAACCAGCCCGATGCGCACGTCGTCACTCATGACCGCCGCGCGCCGCCGATCACCGCACTCTCCCGATTGTAGTTCCGGGATAATACGCATTCAGGATTGTCCGGTAGTCCTGCCCAGCCCGCGCTCTTCCGATCGCGCCCCATTGGCACATCCCGATTCCGTGGCCGTATCCAACGCCGCGGAGGGTGAGCCCTGACACTTCCCCGCCGCTCACCGAAGCTTCCGCGGTGAAATGTGTGCTGTTGAGAATCTCGCCGTTCACGGAACGGAGCACGAAGCGGATATCGTTCCCGCGAAGAACGTAATTGCCGCGGTCCGTCTGAATGCGCAGCGCCCGAACCCGGTCCGATTCAGTTCTCCCCTCCTCGTAAACTCCGGTCACTCTGCCGAGGGATCCTTTGGGCGCGTTCGTATACGACGACAAGTATTTCTCGAGTACGCTGCGCAGAGATTCGTTCGTGAAGCTGCTCGTCCAGCGAAACCTTGGCGACGGGTCGCAATAGAAGCTGTCGGTTCCGGGAATTCTGTCGCTCACCGGCCGCAGATACGGCTGGTCCGGCTCCTTGTACCACACTTCATGCACGGCAGCCGTACTGCCGCCGCAAGTCGAGGAATAAGGAGTGTTGATCACCTTGCCAGCGTACATCACGACCATGCCGTCGGTCGCTACTACCGCCGCATCGGATACGGGCTTCTCTGCATCCACTCCGCCGTACACTTGATCCTGCACCGTCGACATCATGTCATACGCGCGCGTCGGAATGAAGTGCAAATAACTATAACTGCGTGCCGCAACTGCCTGCGCTTCAACCGCCGCATGCTCCTCGGGTTTGCGATTACCAATTTCAAGCGGAACGACACCGCGCAGATACGATTCCAAAGCGACGCGATTGACGACGAGCAGCCCGCTATCGTTAGCGCTGATCAACAGCTCGCCGCGGTACCGCTTTCCATTCCAAGTCACGAAAGAGCCGTCTTCAGCGCTGCGAATAACAATGGGACCGTTGTGTGTGGTGGGGCTCGCTCCGCGATTCACGCGCACTCCGCTTCCAGCGCGCTCCACCGACCACGTCTCCGCGCTGCTTCCCGCAGCGAACGGTTTCCTATCACCTGCTTCGTAGGAGCGCCACGCCCCGGTCGCGCCGGATTTGCCCGTGGGAACGCCTATCGCGAGTGCGATACGGACGATTTGATCGTTCGTCGCCGCCGACGACGACGACGAGGCGACATCCGGCGCCGGCACCATTGAAGCGCAGGCAAGGGCAACCACAGCCACAAGCATCGAGCTAATTCTTTCCACTGGCAGCCTCCAACGATTCGGAAATAATGGAGAGTGCGGATCCGATCTCGGCTGAGCCGTGCGCCGAAGAAACGAAACCAGCCTCGAAAGCGGAAGGCGCAAGATTGAGTCCTCTGTCGAGAGCGGCGTGGAAGAATCTCTTGAAGAAGGCGACGTCGGATTTCCTCGCATCGTCTAGGTTTCTCACCGGCCCGCTCGTGAAAAAGTATCCCCACATGGAGCCGGCGTGGTCAGCCGTGAGAGGGACGCCGGCACGCGACGCGGAGCCCCTGAAGCCGTCTACGAGCCTCGCGGCAGCGGTATCCATAGCTCGGTGAGTGTCCGTGGTGAGCGCTGTGAGCGTCGCGATTCCCGCCGCCATTGCCAGCGGGTTGCCGGACAGTGTGCCGGCTTGATAAACCGGGCCGGCCGGCGCAATTCGCTCCATCAAGTCCCGTCGCCCCCCATAGACCCCGACGGGTAACCCCCCTCCGACAACTTTCCCAAGCGTGGTGAGATCCGCAGTCACCCCGAAGCGCTCTCTTGCGCCTCCGGGTGCGATTCGGAACCCGGTCATCACTTCGTCGAAAATGAGCAGTGCACCGGTTTCATCGGCGATCGTGCGAAGTCCTTCGAGAAAACCGGGCTCCGGCGGTATGAATCCCGAATTGCCTACCACCGGCTCGACTATCATCGCGGCGAGCGGAGTTGAGCGCGCGAGAGAGCGCACCTGATCGAGATCGTTGAACGGCGCTGTCAATGTGAGGGCGGCGAGCGATGCCGGTACGCCGGGCGAATCGGGAAGGCCCAGCGTCTCCACACCAGACCCTGCTTTGACGAGGAACGAGTCAGCGTGCCCGTGGTAGCAGCCGTCGAATTTCAAAATCGTCTCGCGCCCGGTGGCCGCGCGCGCGAGGCGAACCGCTGACATCGTCGCCTCCGTCCCGCTCGAAACGAAGCGCATCATCTCGATGTGCGGCATCCGCTCCCGTATCAATTCGCCAAGCTGGACTTCGAGCTCGGTGGGCGCGCCGAAGGTCGTACCGTCCTGCATAACTCTGCCGAGTGCATCGAGCACTTCCGGCGCTGCATGTCCGAGCGCCAGCGCTCCCCACGACATCACGAAATCGATGTACTCTCTGCCGTTAACGTCTGTAATTCGAGCGCCCTTCCCGCTCTTGATGACTATCGGCTCTCCGCCGACACCGCGAAATGCACGAACAGGAGAATTGACGCCCCCCGGAAACAGGCTGGCCGCGCGGGACATGATCTCCGCGGCGCGCGTCACCGTCCGAAACTGCCCGCTGATGTGGCGTGCAGCGGAAGCCCGCGCTCACGTACGACAATCGGCGCACCCGGCGCAGACTCAACCTTGATGAGCGACGCCGAGAAGTCATAATCGTCGACCACCTCTCGTACTGCTACCTCGGCGATGGTGCCTGGCGCCAGCGCCTCGTCGAGTGTGGTAATCCCATCGATGTCATCAGCCTGCCAGAAAAGCCGCGCGATTGAGACGCCATCGATGGGATGGACGCGGTCGACGATAGCCCTCGCGGTTTTTCCGACGCGCTCTTCGTAGCGGGCAGCGGTGATTCCCCGCTGCAGCTCAGTCAACCGCTCGAGTCGCACGCGCTTGATCGTTTCCGAGACGTCGTCGTTCAGCTCGGCCGCGCGGGTTCCTTCCTGTGGCGAATAGGTAAAAACACCCACGCGCTCGAACTGCATTTCCTCCAGGAATTCGGCGAGCTCGTCGAAATCGCGGTCCGTCTCACCGGGAAAGCCGACGATGCACGTCGTCCTGATGGCGACGTCGGGAACTGCGTCGCGATAGCGACTCACTTTTTCACGAATCGACGCTTTCCGCTCGGGCCGGCGCATCGCTTTGAGAACCGAGTCGGCTGCATGCTGCATCGGCATGTCGAGATACCGGAGCACCCTACGCTCGTTCGCAACGACGTCGAGCAGCTCGTCGGTGATTCCGGCGGAATACAGATAAAGCATGCGTAGCCACGGAATGTCCGTCTCGGCAATAAGCACTTTCAGCAGCTGCGGCAGTCCGTTCCCGTCGCGGACGTCGCGCCCGTAGTGCGCGAGATCCTGCGCAACCAGGTTTAGCTCTCTCGCACCCTGCATCTCCAACAGCTGCGCTTCGCGAATGACGTCACCCAGTGCGAATGACCGGTGCCGGCCACGCATCAGAGGAATCGCACAGAATGCGCATCCGTGATCGCAGCCCTCGCTGATCTTGAGGTAACGGACGTGCGGGAGATCTCCAGCATAAACGCGGACACCCGGATGCAAAACCTCGGAGTCGGCGGAAAGCAGGCCGCGCTCGACGAGCTCGGGAATGAGACGGCTCGCATCGGAAGCCCCCAGGAAGAGATCTACTTCCGGGAGCTCCGCCGCGAGCTCGGCCCGGTGGCGCTCGACCATGCAGCCAACCGCTACGACCGCTTGGCACCGGCCCGTCTGCTTGTGGGAGGAGGCGTCGACGATGGCGTCGATCGATTCCCGTTTCGCTGCGTCGATAAATCCGCAGGTATTGACGATGATGACGTCGGCCTCATCCAGGTCCGTCGTCAGCTCACCCTGATAATCGGTCAGCTCGGCGATGTACCGCTCGCTGTCGACAGTGTTCTTGTCGCAGCCGAGCGTGATCACGCCAACCTTCATCGATAGTTGCCGAACTTGAGCTCGACTCCGAAATCCTTCGAGCGGAGAAGCGTCATCGCTTCCTGAAGGTCGTCTTTGGAGGGCGAGCTGACACGTACCTGCTCGCCCTGAATGGCAGCCTGAACCTTTTTCAGCTTCGCGTCCTTGATCGCGGCCGAGATTTTCTTCGCCGTCTCACCGTCGAGCTGCATCTTGAGCGTCACGTTCCGCTTTACCGTATCGCCGCCCGCAGGTGTGATCTCTCCGATGTCGAGATTTTTTACGGCCACGCCGCGCTTGATCAGTTTGCCCTGAAGGACGTCGAAGAGCGCCTCCATTTTGAAATCGTTTTCAGCCGTTAAGGCGAGAACCCCTTCCGCGCGCTTGAATTCGATCGTTGCGACCGATCCCTTGAAATCGTAGCGCTGGCCGATCTCCTTCTGCGCCTGATTGACGGCGTTATCGACTTCCTGGAGGTCTACTCCGGTGGTGACGTCAAATGAGCTCTGTTGTGCCATGCCTCAAATCTAACGCCGGCCAAGCCGGCGGATTGTCACCCGAGGAACGACTCCAGCGCACGGCGGCGGGAGTTGTGGCGCAGCTTGAGGAGCGCTTTTTCCTTGATCTGGCGCACGCGCTCACGCGTGATGCGGAGGAGCGTGCCGATGTCTTCGAGGGTCATAGGGTCTTCCCCGTCGAGCCCGAAATAGAGACGCAGAATCTTCGACTCTCGTTCTTTCAGGCTCGAAAGTGACTCCTCGATCGCCTCGGACAGCGCCTTTTCGAAGGTGATCTCGTCCGGCGTCGGATTCATGTTGTCGGGCAGATAATCCAGCAGCCGGTTGTCCTCCCCCGGCGTGAGCGGCGCATCGAGTGAAAGATGCACCTGCGAGATCATCATCGTCTTCGCAACTTCATCCTCGGTGATGTCGAGGCCGTCGGCGATCTCCGTATTCGTCGGCTGCCTGCCGAGCTCCTGGAGAAGTGTGCTCGCCCGCTTCCCGATGCGGTGCAAAGTTCCGGCACGGTTGAGCGGCACCCGAACTATGCGCGACTGCTCAGCGAGCGCCTGAAGAATCGACTGGCGGATCCACCATACCGCGTACGAGATGAATTTGATTCCCTTCGTCTCGTCGAATTTGTGCGCGGCGCGGATGAGGCCGAGGTTGCCTTCGTTGATCAGATCGGAAAGCGAAACGCCCTGGTTCTGGTATTTTTTCGCAACCGAGACGACGAAGCGCAAGTTCGACCGCACGAGGGTATCCAGCGCTTCCTGATCGTGTTGCTTGATTCTCTTCGCGAGGAGGACTTCCTGCTCGCGCGTGATGAGCGGGAACGCGCTGATGTCCCTTAGATACTGGTCGAGTGATCCCTCATCGACCGATGCCTTCCGGTTCGCCGAAGCGGCCATGTGTCTTGTTTTACCTGCGGCGGGCGGAGCGTGGTTTCACAATGTGGGCACCGATGTCATACCAGATCAATGTACGATCTCTCCGAACCTTTTCCAGCGAACGTGCGTGAGCCAGTCGAGCCGGCTCGCGCTGTCAGGCGCGTAGCTATAATAGACCATCATCGGCTCCCCGCGCACAAGAGAGTCGGGAACGAAACCCCAATATCTGCTGTCCGACGAATTGTCCCGATTGTCGCCGAGAACGAAATAATTTCCCCGCGGGATGACGAGCGGCCCCCAGTTATCGCGGGAGGGATGATATTCCGCGAGCGGTGACCGGCCGACGAGATACGCGGTCTGCCAGTGGAAATCGGTGTCCCCAACATCGGGGCCCGCTGGAGCGTGCTGAACGTAGCCTTCCACAACTCTGTGTCCGTTCCGGAACAGCTGCCCATCGCGCATCTCTACGGTGTCTCCGGGCTCGCCCGCGATGCGCTTCACATAATTCCGGGTCGGATCGATAGGATACACGAAGACGATCACGTCTCCGCGCCGGGGAGAGCGCATTGCCGGCATCTTTGCCCGAAGTCCCGGGATCCCCGCTCCATACACCAGCTTATTGACGAGGAGGAAGTCCCCCTCGAAGAGGGTGTGCTCCATAGAGCCGCTGGCGATCTTGAACGCTTCGAGCCCGAATCCGCGGATGACGACGAAAAGCGCCAGCGAGAGTATGGTGATGCGTACCCACCGCCCGAAAAAGGCGATGGTTCCCTTCGGGCGTTTGTTCGCGCGCCTTAGCGCGTCGGAGCGGCGTTTCTCGGAATCTGGCACCACCGTCTATACCTGCGCGATCAATCCGGCGTTCCCGGATAATTATCTATCTGCGCGCGCTGCAACGTGCCGGAGAAGTCGGCGTAGCCCACCTTAGTCTCCGAATAAAATTCGTACACTTCCCAACCGCCTTCGCGGTGTCCGTTCCCGGTCTGCTTGACGCCGCCGAATGGAAGATGCGCCTCAGCGCCGATGGTGGGTGCGTTCACGTACGTGATCCCGTTGTCCAATTCGCTAAAGGCACGGAATGCGGTATTCACGTTGGTCGTGTACACTGACGAAGACAGTCCGTATTTGACGTCGTTGTTCACCGCGAACGCTTCATCGACGCCGTTAACGCGGATCACGGAGAGAACGGGGCCGAAGATTTCCTCCTGCTCGAGTCGCGAGCCCGCTTTTACGTTCGCAAAAATCGTCGGCTCGAAGAAATTGCCCTCGGTGAGTTTCGCGGACCTAGTACCGCCGCAGACGAGCTCCGCCTTTTCGCCGCGACCGATGTCGATATAGCTCGCCACCTTCTGAAGTGAAGCTTCGTTGATGAGCGGTCCGATGTCAGTGCCCTCTTTCCGCCCATCACCCAGCTTGAGGCCTGTGACGCGGTCCGAGAGCATCGAGAGAAAGCGATCGTGGATTCCCGACTCGAGCACGAGCCTGCTCGTCGCAGTGCATCGCTGCCCCGTGGTGCCGAATGCGCCCCACAGCGCTCCTTCGAGCGCCAAATCGAGATCCGCGTCGTTCATCACGATCTGCGCATTCTTGCCGCCCATCTCCAGTGAGAGTCGCTTGTGCATTCTTCCGCACGTTTCTCCGACAATGCGGCCTGTCTCCGTCGAGCCGGTGAAGGAGATGAGCGGAATCTCACGGTGCTCGACGATGGCCGCTCCCACTGTCTCGCCGTTTCCGTGCAGCAGCTGAATCACTTCTGCCGGAAGCCCGGCCTCGAGCAGAATCTCGACGAGAAGAGCTCCCGTATGGGGCACGTCCTCCGCCGGCTTGAATATCACGGCGTTCCCGCAAACCAGTGCGGGAAACATTTTCCAGGTTGGAATCGCCATCGGAAAATTGAACGGGCAAATGAGCCCGGCGATTCCGATCGGACGGCGGTAGCTCATCGCCCATTTATTTCGCAGCTCGCTTGGCACGGTCTTGCCGAAAAGACGCCGGCCCTCGCTCGCCGCGTAATACGCGGTATCGATTCCCTCCTGGACGTCGCCCCGCGTCTCGGTGAGCGGCTTCCCCATCTCCCGTGTCATGGCATCGGCGATTTCGTCCTTTCGCTTCGCCATGATGTCGCCGACGGCGCGGAGAACATCGCCACGGGCGGGCGCGGGCCACTTCTTCCAAAGCTCGAAGCCTCTCTTCGCACTGCCGACGGCCAGGTTCACTTCCTCTCTCGTGGAGAGCGGAAATTTTCCAATGATGTCTTTGCGATCGGCGGGGTTCTTGTTCTCGAAGTACTCACCGGATGCCGGCGCTTTCCATTCGCCCGCTATGAAATTCTCAAATTTTTTCATGGATATATTTTCAGGTTGTTTCGCGTGTGAGCGAATACCGTTCGATCTTCTTATAGAGGTTTGAGCGCGGCATCTCGACCGCGCGCGCCGTTTCCGAGACGTTCCACTCGAACTCGCGCAGCTTCGCGAGCAGGAACGCACGCTCCGCGGCGTCCTTGAATTCCTCGAACGTCTTGCAGCCCGAGAGCGATGCGAGGCCGGTGTCGTCCAGCGTGCGCTGGCCGCTCAAGCGATCAACGTCTCCCGCGGTTATCTCGCTCCCCGAGCTGAGGATGAGCAGCCGCTCGACCGTGTTTCTCAGCTCGCGCACATTGCCCGGCCACTCAAGCGCGGAGAGACGTTGTATCGCGTCGCGAGCCATGGTACGCGGAATGATTCCCTCGCGTAAGGTCAGGAGGTTCACGAAATATTCGGCCAACAGCGGAATGTCCTCCCGGCGCTCGCGCAGCGATGGAACGTGGACAGGGACGACGTTCAGCCGGTAAAACAGATCCTCCCGAAACCGGCCGGCGCCAATCTCGGTTTCGAGATTTTTGTTCGTCGCCGCGATTACACGCACATCGACGGAGACCGGTTTCGAGCCCCCGATTCTCGTCAGCACGTTGTCCTCGAGAACGCGCAGCACCTTCGCCTGCGCGGCGAGACTCATGTCGCCAATCTCGTCAAGGAAGAGCGTTCCGCGGTTCGCCTGCTCGAACTTTCCCGCGCGGTCGGATATCGCCCCGGTGAACGATCCTTTCACATGTCCGAAAAGCTCGCTTTCGATGAGCTCTCCGGGAATCGCCGCGCAGTTGACCTCAACGAACGGCTTCGATGCTCTAGGCGATCCGCGGTGGAGGGCGCGGGCGACGAGCTCTTTCCCGGTTCCATTCTCCCCTGTAACAAGCACGCGCGCGGGGGTGGATGCGACCTTGTCGATTTTTTCCTGGAGGGCGCGGATCGGCGCGGAGCGGCCGACGATCTGATAGGGCTCAACTGCCTCGCGCAATCGCGCGTTTTCCCTCTGGAGATCAACCTGCGAAACGGCATTTCGCAGGAGCACCAGGATACGATCGGTGTCGAGGGGCTTCTCGAGAATGTCGTATGCGCCGAGCTGCGTCGCTTCCACCGCCGTTCTAATGGTAGCGTGCCCGCTGATGATCACGACCGTCGCCGTAGGGTCGAGGTCGCGAATCTTTTTTAGCGCCTCAAGCCCGTCCATTCCCGCCATTTTCACGTCGAGAAAAACGAGATGCGGTCGCCAGCGTATGTATTCGGCGATGCCGTCAGGTCCGCTCGACGCCGTGCGCACGTCGTACCCTTCGTATTCCAGGAGTTGGCTCAGCGCTCCGCGGATTCCCTCCTCGTCGTCGACAACGAGAATCTTTCTGCTCACTTCACACTCTTGTAGAGCGTGATTTTTCCATTCTCGATTCGAACGTCCGAGATGTAGTCAGGCATCTTCATCGGCAGCCCGCGGTCTGACAGGCCCTCAGCGTTTCCTTTCCGAAGCCGGGCGACTAGCCGCGGAATGAGAATGTTCGGAATTCCCGCCTGGCCGAATTTCATCTCTTGAACCGTGAATTCGCCGACGCCTGGACGAAGAACGTGGATCGTGCCGCCGAGCTGCACGGTATCACGGTCGCCGATAAGCGATCCGAGCGGACCCAGGACCGAGGCGCCGCCAAAATCCTTGATCGAGATTTCCGAGCGGACGCGGAGCCGGTCGTTGATGGCGCTCGCCTGGATGTTCTTCGCCGATGCCGGAAACTGGCTGGTTGCGGCAAGGAAGATGTACGAAGCCGCTTCGGCGGGAGTTATGTTCGCGAACACGGGGCCCGCGCGCTGCGACAATGACTCAACCGCCAGCTTGCCCCGCTGGGCTGCAGCGGGATTGAGCGGCTCCCAAGTGGCGCTCGATCTCGCCGGGCTTCCGCCGGGCACACTGCGGTCGCTGCCCTTTAGATGTGTGTAGAAATACCATCCACCGAGCCCGGCGATGATGATGAGGAGACATCCCAATCTGCGGAGACAACCGAACATTTCGATTCCGTCGTTGCGAGTCGTGAGGTATCAGGGAGAATACCCTGCACACGAGTGACAGGCAAACCTGATCCCACCGCTCGCGCCGCGACCGGGCGATACCGAAGGGCTTCCGCGACGTGCCCCGATCTGATTTGATCCTCACTCTCGAGATCCGCGATCGTCCGGGCGACCTTCATAACCCGATGGTACCCTCTGGCGGAAAGGTGCAGAGATTCGGCTGCGTTGTGCAGCAGCGTGCGGGCGTCGCTCATCCAGTTCGCGTCTGAATTCAATGCGCGTCCGGTTGCGTGAGCGTTGCATTTGAAGACGGTCGTCTTTGCGTAGCGCTTCCGCTGTCTCGCACGCGCTGCTTCGACCCGCGAGCGTATCTCGTCCGAAGATCGCCCACGCGGGCGCGCCGCCAGGTCGGAAAGCGGCACGGCAGAGACGCGCACATGCATATCGATGCGATCCGCGAGCGGTCCTGATATTCTCGAGGCATAGCGAAGAATGTCGTTCGGCGCGCAGTTGCAGACTGAGGCTCCGTTCCCCGCGTGTCCGCAGGGGCACGGATTCGACGCGCCCACGAGTGTAAAGAGCGAAGGGTAGGTCACCGATTGTGCCGCCCGGGCGATGACGACCCTTCCGTCTTCCATTGGCTGTCTCAATCCTTCCAAAACGCTCCGCGAAAACTCGAGCATTTCGTCGAGAAAGAGCACGCCATTGTGTGCGAGACTTACTTCGCCCGGGCGGGGCGAGCTTCCCCCGCCAATCAAACCCGCTGCGGAGATCGTGTGATGCGGCGCGCGGAATGGGCGCATTGGACTTTCCAAACTCGATTCGTCCAGTACTCCGGCCACTGAATGAATGGCGATGACTTCGAGCGCTTCTTCTTCGGATAGTGCCGGCAGGATAGTCGGCAGCCTCCGCGCCAGCATCGTCTTCCCTGCGCCAGGAGGGCCGACGAGCAGCACGTTGTGACCCCCGGCAGCCGCTACCTCCAGTGCTCGCTTCGCCCCCTCTTGTCCCGCTACATCGACAAAATCGTCCGCTTGGTCGCGCCGGGTGGGCGGCCGCGCGCTCGCCATTGTGACCGGCGCGAGCGATCTGGATTTTAGCTGCGCCACGAGTGACGCAAGCGATGGCGGGCTCGACAATGCAATCCCGGAGACCCGCCGCGCTTCATCTACATTCGCACTTGGCAGCACGAGATTCCGCGCGCGTACCGACAATGCGTACCGCGCAACCGGAAGCGCGCCTTTGACTGCGCGGAGCGACCCGTCAAGACCAAGCTCGCCGACGAAGACGACCTCGCGCACGGAAGCAGGCTCGAGCTGGCCTGTAGCGATGAGAATTCCAATCGCAATTGGAAGATCGAACGCCGTTCCGTCTTTCCTTCTGTCGGCCGGGGCGAGGTTCACGGTAATCCGTCGTGGCGGAATCGCGAAACCCGAATTTGCGAGCGCCGAGCCGACTCGCTCGCGGCTTTCCTTCAGGCCGCCCGAAGGCAAGCCTACAATCGTCCACTGCGGCAGCCCTGCGGACGCATCGACCTCCACTGTGACCGCGTATGCCTCGACGCCCAATAGCGCCGCCGATTGTACTGCTGCGAGCATTGAACTCTCCTTAGGCTGAGAGAGTCGCAGCCGATCGTCGCGCATATGCCATCGTCATAGCGCTCAGCGAACCCAACTTTTGCTAGGACAAAAACAAAGCGGGGCGCCCTTTCGGACGCCCCGCCTTTTTCTGCTTTCAGCCGGCCCCTTTCGAGGCCGTCCGAAATCCCTGCTTTACATCTTCGGGACCATGATCATGTCACTGCCGACCGTCACGATACGGAAATCATCGCGGCGATTCTGCTGCCAGCAGGTCTCGTTGTGCTCCGTGCACACCGGACGCTCTTCGCCATAGCTGACGAGGTCGAACCGGTCTGCTGCAATTCCGTGGTCAACCAACCAGTGCTTCGCCGAAGCTGCACGGCGCTGGCCGAGGGCCAGGTTGTACTCATCAGAGCCACGCTCGTCGGCGTTGCCTTCGATGCGGATACGCATTCCAGGATTCGCGTTGAGCCACGGCAGCTTCCGCTCGAGTGTTGCCTGAGCGTCAGGTCTGATGTTCGACTTGTCGTAGTCGAAGTAGATCGGAGCGGTGATCGCGGTCGAATCAACCGAGACCGGAGCCGTGCAAGCCGGATCCGTCGCCATGATGTTGCCGTTGTACATGCACATCGCCGGTGCAACAGCGACAGGTGCCGGCGGCGGCGGTGGCGGCGGCGGTGCTACGCAGTTCGGGCTCGAGGCAGGAATCGTCTCAAGACCAGCGTAGGTGCACATCGCCTGCGCCTGTGCGCCACCAAGAAGGAGGCTCAGACCCGCGCGGCCATGAAGATTCAGGTTCGCGCTTGGCTTGTGGTTCGGCATGTAATCGACGACACCGTCCAAACGGAGGGCGACGCGATTGGCAAGACCGAAGCGGACACCGATGTCGCCGGTCGCGCCGTAGTTATACGTGTACGACGGGTTCGGCTTCACCGTGCCGTTCTCGAACTTGTAGCTGGTGCGGGTTCCACCGGCGCCGATAATGAACTGGCTGCTATTACCCAATCCAAGCGGGATGTTGTAGAGCAGGCGCATCGCGAACGCGTGAGCGTTCACGTCAGCCGGACGGTTGAACGTTAGTGCAACCGGAGTCCGCGGAGCGTCATTGTCCTGCGGCGAATAGTAGCCGTCGCCTTCCAACTCCCACTTCGGATCGGAAAGGAACACACCGACACGACCGCCGTAGCCGATCCCGTCCTTCGGGATCGCGTTCGGACGGCCTGCGTTGTCATCGAAACGGCTGTACTGACCGAACGCACCGACCTCGACCGTGCCCGGAAGCGGGCCCGCGAGGTCGCTGTTCCACCAAATGATCGGGCCGTAGTTCATCCCCATCATCGAGGAGCCGCCCATCATGCTCGCAAGGTCAGGCGTGAACTGAAGACCAGCCTGTGCGCCGAAATCGAACTTGCCGTCATTAGAGGGCAGGTAGTTCGCGAAGCCGTCGAGTCTCAGCGCGAACCCGCCGAAACCAATGTTGACGCCGGCCATGCCGTTGACGCCGAACTGATACGTGCCCGGGGAGTTGTCATTCGGTCCGCGGAAATTCTCGAGCACTCCGCCCGCACCGACATGGAACGAGGGCATGTTCGCCATCGGGAAGCTGTACATGAGGCGTGCGGTAAGCGCACTCGCCTTCACTTCGCCGCCGGCAACACCGGCGCCGCCGAATTTAAAGCGTGCCCTCGCATTGGCCGGGGTGTAGGAACCGTCAGCTTCGAGGTTCCATGAAGGCGCGATGAACGCACCCAAACGGCCGCCGTAGCCGATGCTGTTGCCGAAACCGGTGTCCAGGTTCCATTTGCTATCATAACGTGAATATTGGCCAAAGCCGCCTACCAACAACGTACCGGGCGACTGAGCCGCCGCCGATCCGCCGAGGAGCAACGCGGCCATCGCGCAGAGGGTCGAACTCCTTCTCAACATAATGGTTTTCCTCTCGAAAGGTGGATACAGTCCTACCGGTACCACAGGAACGCGATACGCTTTTAAGGCTTACAACGCCCGCGACGACTTGCGCAGTCGCAGAGCGTTGTTGCCGTACACATTCGCACTATACTAGCGAAACTTGGCATAAACGCCAGTGACAAATGTCTTTAAGTCGAAATTTCGTAAACATTTGACGTCTATACGTGCCGCTGTTCCCTGGTCCGTAACTACAACTTCCGGCCGTACTTGCAAGTGCTAAGCCACCAACATGATGCGAGCCTTCAAAGCCAGCCAAACCCTCATCTGGCGAAAACTCGGCCCAACCACCCTACTCGGCGGCGGCCACGCACCACGTTCATAGCCTCCCGCCATGACGACTGCATCTCGGACGCGTCACTAAAACGGCTCTCAGGCTCAGGCTCGAGCGCTCGCTTCAGCCACTCACAAACGGCTGTGGGATAAGGAGTCAAATCGGCCAAGCGCCCCAGCTGACGCCCTAAGATGGCCGTCGCGTCATCACTGCCAAACGGCGATTTCCCCGAGAGCGCGAAGATCACTATGGCAGCAACCGAGAAACAATCGGACTGCGGCCCTTGAAGCTCGCCAAGCAGCTGCTCGGGTGCCGAGAATGCCGGCGTGCCCGTTCCGCCTGTAACGTCTTCGCCTGTGATGTTCGCGATTCCGAAGTCCGTGAGCCTCCATCTGCGATAGCGGTCGATGAGAATGTTCTCCGGCTTGAGATCGCGGTGAAGAATTCCGCGTGCGTGCGCTGCCCCTAACGCATCGAGGACCGCATCCACCTGGGGCGCTATCTCGCTCAAGGTGCGGGGACCGCCGCGCGCTACGAGATTCGCGATCGATCCTTCTTCAGCGAGCTCCATCGTGTACCACGCGACATCACCCCTGCTGTCGAGATCGTAGATCGGCACGATTGCGGGATGCGCGAGCTGAGCGGCGAGGCGCGCTTCGCGCCAGAATGCGCGCACCGCGTCATCGTCGCGTGCGATCTGGGGATGGAGCGCCTTGAGTGCCACCTCGCGCTCGAGTGAAAGATCGCGCGCGCGCCACACAGTGCCGAACCCGCCTTTGCCGAGCTGCGAAAGAATTTCGTAATCGTCGCCCACCGCCCAGCGCAGGCGCGCTTCTTCCCCCTCGTCGGCGGACGGGGCGGGCGCTTCACCGCGCATCACCAATCCCGTGCGGAGTGAGTCACCGCGGTCGACTGACCGCATTAGCGCGCCCAGCGATGGAAACCGGTCGGCGGGGTCGCGAGACAATGCACGATCGACTGCCTTCGCAAGCACGTCCGGACACTCAGGGCGAACGAGCTTCACCGGCGGGATCTCGTCGCGTGGCGGCAGCTCGCCCGTGAGCGCGGAAAAGCAGATTGCGGCGATCTGCCATTGATCGCTCAGCGGACTGGGCTTCCAGCTCTCGCCCCATTCGGGAGGACGCGGGCGGGGCGAAGTGAGGGCGCGGAATTCATCTGCATTCGGCGGACGGGCACCTGCCGCGCCAGGCCTCGCGCCGGAGGGAATCGCGCCCTGCTCGATTGCCCACTGCCACTCCAGAACCCAAAGCCGTCCTGTCGGCGTCATCCACAACGCATCTGCGCTCAAGCCGCCGTGGGCGAGTCCCGTATCATGCAAGTAAGCAAGTGTCGAGCAGCCGCCACGAATTACCTGAAGCACGAAAGGAATGTCGGCGAGACCGAGCCGGTGCAGTCGTGCGCTTACTGTTTCGCCCGTCACCCATCTCCGCAAATAACAGGGTCCGCGCCGGCCGTCGCCCTGTGCCATCCAGTAGTGATAAGTCGTTGGGATCGATGGATGACTTCGCTGCGCCAGCTGGCGGGCTTCGGCAAACAGCCACGCTGAATGCGCCGTATTCGGCACGGTGACCATCGCGAGCGAGCGCCCGAGGACGTCGACTACCTCCTGATAATGCCGGTAGTCGCCGTAGAGCCCGTCTTCGCCCCACTTCCATCCCGGAGGCAGCTGCCATCCTTCGATGTGGATGGGAAGCCGCCGCGGCGAGCGCGGCTGCGGAGTTTCTGGGCGAGGAGCGGTCATCCGGGTCTCACCAGCGCGACGAGGACGCGCGCGCCTTTTCCTTCTTCGCTCGTAATTGCAATCTCGCCGCCCCAGTGCTCTATGATTCGCCGGCTACTGGCGAGACCCAGTCCGCTGCCCGTCGTCCGCGTTGAAAAATGCGGTTCGAATAGTCTCGTCAGAGCTGACGCGGGAATTCCAGAGCCGTCGTCACAGGTTTCGATGGTCACTCGCTTCTCTTCTTCCCTCAACGTAATGACGACGCGGCGCGCTCCAGCGAGTCGCGCGTTCTCCAGAATGTTAAGCATTACCTCGCGCAGCTCTTCCGCCCGCGACATCGCGAGCATCGAGTGTTCCGCGCCACGGAGCCGCCACTTCACCTCGCCTTTTCCCATTTGCTCGAGCGCGACGATGTCCCGCAACACAGCGGACACATCGACGCGCTCGGCGGGAAGAAGATCAGCGGGCGCGCTTCCGTAACGGCTGAAAGAGCGCGCGATAGAATCGAGCCGGTCGATCTCAGAGAGAATCCTCGCCACGTTATCGTCGAGCACCTTGTCAAAGTCCGCGCGATTGTCTTTTCGCGCGCGTCTTAGATGCTGAACTCCGAGGCGGATCGGCGTGAGCGGATTTTTTATCTCGTGCGCGACCTGCCTCGCCATCTCGCCCCACGCGATGATTCGCTCAGCTCGCGCGACTTCAATGCGACTCAGCTCCAGATCCCGCGCGAGCCGCTTGGCGGCAACTCCGCTGAGCCACAATGCGGCTACTGCGCCCAGTGCCGTCGCAAACAGAACGAGCATGCCGAGATCCCGCCGCCGGCGATCCAGAACGAGATCGTCGCTGCGCGCGGGCGCAGACAAGATGAAGGGCTCCTCGTTGGTGCCCCTCGCGGCGCGATAACCGAAAAGCGCATCCACTGCTCCCACGCGCTGTTCGGCAGCGGCGGTCAGCTCACCTCGCACACCGATTTCCAGCTGCACGTCTCGCGGAAGGGCGACACCGCCGGGGGCAAGCGAGCCATAGAGTGGGTCGCTCGCTGAATCGAGAAACCCGGCCGAATAACGAAAGAGCGGCGTATCGAAACGTTCGCCGGCGCGCTGGAGATCGCCGGCCGCCGTTCCCGCGGAGAGCGTCGCGAGGGTTTCGTTGACGAGGAGCTCCCGGGTCTGGCGGTCGTCGGTGCGGAGCCGCTGGTACGACCACAGTGCGAATGCCAATGCCGGAATTATGAAAAAAGCGAACAGTGCGAGGGTAAGCCTGGCGCGATAGGTACGCGCCCATTTCGCGCCTCGCCTGCGGAGCAATCGCAAAAACGGCCGCTCCGCCGCCGCTCCTAACAACCACAGCAATCCCGCCAATAGCACGTCGAGCAGAACGATTAGAATGCCACGCTCCCCGCGCGCGAAGATCGAGCGCATATCGACCTCGACATGGGCGCGCTTGAGGCCGGCAGACGTGGGGATGAGACGGTCACCGTGCCATTGATCGTCGATGCGATGCCAGACGACGCGGCCCATGTCAGCGGGCACGCCCCTACCTCCTTCAGGCATTGTCACCGTGTAGGGCGGATCGCCCCGCACCGGCGGTGAGACGCCGAGCAGCGGCGCAAAAGCAGGCGCGCCGACAAGCCGGGTGTGAGGCAGGACGATGGTCGTAGTGATGGCGCCATCGGAGTGCACCGCGGCGCCGGCCATTTGAACTCCGATGGTGCCAAGTACGGTAGTCACTGTGCCCGCCGCAGGAAAAGCGGATGACGACACAGTGCTAGACGAATCAGTGGCGCCCGGCGCGAGGTCGAGACGCGCTACGCGTTGGGAGCCGCGGCGGGTTTCGAGCACTACTGGAAATTCGGCGGCGCTCAGCTCGGAGGAAGAGTACAGCCGCAGTAAATCCGCAGCGCTGGCGGGTGTCTTCGCGCGTGAGAGATCCTCGAGGAAGCGTCGAACCAGAACGTCTTCCGATTCATCCACTCGCGTGAGCGCGGAGAGATCGCGCTCGGCCAATCGCATTCGCTGGCGGGTAGTGGTAACCCAAAGCGCAGCATTCGTCACTAGCGCGGCGATGAACGCGATAGACAATACCGCGCGTGCCGAAAGCATACTCGCTCGTGCAAATGCCATTCGGGCAAGCGATGCAAACGCGATGAGCACGGTGAGGAGAAATAGAAAAACTGGCAGCTCCCACGAGAGCCATAGTCCGGGAGTCGAACCCCACGAGGGCTGTCCAACGCCGCGCAGGATGTTGCTGCCGATGGCGAGCCCTGCGGCGAGTATGCAGATCGCGAGGGCGCCGGCAACCGGCCGGGGCATACTTCTCCAGCTTCGGGCGCGAGTCAGCGCAAACACCCCCATGAGGAGAAGGACCACTGTCGCAAGCAGCGCCGCTGCGTTCGCGGTGTATGGTCCGCCCACTCGAGAGAAGTAGAAAGCAGGATCGAAAGCCCGTGACGAGTTGGAGAAATCGCTCCACGGAACGAGTCCGGTGATCACAAGCCCGGTGCCGATTGCCACGAGACGAAGCGCAAGGTCCTTCCGCTCTCGCCAGGCGGCGCCGAGTACGATCAGGAATCCAATGAGCAGAGCGACACCGAGCAACGCTCTCGTGCGTGCCGCTCGCTCAAACCGGAGCTCCGCCGGATTGCGCGAGGAGGCGACGGCAAAGAGAAGCCCTCTGTTAGCGGCGGCAACGATTGGAGCTGCAGCATCCGAAAGCGAATCCGCGGAAACGTTGAGATCGAAATGGACGCCGGCTTGCCGCCCGATTTTATTGACGAGTCCGTCCACGACCCGCGACGCCGGAGGAAGGGCATACACGACGGTCGACGCGACGGCGCGCGCGCCGGACTTCTCGCGAACGACATGGAGAACGGTAAGGAACGCGTCACGAGTGATAGACAGAGGCGCGACGATGCCGTCCACTCTCACGCGCGGCTTCCCGACCCAGGCGCGCGGGGCCGAATCGAGGACGACTACCGACTCGAAATCTTCCTTGATGTCGAGGGCGGCGAGTGCGCGAAACGCTTCCGTCTGATCTCGCGGGATCGCGAGGGCAGCGTCGGCGAGATTGCCGAGGCGCGCCACCTCCGCGGTGAGAGAAGCACGCAGCACAGAAACGGACTCCTCCACGGATTTACGCCCGACGCCCACTGCCGTTAGCTGGGCGGTTCGCATCCAAAAAGCGACCGCGACGAGAGCGACACACGCGCCGGTAAGGATTGCGCGACGCACGCGCAATCCCCTTCTTTCGAAGCTTCGCACTGAAGCCGAGCTACTTACCGACACGATGACTGTTCCCTCAACCGCCTCCTCTCCGCGTCCCCTTCGGGTGAAAGAGCTCGGCCCCGCCGAGATCAACGCCGCCATGAACAATGACCCGCGGCTAATTATTCCGGTGGGAACGTGCGAGCAGCACGGCCCCCACCTGCCGCTGGGCTGTGACACCATCATCGTCGAGCATCTGTGCGACGATTTGTCAGCAGAATATGGCGTGCTGCGAGCGCCAACGGTGGAGTATGGGGTCAACGTAGATACGGAGCGCGGGTTTCCAGGGAACGCATCGCTTCGTAAAAAAACGCTTCACCGCATGCTCAATGACCTGCTGGATGCGTGGGAGCACACCGGCATCTGCGAATTCATCTTGATCACCGCGCACGGGCATGACCCTCACCAGGAAGCGCTTGCGACTGTCACTACGATGAAAGCACGCGTGCGCGTCGTTGATATCTTCGGCGTCAATCTCTCGGATCTTCTCGAAGGCCAAACCGAAGCGATGCACGGCGACGAAGTGGATACATCGCTGATGCTCTTCCTCGCGCCCGAGCTAGTCCATGCCGAATCCGCGCAGGATTACATGATGAGCCGCGAAATGCTTCGCAGGTACCGTCGCGGCTCGCTGAAGGTGCCGAGTGGGAGCGCCGGCTCGATAGGAAGACCCTCGCTTGCCTCCGCCGAAAAGGGCAAGCTGTTGTACGAGCGCATCCGATCGAAGATCAGCGACCGGATCTTTCTGGCCCCCGCTTCGGAAGAGTAGGAAAACCCTTTCAAATCGCTTCGCGCGGCAGTACTTTGTGTCGCAAAGTACACTCCTTAGACGACGCCTTTTGACGGCCTGAAACTCCGTTGTATAGTAGGCCGTAGTCTGAACAACTTCTCCTCCCAAACATCACTGCAATGATGCGCTTTCTGTTTCTCTTGTCATTGGTCGGCGCCCAGACCGCGTCCGCTCAAGGCGGCCGTGATTCTCTCACGAAGTCGACGCTGTCGATGGACGAGGCAATCGCCATAGCCCGGCGCAACAATCCCGATTTCCTTCAGACGGTCAATAACCGGCATACGGCGAGCGCCGCAGTGCGCAGCGCATACGGTGCGCTTCTTCCCACCGCCGACGCATCGCTCGCCGCGACCCGCCAACAGAGTGGGCAGCAAATCGTCAGCGGCTCCTCGCTCGGCGCGAGCTCCGATATCAATCAGTCGAGCTATCGTATCGGGTTTGGCTACAGGCTCAATAGCGCGACGCTTATCACGCCCAGCCTGCAGCGTGCAAACAAGGACGCGGTCGAGGCAGACATCACCGGCGCCGCGCAGATGCTTCGCGACAACGTTGCCCGCCAGTACCTGACCGCGCTTCAGGCAGAAGCGCGCGCAGACCTTCAGGATTCGCTCCTCGTCGCCGCGCAAGCGCAGCGGGTGCTCGCGCAGGCGCGTGAAATCGTCGGATCGGGAACGCAGCTCGACGTGCAGCGCGCCGAAGTCACGCTCGGCCAGCAGCAGGTCGCCATTTTACAGGCGCGAAACCAGATCGAGATCGAGAAGCTCAAGCTGTTTCAAATAATGGGTGTGCAGCAGCCGGCGAACGTGCGCCTCGTCACCAACCTCGAAGTGCGGCCGACTACGCTTTCGCTTCAAGAGCTACTCGAGTCGGCTCACCGCCAAAACCCGGTGGTGCTCGCCCTCCGCTCGCGGAAGCGTGTTGCCGAGCTCAATGTGCGGCGCGAGCGTGGCGAATACTCGCCAACGCTTTCACTCAGTACTGGCATCGGCGGCTACACGTATGGATACGTGAACGACAATTTCCCCGTTGCCCAGGCGCAGGCCTCGACCCTGGCTTCGAAGGCGAGCTGCATCCGCACCGAGGAGGTGCGCGCAGCGCTCAGCCTGAGCAACAATCTCGCCTCCTGCAGCGCGATTTCTTTCACGGATGCTCAGGCAGCAGCGCTTCGCACGCAGAACTCGAAATTCCCCTTCAATTTCACCAGAGCTCCGCGCTCAATTACGGCAGCGCTTTCTTTGCCGCTGTTCGACGGCTTCGCCCGTGAAGAGCGCGTCCAGCAGGCAATCGTCGCACGTGAGGATGCGCAGCTCGGCATTCGCTCGCGCGAGCTTGGGCTGAATGCGGAAGTCACGGGTGCTTATCTCACACTCACCACCGCGGAAAAAACTGTCGCTCTGCAGCAGCAGAATTCGGCAAAAGCGAAACAGGAGCTGACGCTGGTGCAGGAACGCTATCGTGTGGGCGCCACCACTTACGTGGACGTCATGCAGGCGCGCGCTGACTACGAGCGCGCGGAAAATGACCGCATCAACGCGGTCTATGATTACCACAAGGCCTTCGCAGCGCTCGAGAGCGCCGTCGGCCACCCCCTCCGCTAATCCGAGATCATCATGAGTAAGAGAACGAAGCTGTCGGTTTTCGGCGCCATCGGCGTGGCGCTGCTTCTCATCGGCGTGACCGCGGCAATGAAAGGGCGCAACAAGGCGACTGAGGTGCGCATCGAGAAAGTGGAGCGTCGCGATCTCGTCGCGTCGGTGACCGCGAGCGGTCAGGTCCAGCCGCACACAAAGGTTGACTTGAGCGCTGACATCACCGGGCGCGTCGTGCGTCTCGCCGTGAAGGACGGCGACATGGTGACGAAGGGCCAGTTCCTTCTCGAGATCGACCCGACTCAGTATCAGGCGAATGTCGAGCGTGCGACTGCCGCTGTGGCGAGTGCACGCTCACAGTCCGCGCAGGCGAAGCCGTCGCTGCTGCAGGCGCAGCGCAGCTACGAGCGTCTCGCCGCGCTCAAGAAAGCAAACCCGACGCTCGTTTCGGACGAACAGCTCGAACAGCTTCGCACCAACGTCGAAGTCGCGCAGGCACAGCTGGAAGCGGCTAATCACGCGGTGGATCAGGCCTCGGCGTCAATGCGCGACGCGCGCAGCAGCCTGAACAAGACGACGCTCGTTGCCCCGATGAGCGGGCGCATCACCCGCCTCAACGTGGAAGCGGGCGAGACGGCAATCATGGGTACGCTGAATAAGGACGCCGCAACTCTTCTCACCATCAGCGACATGAGCCTGCTGGAAACGAAGGTGAAGGTGGACGAGACCGACGTCTCGCGCATAAAGCTCGGTGATTCGACGGTCATCCAGCTCGATGCGTTTCCGGATACGACCTTCATTGGACGAGTGTCGGAGATCTCTAACAGCTCGGTGAAGGCGGGTAACTCGGGCGGCATCGCGAGCTCTAGCGACCAGGCGATCGATTACGAAGTCACTATCACTCTCGTAAATGCTCCGCCCACGACCCGCCCCGACTTTTCCGCCACGGCGAAGATCATCACAGACACTAGAAAGAGCGTGCTGTCGATCCCGATCATCGCGCTCACGGTGCGCGAGGATTCGGCCAACAAAGCGGATACGTTGGCGACACTTGGCCACAAGAAGGCGGCAAAGGAAGTCGGGAAGCGCGACGTCGAAGGAGTGTTCGCCGTCGCTAATGACAGCAAAGTCATCTTCCGCCCCGTACGTGTTGGTATCGCGGGCGAGAAGTACTTCGAGGTCCTCAGCGGATTGAAGGAAGGCGATCGAATTGTCGGCGGAACGTATCAGGCTATCCGCGAGCTGAAGGACGGCGCGCGCGTTAAGGAAACCAAGCAAGGCCCCGGCAAATCAAACGCGGTCAAATCGTGACATCGACAACGGACGAAATCCCGCTTAGCACGACAGCCGAGCGACAAGCGGTCACGAACGGCGGCGTAGCGCCCGAGAAGGATTGGGTAATCGTCACTCGCGGGCTGAAACGAGAGTACGACATGGGTGGCGAAATCGTGCGCGCGCTTCGTGGCGTCGACGTCGCCATCCGCCGCAACGAATACGTCGCGATCATGGGACCGTCGGGCTCTGGGAAATCGACGCTCATGAACCTCATCGGCTGCCTCGATACCCCGAACGCTGGCGAGTACTGGTTGAACGGCATGCTCGTGTCCGGCATGCACGAAGACGAACTCGCGCGCGTCCGGAACAAGGAGATCGGGTTCGTTTTCCAGACCTTCAATCTTCTGCCCCGCGCATCCGCCCTTCACAACGTCGAGCTGCCGCTCGTTTACGCCGGAGTTCCCGGTGACGAGCGCCGAAAGCGGGCCACTGAAGCGTTGACGCGCGTAAAGCTGGGCGACCGCATTCATCACCGGCCCAACGAGCTCTCCGGCGGTCAGCGGCAACGTGTCGCGATCGCGCGCGCGCTGGTAAACACGCCCGCCATTCTTCTCGCCGACGAGCCGACGGGCAACCTCGACTCCGCCACATCCGAAGAAATCATGGGCGTTTTTGAAGGGCTCGCGTCCGAAGGGCAGACGGTCATCATGGTCACGCACGAGCCCGACATCGCGGCGCACGCGCGCCGTGTCATCGTCCTCAAGGACGGCATGATCGAGAGTGACGATCGCCGTGAGAATTTCAGAGCCAAAATCCATTCTACCGGCGGCGCGTCGAAGATAGGCATCTAGCAGATGCCGTTCATCGAGGCGGTCCGGCTCGCCCTCGCACAAATCCGCGTTCAGAAGCTGAAAAGCTTTTTCACGCTACTGGGTGTGACGATCGGAGTGATGTTCCTCATCGCCGTCATCTCCATCGTGCAGGGAATGAGCAGTTACATGGAGAACGATTTCGCGGCGAAGATGCTGGGCGTGAACACGTTCACCCTGCGGCGCTTCCCGTGGTTCGGAGATGGCGCCCAGTCGGAAGCGGAGTGGCGTCAATGGGTCCGCCGGCCGCGCATCTATCATTCGGACCTGCCGCTCGTCACTCGCGCGGTGCCCCTCGGCAGCCGTATCGCCGTGGAAAGCCAGGAATTTCTCATCGCAGCCACGCAATGGGCGCGGCCGAAGCAGGTGGAAGCGCACGCCGTCGACGGGGATTACTTCGCTATCAAGAAGTACGACGTCGCCTCCGGGCGCCTTTTCACCAACCAGGAAGCGGATCTCGGAGCGCCCATCGTCGTCATAGGCGATGAAGTGGCGAAATATTTCTTCCCGAACTTGAACCCAATCGGGAGAGATCTCCGCATCAAGGGGATTCCTTACCGCGTAATCGGAATACTCGAGAAACAAGGGAGCGTTTTCGGGCTTTCGCTCGACCGCGTCGCAATCGCGCCGTACAACTCGCCGATGCACCGCTTCACCAATCCGCGCGGCGACGTGGACGGAATCATGGTGCAGGCGCCCACGCCCAACGAGATGGACGAGGCGATGGAGTCGGTGCGTGAGGTGATGCGCGGCAAGCGGAACATGCGGCCGAGTGAGTCCGACAATTTCTTCATGGAGACTTCGGCCTCCGCGCTGGCTTTCATGGACAAGCTGAAGACGATCATGACGACCGCGGGCACCGCGTTTCCAGCGATCGGGCTGATCGTGGGCGGGCTAGTCATCATGAACATCATGCTCGTTGCGGTAGCCGAACGCACTCACGAAATCGGCATTAGAAAGTCCCTCGGCGCGAGACGCCGGGACATTCTCCGTCAGTTCCTCGTCGAAGCGGCAACGCTGAGCACGATGGGCGCAATTGTCGGAATCATTCTTGGAATCGTCCTCGCCAAGGGGATCTCGATGGCGACGCCGCTGCCCGCGAAAGTGGCGCCGTGGTCGATCGTGCTCGCCACTCTCCTTGGCACCGTAGTTGGAGTGGTTTCAGGAGTGTATCCCGCGAAGCGGGCAGCCGGACTCGATCCGATTGCCGCGCTGAGGAAGGAGTAGTAATGCGAATCGTGCATCGAATCGTGAACGCGCTCGAAGGCGTGGGCATGGCCGTTGATTCGATCAAGGCGAATCGCGTCCGTGCCGCGCTCACCATCATGGGTGTAGCAATCGGTGTGTTCGTCGTCGTGGCGATGTCGTCGATCGTACGCGGCATCAACGAAAGCTTTGCCCGCGATCTCGAAGCGGCGGGGCCGACATCGTTCTACATGTACCGCCGGCCGATCAGCGGCTTCAACGCCTGTGACGGATCCGACGAAACCTGTCCGGAGCGGCGCAATCCGGCGCTGACCCTGGACGAGGCCAAAGCGATCGAGCGCCTGCCTACCATCAAAGCGGTCACCGCGCACCGCGCCATGAATTACAAGTTCGAGTACAAGGACAAATCCACGAATGCAGGCGCGGAGACATACACGCCGAATTGGGTGGACGTGGACGGTGGTGACATCTATCCGGGCCGCAGCTTCACTTACGCCGAGAACCTGACCGGGGCGCACGTCGTCATCGTGAACGAGAAGCTCGCGCAGCGGCTGTTCGGCAGCTCCGATCCGATCGACAAGGAAATCAAGGTCGATGGCGTGCAGTTCAGAGTCATTGGCGTCTATCACTACACGGCGAGCCCGATGGGGACGCCGACGGCTGCAGGCGGCGGCGATCAGGCGAAGGGGATTCTCCCGATCGAGACCGCGCGACGCAGTCTCGCGCTCTACATGCGCGGAGTCGATTTCATCGTGAAGCCTATGCCGGGAGTGACCGCGCTCGAAGCGACGGACGACGTAACGGCGCTGATGCGGGCGACGCGCGGCCTCAAGGGATCAGTGAAAAACAATTTCGAGATCGTGACGCAGGATCGGCTCCTGGGCATTTACAACAAGCTCTTCGGAACGTTCTTCGTGGTGGGCCTCGCGCTATCGTCGATCGGGCTGATGGTTGGTGGTGTGGGAGTGGTTGCCATCATGATGATCAGCGTGACCGAGAGGACGCGCGAGATCGGTGTGCGAAAAGCGCTCGGCGCCACGAAGAGCGCAATTCTTTGGCAGTTCCTCGTGGAGGCTTCGACGCTGACTACGATTGGCGCGTCGATCGGCCTGGCGCTGGGAATGGGAGTAGCTATAGCGGTGCGGACTGCCTTCCCCGCCATTCCCGCATCCACACCATTCTCGGCGGTGGTGTCCGCGCTTTTGGCAAGCGCGGTAACGGGAATCGTGTTCGGAATTCTGCCCGCTGCCAGGGCAGCGAGGCTCGACCCGGTAGAGGCGCTGCGCTACGAATAGCGAGCGCGACGACGAAATGAAAAAGCCGCTTATCTGATAAGCGGCTTTTTTTGTGTGACACTGACATCGCGGGCGTGGGGCACACGTGCTCACGCTGTTCGCATGGACACGCCGCGGCTAACTTCTGCACATGAGATTCGGCGACGTGATTCGCACTGCACTCGAACAGATCCGGGTGAATAAGCTGCGCTCTTTCTTTACGCTGCTTGGAATCATCGTGTCGGTCGGATTTCTAGTCGCGGTAGTCGCGATCATCTCGGGGATGAACGCGTACGTGAGCGAAAATCTCAAAGGCGCGATCATCGGATCGAATTCCTTCCAGGTGCGACGCATGCCGATCCGCATCGGGTTCTTCGACGACGAAGAGATGCGGCGGATGCAGAAGCGGCCGCGCATCACCGAAGCCGACGAGAAGGCGGTCGAGGAGGCGATTCCGGACGCGGTCGCAGTCAGCCTTCAGTCGGGGTGGCCGACGCCGCAGGCTGATCTCTTCTGGAGGAACCGTACACTCGGCGAGGTGCTGATCTTCGGCGTGACGCCTCCCTATCAGATCGTTCAAGACTACAAGTTCGAAGCCGGGCGGGGACTCAACGATTCGGACCTCCAGCGAAGGAGCCCCGTCGCGGTGATCGGGCACGACGTCGCTGAGAAATTGTTCGAGCATGTGGACCCTCTCGGCCAGGAGCTGCGCATTCTTGGCACGCGTGTGACGGTAGTCGGCGTAATCGGGAAAAAAGGCCGCGTGCTCGGACAATCTTTCGACGGCTTCGTGATGCTGCCGCTGACCCGTTTCGAAATGCTGTACGGCAGACGGAAGACAAATACCGTTTCAGTAAAAATGGCAACCGCGGACGACGTGGCTGACGGAATAGCGCGGGCGGAAGGCGCGATCCGGGAGGCGCATCGCCTGCGGCCGGGTGAAGAAAATAATTTCTCCGTCGATACTGCAGATGCGCTCGTCGCCTTTTGGAAGAGTCTCACGAAGCTTCTCTTCTCCGTCATCCCGGCGATGGTCGCCATCGGCATACTGGTCGGCGGGATCGTCATCATGAACATCATGCTGATGTCGGTGACCGAGCGCACCGTTGAGATCGGGGTGCGCAAAGCGCTTGGCGCGAACGCGCGCGACATTCGGAGCCAGTTTCTTGCGGAGGCAATCGCACTCGCGACGATGGGCGGCTTCGCAGGGGTGTTGGCAGGTTGGGGACTCGCGCTCCTCATCAGCGCGGTCTCCCCGCTGCCGGCACGTGTCACCGGTTGGTCGGTGGGCCTGGCGCTGTTCCTCGGCGCCGGAGTGGGAGTTCTCTTCGGAGTGTATCCCGCCGCGCGCGCTGCCCGCCTCGATCCAATCGCAGCTCTGAGGCAGGAATGATCGCGGAGACACTCGGTGCCAATGTCATGCTGGCGGTGGACAATCTTCGCGGAAACAAGCTGCGCTCCGCGCTCACCATTCTCGGCGTGGTGATCGGGGTCACGACGGTGATGACGATGGCGTCCATCGTTCAAGGAATCAAAGGTCAGATCGTCCGCACGATCGAAGTCGCGGGCCCAACGACGTTTTATGTAGTTAAAGTTTTTTCAAACACCCCGGTCAACCCTGACCGCCCGCCGAAATGGATTCGTGTCCGCCCGAATCTCAAAGAAGAGGAGGCGGAGCGAATCGCGAAGCTGCCGGAGATTTCCTACGCCGCTATATGGGGCCAGGCGGTTGGCCGCCTGGAGTACAACGGGCTGCGCACCGGAACGTTGGGGATCGTCGGGGCGGACGACCGCTATATGGAAATCCAGGGCGGAGAGCTCGAGCAGGGTCGCTGGTTCACGCAGTCCGAGCTTACCTCCGGATCACCGGTAGTGGTGCTCCAGGAAGACGCCGCGAGACGTGTGTTCGGAGCGGAAACCGTCCTCGAGAAAATGGTGCAGTTCGGCGGGCGGCCGATGCGCGTGATCGGGCTGTACGCTCCGCCGGGCAACATTTTCAGTCCTCCGGGGCAAGACATCGGCGCAATCGTTCCTTTCAAATTTCTCGATCACGCGTTTTACGTGGACCCGATCAACGCGCTTTACATTCCGGTAAAACCGAAGGCGAGCGTTCCGATTCAGGACGCAAAGGACGCGGTAACGATCGCGATGCGCGAGCTACGAAAGCTGCGTCCGGCGGACAAGAGCACCTTCGACTTGATCACCAACGATCAGATTCTCGACAGTTTCAATCAGATCAGCAACGTTTTCTTTCTGGTGATGATCGTTCTTTCTAGTGTCGGCCTCATGGTGGGCGGCATTGGAGTGATGGCGATCATGATGGTGTCCGTCACGAGCAGAACCCGCGAGATCGGCATCCGAAAGGCGATGGGCGCGACGCAGAAACAGATTCTCACCCAGTTCCTGGTCGAGGCGGCGACATTGACGGGTATCGGAGGCGTGATGGGAATCGTCATCGGACTCTCGATGGGCCGCCTTGCCACGACGATAATGAAAATCGACGCGAGCTTTCCGATTGTGCTCACTGCAGTGGCAGTCACCGTGTCGGTTGCCATCGGCATCATCTTCGGAATGCTTCCCGCTCGGCGGGCAGCGCGGATGGATCCGATTGTCGCTCTGAGATACGAGTAGCGTGAACGCTTTCACGGGAGTGAAATGCAACAGGTAAACGTGCTTGCGATCTGCGCGCATCCGGACGACAGCGAGCTTATCTGCGGCGGCACCCTCGCGCGAACGGTTGCGCTAGGTCACACGGCAGGCATCCTCGCTCTCACCGGCGGCGAGCTCGGCAGCCGGGGATCGGTGGATTTACGCGCGAAGGAATCGGATGCGGCAGCGAAGATGCTGGGTCTCTCGTTTCACGACACCGTGGGATTGCCGGACGGCGCAGTGCTCAACACGCCGGAGAACCGGGCCCGGCTCGCGGTGCTGATCCGTCGCGCGAAGCCCGGCGTCGTCATCACGCACTGGCTCAAGGGGCGGCATCCGGACCACGCTGTTACCGCGCAGCTGGTGCGCGATGCCTGCTTCGTTGCCGGCCTTAAGAACATCGAGCCGGAGGTACCGACCCACCGGCCGAAAAAGATTCTTCACGCGCTTTCCTTTCGTGAAGACAACGAAAAGCCGACCTTCGTCGTGGACATCTCCGACTCGTTCGAAAAAAAGCTGGACGCAGTGCGATGCTACGCCTCTCAATTTTCCGACGCGAAACAAGCCGGCGAGCTTTTCCCGAATGGAGAATCCCTCTTCGACCTGATCAGGCACCACGCGGCGCATTATGGATCCCTCATCCGCACGCAATACGGCGAGCCATTTCACACGAGTGAGACAATGCGGGTTGACGATGTAACAACACTCGAGGTCGCCTCCCTGTGAGCGCGAACGAGAAGGACGATGGCGAAATCACCTACTTCTCGTATTTGCGGCTCGGGGAGCTCCTCGATCTGCAAACCCCGAGGTCATCGCCGGAGCATCCCGACGAGCTGTTGTTCATCGTCGTCCACCAGGCGAGTGAGCTTTGGTTCAAGCTGATACTGCACGAGCTCGATGGGCTCCGCGGATTACTCCAGGAGCATGACACTCTGGGCGCGGTGGGAGCTGTACGCCGATTGAACGCTCTGGTAGGGATCGTCACTGGCCAACTGAGTGCTCTCGAAACGCTGCCTCCTCAGCGATTCGCGCAGTTCCGCGGGTTTCTTGGAACCTCGAGCGGTTCCCAGAGCTTCCAGTTCCGCGCGATCGAGGCCAGGTCCGGTTTGCGCGACGCGCATTTCATTCAGGCGCTTTCGGAGCACGGTCCAATTCCGCCTCTCGTACAGGAAGCCCTAGATACGCCGCCACTACAGACTCTCTTCAATGAACTTCTCGCCGCGCAAAAAGTGACGGTAGAAGAGATCTACTCATCCGACCGCCAGCGACCGCTACAGATGCTAGCGGAAGGGTTGCTCGAGTACGAGCAGGGTTTCGGGATGTGGCGATTTCTACACGTTCAGCTTGTAGAGCGCATTATCGGGCCGGGGACCGGAGGCACGGGGGGAACGCTCGGCGCGAAGTACCTGCAAAAGACCATCTCGCAGCGGTTTTTCCCCGATCTGTGGGCGGT
>JACDDT010000022.1 GCA_013816855.1 Gemmatimonadaceae bacterium
GTGTGGAGCAAGGCCGACGCGGAGCCGAAGATGGCGGCGGATCACCGCGAGGGTGACATGGCGCCAACGAACGCGGCGAAGGGCCGGAAAGGCTGAGCCCGAGCGATCGGACATCGAAGCAGGGGAGCTCAGGACATGCGCAACACGAATGATCCCACCGATCTGTTGACCCGCGTGCGCGAGGCATTGTCCCGCTCGTGACGACCGCCGCGTTTCCATCCAACTCAGATAACGAATCGGCGTTCCAACCACCTCCGCTCACGGGACGCGTTTTCGAGGCGTCTCTTCGGAACGCGCACATCGTCGTCGTTGACGACGAAGCCTCGGATCTTCTTCTGCTCGACAGGATGCTTCGCCGAGCTGGCGCAACGAACATCACTCTTGTTAGCGACCCCCGTACAGTTGAAAGCGTGTGCAGGGCGAAGCGCCCGGATCTTGTTCTGCTCGACATCCATATGCGAGAGCGTGACGGATTCGCTGTGCTCAAGGGTTTGGCCCCCTGGTTCACCGCCGGAGAGCGGCTGCCGGTGTTGATGCTCACCGGCGACATGACCGCCGACGTCAAGCACAGGGCACTTTCGCTGGGAGCAAAGGATTTCGTGCAGAAGCCGTTCGACGTTACCGAGTTCGTGCTTCGAATCGAAAACATGCTCCAGACAGGATTGCTTCATCGCCTGCTCACGGAACAGAACGCAACACTCGAGTCGAAAGTCGCCGAGCGCACACGGGCTCTCGAGGAATCGCAGTTGGAAATTCTGGAAAGGCTATTGGGCGCCATCGAATCCAGGGACGGCGATACTTTCCTCCACACCGACCGCGTTGGGATGCTTTCGGCGGAGCTCGGTCACGTGCTCGGCCTGCCGGCGGAGCAATGCGACTTGATCCGGAAAGCGGCGCCGCTTCACGACATCGGTAAAGTCGGGATCCCCGACAGCATACTTCTCAATTCGGGGAAATTGACCGAGGCGGAGATGGACATTATGAAGACGCACCCGGTCATCGGTGCGAAGATGCTGTCCGATGGCCGGTCGGAATTAGTGATTGTGGCGGAGCGGATTGCACGCAGCCACCACGAGCGCTGGGACGGCGGTGGCTATCCCGATCGCCTTGCCGGAGAAACCATTCCGGTCGAAGCCCGTCTCGTCGCGCTAGCGGATTTTTTCGACGCGGTGTCTCACGATCGGGTTTATCGGCCGGCTTGGCCGAAGGATAAGGTGCTTGCGGAGACTTCCCGCGAGCGGGGGCACCCCTTTGATCCGGCCGTGGTGGACGCGCTACCGGCTGCGCTGCGGGCTATTGAAAGAGAACCGGTCCGTAGCTGATGCCAGCGGCGCGTCGCCTTAATTCCCCGGCGATTATTTCGTGGGAGCCGCTGCGGCAACGACCAGATCCGCAAACATCGGTGTCGAACGTGCGATCGCGCGCTCCTCGTCATTCATCTCCGGAAGAATCTCGGCGAACAAGGGAGTGCTGAGGTAGCGCTCGCCGGTATCAGGCAGCATGCAAAGAATCGTCGAGCCCTGCGGGGCCTCCTTGCCCATCTCAAGCGCGGCGGCGAATGAGGCGCCCCCCGATGTCCCGACAAAAATTCCCTCGCGCAGCGCAAGGTCGTGGCTGCAACGCATCGCATCGGGCCCGGACACCGTAAATACGCGGTGGACCAAACCAGCGTCAATGGCATCACCGGCAAGCTTGGGAATGAAGTCTGGACTCCAGCCCTGTATCGGGTGCGGTTTCCAGGATGGATGCCGCGACGCCGGACTGCCGTCGGGTTTCCGCTCCTGCTTGGCGCCGCTGGAAATCATCGCGGCGTCGCTCGGCTCCGCCAACACGATCTTCGTTTTCGGACGCTCTTTCGCGAGCACTCGCCCCACGCCCTTGAGCGTACCACCGGTTCCGAATCCGGTTACCCAGTAGTCGAGCTCCTCTCCCGGAAAATCGGCGAGAATCTCCTGCGCCGTCGTTCGCGAGTGCATGTCGGCGTTCGCCTCGTTCTCGAATTGCCGGGTGAGAAACCAACCGTGCGCGTTGGCGAGCTCCACTGCTTTCTGAACCATGCCCGTTCCGCCCGCAGGCGCCGGCGTGAGAATCACCTTCGCGCCGAGGAAACGCATAAGTCGCCTGCGCTCGACGCTGAACGATTCGGCCATCGTCACCGCGAGCGGATAGCCCTTCGCCGCGCAAACCATGGCGAGCCCGATGCCGGTGTTTCCGCTGGTGGCTTCGACCACCGTTTGACCCGAAGTGAGCGCACCGCGCTTCTCGGCATCCTCGATCACTCCAAGGGCGAGGCGATCCTTGACTGAGCCGAGCGGGTTGAACGCCTCGATCTTGACGAAGAGGTTGATCCCCGCGGGCGCGAGTTTGTTGATTCTGACGACAGGAGTGTTACCGATCGTCTCGAGTATGCTGGCGAATCGAGTCATTTGCATCAGGCACGGAATAATTGAATGGGCATCGCGGGTAACTCCCGCAGTGGCGCAACCATTCATTCAAAATAATCAGCTCGGCCACTCGCTCTCTGCGCATCCTGCCGTCTTGAGTGCCGCTACTTTACTTCGATCGGATACGAATTCAACGTCGGCGGTACGTTGCGTCGCGTGGTGATGACCTCGAGCGTCAGGGCTCCCGGTTTGGACGGGGTGAACTCGAAATCGTAGGTCTCGCCCGGGTTCACGATCAGACGGGCCGGACGAACGGTCGCCTGAGAAGCCGGCAATGTCGCGCCATCTTTCGCGAATGCGCGCCAGAATTGCACCGTGGTATCCGAGAGCAGCCGCACGACTTTGGCGTCGCTGGGCGCGATGCCGATGAGCCGCAGCCGATAAGTTCTTCCCGTTCTGAAATCGAATCGCGCATGGAAGCTGCCATTAAGCATCGGGACCGCATCAGGCTTCGGGCCACCCGCGGCGAAAAGCAGAACGCGATCAACATCAGGGTTCCATTTCGTTCCGGGCTCTAGAACAATGAGCGGACCGTACAATCCCGATGAGAGCTGTTTATCCTCATCGCTATGCGTGTGGTAGATGAATGTCCCCGCCCGGTCTGGAGTGAATTTCACGACGAAGGATTTCCCCGGTGCGATTGCGGGCGCGATGTGCGATCCCGACCCCGACCAGTCGCCGACGCCGTCGTAGTAGCTCTCGAGTTCGATGCCATGCCAATGGATCGACGCCATGTCCGACGTGCGGTTGTACACTGTGATCTCGGCGGGAACTCCGCGCGTTAGAATGATCGGTGATCCGGGAAGGCGCAGCGAATCGAGAGCGGGCGGTTTGAGCCCCTCCTGCAAGACGAATGAAAACCCCGGGCTCGCGCCGAAATAGTAATCCCGTCGATTGATGAAGAGCTTCAGCTTCTGCGGCGCTATAGTGCTAACCCGCGCGGGGGCCGCGTTTCTCGACGGGCGCACAGTGATGCCCATCACCAATCCCGCCATTTGATCGTAGGTATGATTGTGCATGCCGTGATTGAGGTCCCGCCGAATCACGTCGACGTCGCCCAGCCGCTGATCGGCCGAGACGTGGTGGATGATGTGGCAATGGAAAACCCAATTGCCGGGCCGGTTGGGAAGCCATGCGAGAGCCATGGTTGAACCGGGTTCCATGAACTCCGTGACCGCGAGACGTTGGTGGGCCGGCAAGTAGATGCTGTCGCGATCGGCGTCACCGCGGCTGAGGATGCGGTAGTAAAAACCGTGGAGATGCATCGGGTGCGGCGCGGTCGAGGCGTTGATCACACGCCAAAAGACGGAGTCACCCAGGTTGTACGTAAGCCGCTCGGTATACGGCCAGGAGCGGCCGTTCACCAGCATGTGAGTCTGGACCGACCGTCGGGGGCGCGTGGAGTCGGAAAGGTCGCCCCAGACAGTGATCACCATGATCCGATCCGCCCGTTTGTCGCCGGGAGGATCGACGATGAGGGCGCCCGCGAGTTGGCCGTCATTCCAGAAGCCGGCGCCGGCGCGGTCTCCATCGGTTCGCCCCCAGTAGTAGTAGGTCCCCGGAGTCATCGGAGTGAAGCTCACTTCCCTCGTCGCGCCCGGAGCGAGATCGATGGAGTCGAGCCCCGGCCTTGCCGACAGGCCTCGGACTCGCAGGCTCTTCGGAAGAGAGTTACGAAGAGTGACATGCACCGGAGTGCCGGCGATAACGCGAAGAAGCGGCCCGGGAGCCTGAAGCGGTTTCCCCTCCTCACTGAAAGCGAAAACCGTCAGTGCTGGATTGTGCTCACCCTCTGGGTACAACTCGCCGACCTTGGCCTCGAGGCGGACGTTGAGAACGCCGTTCGTAATTGCTCCCGCCGCCGTGCGGTTATCGTTGGATTCGATGGACAGCGCAGAGGACGCGGCGGTCGGAGCGGACGCGGGGAACCCAAGCGCGACAGGGAGCGCGACAAGAGCGGCGATGTTCAACACGCGCATGCGGTGGCTTTCGGAGAGTGCAGCCCGAAGCGTTTCGAAGGTTGCCATTGGCTTCCAACATACGGGAGAATTTGGAATACGCCAACGCATTGCAGGGTTACTTGGATCGTTGGCTTGCGAAATCGGAGCAGCGGCTTATCGCTCACGGGGTCGCTGTAGTGGGTCTCGCTTCAGGTGTCGGTTCAGCTGTCACACCTCTGCTGGCGCGCGGCTTGCAGTTTTTCGCAGCGGCTAGCAAATTTTTCGCAAGGCGTGCCGCGAGCGGCGGCGCGACCAGGTCGCAGACCGCCGCCCGACTCGGACGCAAGGTCTGATTCCACGATCCGCTCCGGGAGATCGACTAAATGTTCAGGAAGAATCTCGCCACAGCAGCCCTGGTGGTACTTTCGCTTGCCTGCGCCGACGCGTCCTCGGGTCCACCGCTGTTCCCCGGCTCGGCAACGGCCAACGTTACTTCCGATCCGGCCCTCGCAGGCGCTCTCGCGACAGCTTCGCCCACCGCGCTGCTCGATGTCATCGTGACGTACAATGACTCGGTCACTACCAACGATGCGGTCGCCAACTCGCTGCTTGGACTCGGCGCCGGAGTAATCGGGTTCGAGAATCTCCCGGTGGTCGCCGCGCGCGCTAATCCCGCGCAGATCGCTTCAATGCAGACGGTGAGTGGTGTCGAAGGCGTCTACCTTAATAGGCAGCTTCAATATCTCCTCGCCGAGAGCATCCCGGCAATTCACGCCGACGCTGTTCACGTCGCGGGTATCACGGGGAAGGGGATTGGTGTCGCCATTCTGGATAGCGGCGTAGACGGACTTTACAACCAGGACCTCACCTATCCGTCGCACACTGTGGCGAACGTGAAATACCTCGCCAATCTCGCTGACATCTACACGAATCCGGGCAGCATCGACAAGTCTCTTAAGAAGGGCGCCTCGGTGTTTGTCGAAAATCTTGCGAACACCGAGTCGTCGATGGGCCACGGCACCCACGTCGCTGGAATCGTCGCCGCCACGGGAGCGAGCTCCGGCGGCAAGTACATTGGCGTTGCCCCGGGCGCGAATATTGTCGGGATCGCCGCGGGCGAAGGGCCGGCCATCTTCTGGGCGTTGGCCGGTTTCGATTACATCATCTCGCACCGCGATGCGTACAACATCAAGGTCGTCAACAACTCGTGGGGATCTGATGGCGCCTACGATGCCAAGGATCCGATCAACAAGGCGACAAAAAAGGTTCACGACGCCGGGATAACCGTTGTCTTCGCCGCCGGTAACTCGGGTCCCGCGCAGAACACAATGAACCCGTACAGCGTCGCTCCCTGGGTAATCAGCGTCGCCGCAGGTTGCAAGATAGGAGTCATTGATCCCACTAATTCAGCCGCTCACTGCGTCGACGGAAACGGGCGCGGTGTGATCGGCGATTTCTCCTCGCGTGGCGTTCCGGGCGATCCGCTGCTCCATCCGGACATCACCGCCCCCGGGGTTCACGTCGTATCCACTCGCGCATCCACCGGCACCATTCTGAACGCGCTCGACCTCAATCACGACGCCCGGGTGTGCAATATCAGTCTCACCAACCAGGCGTACTACACCTGCGCGTCCGGCACGTCGATGGCGTCGCCGCACGTTACCGGTGTCGTCGCGCTGATGCAGGAAGCAGCCGGCGGAAAATTGAGTCCGGACCGGGTGCTTGCAGTGCTTCGTGCCTCGGCCAAGCCACTTGCCGGGTTCGGGGAATGGGAAGCAGGCGCCGGCTACCTCGACGCGCTCGCCGCCGTCAACTGCATCAAGAACAATTATGCGTGTCTGAAATAATGCCGCACCCGGCACGCAGCTGCCGAAGACTCGCGCACGTCCGATAAGTTCCTTAATAAGAAAGAGGGCTCCGACAACTCGGAGCCCTCTTTTGCGTTTAATACGATCATCGTTGCTTCACGAGAAAGCGTACGCTGAGTTTGAATTCTGCCCCGTCCCCAAGAGAAACTCGAAGGATATGCGTAGAGCACAAACCAGCTGACAGGATGGCGAGAGCTGGGCAGATCACCAGAGCAAACGGTATCTTTGAATCGCGCGCGCAGGGAGAGCGCATCACCGCAGTGACAAACGTCGTACACAGCGATCGGGAATTCATGAGCGGTAAACCGGTTTTCGTCGGCACTGCCTGGTATGCGCGCACGGGCGCGCTGATTCTTCTGGTCGCCGCAGTGGGGGCGACGACTTCACCCCATCTTCCCATCCAAGGAGACGATGCCTCACCTCTCCCGCTCGTTCACGCAAACGACAATCGGATCGCAGCCGGCACGCGCACCGGCGACACACTTGCACTAAACCTTGTCGTGAGGATGGCTGACTGGCGCCCCGAGTCGGATTCCGGACCGTCCGTGGCCGTGGCCGCCTTCGCGGAAGAGGGCAAGGAGCCGCAGATTCCGGCGCCGCTAATACGCACGCGCGAAGGCACGACCATCGTCGCGTCGGTGCGGAATGCTCTCAGCGATTCCACCATTGGCATCATCGGCCTCGGCAGTCGTCCCTCCCCGAAGAGAGACACGCTCTTCCTCCGCCCCGGCGAGACGAAGCTCATTCGTTTCGCGGCCGGCGCGGCCGGCACCTATCTCTACCGCGCTGTCATAGGCATGCACGCTCCGGACGACCCACTGCACGAGCGGGAGCAAGCCGCTGGAGCGCTCGTCGTCGATCCGCGCGCCGGCTCGCCCGCCGACCGGATTTTTGTGATCAACATTTGGGGGGACCAGAAGGATTCCGCCACATACAGCAATGCGTTGGCGATCAACGGCCGGTCGTGGCCCTGGACGGAGCGGCTCCACACGACGGTGGGCGACACCGTGCGCTGGCGGGTGGTGAATGCCTCCGATCGGCCGCACCCGATGCATCTCCACGGCGCGTACTTCCGCGTGAACAGCAAAGGAGACGCCTTCAGCGATACGCTCTACGCCGCAGCGCGTCGGCGCCTCGCTGTGACGGAAGTCTTGAACGAAGAGCGGACTATGCTCATCGAGTGGTCACCGGTGCGTCCCGGCCGCTGGCTTTTTCACTGCCACATCGCGTTTCACGTGATTCCAAGCGGTGCCCGACTCGTGCCGAGCATCCATGACGGTCACGACGAGGCTTCGAGTAGTCCCCTCGAACACATGGCCGGTCTTGCTCTCGGCATCGAGGCCAGGCGCGACCCCCGTGCGCATGAGCCAGGTCGCGCGAACCCCCGCTTGTTAAATCTTTACGTGCAGGAAGGCGCGCAGCGAGGGCGCTCTCGGCGCGCGCTTGGTTTCGTGCTGCAGGAGGGTCGCTCACCGCCCGCTCCCGACTCTGTATTGATTCCCGGATCTATGCTCGTGCTTACACGGAATCAGCCAACCGACGTGCTGGTCCACAATCGTATCGGCGAGGCCACCGCAATCCACTGGCACGGGCTCGAGCTGGAAAGCTTCTCGGACGGAGTTTCGGGGTGGAGCGGCACGGGCAACAGGATGGCGCCCGCGATCGCACCAGGGTTCACATTTCTCGCCCATCTCTCGATGCCGAGGGCGGGCACCTTTATCTACCACACCCACCTGCGCGACCTCGGGCAGCTCACGGCAGGGTTGTACGGCGCGATCGTGGTGCTGGAGAAGGGGCAGCGGTTCGACCCGCGGACGGACCATGTGATCATCTCGGGCTGGGATTGGGAATGGGACTGCTGTTCGGAGAAGGGTGTTCACGTGCTTGTGAACGGAGACTCGGTCGCTTCGCCAATGATAGGCATGCGTGTCGGCGAGGCGCACCGCTTTCGCTTCGTAAACATCAGCCCGGCGGGCCGTCTCGATTACTCGCTCCGCCGGGATACCACGCTCGTCGCGTGGCGGGCGCTCGCTAAGGACGGAGCCAACCTGCCGGTCAGCCAGGCAACGATGCAGCCCGCCAAAGTCACAGTGGCTGTTGGGGAGACGTACGATTTCGAGTTCAAGCCGACCGAGCCCGGCGAGTACACACTTTCGGCGCCAGTCGGGGGTTCCGGCCCGAAGAAAGTGACGTGGGGGCGGCGCATCCTGGTTCATTGAGTGGACCGACGTGCGGCTGCACCGTTCATTGCGTATTCAGATCCCGTCGCACCCCGTGGCGGGATTTCTTTTTGCTCTATGATCGTGACCCATCAATCTGCTCCCGACGTAGAAAGCATCCGCGGTCGTCTTCTGAAAGTCCTTCGCCTCGCGCAGCAGGGCGTCGGTGGCGAGCGCGAGAACGCGGAGGTTCTGCTCGAGAAACTTCTCCGCAAGCACTCAATGACGATGGCCGACCTCGAGGGTGCGCCGGAGGAGGCGCTGCGCCGAGTGTGGATGGCGGCGGGGGATCTCGATGAGCGAAGCGTTCTATCGCAGTTGATTGCGAAGCTGTTTGGAACAGGGCGCAAGCTCTGGCGCGCCGGGCAGGAATGCAATGTCGGAATTGACGTTACTTCAGCAGAAGGCGCTGCCCTCGTGATCGCGTGGGAGGTTTACCGCGCAGCGTTTGCGGAGGCGAGACACGCGCTGGTAATGGGATTCTGCTTCAAGCACGGGTTGTACGCCGCGGAAGGAACCAATCCGGAGCTGGACGATGAGGCGCGGGCGCGGGCGGCGCGTGCGCTCGCGCTGGCGGATGCGCTGCCCGCAGTAGACGCGCCCGGCCGTCGCATCAGCGCGGGTGACGACGAAAAGTCGTGACCAGGATGCTAGCCGTCGGGACCGGAGCCATTTAGCCTTTCTTGTATGTGCGGACGAGCGACCGTTACCAATCCCGAAGGGATCGAAGAAAAAGTCTACGGCTTCAGCACCCGGTTCGTTCCGACGGAGTGGAGGCCGAGGTACAATCTCAACCCGCGCGAGGACATTCCTGTTGTCCACGTGGATGATTCGGGTGAGCGCTCGCTCAGATTGATGCACTGGAACTTCGTGCCGGGGCACCTGGCTTCGCGTGAGCAGGTGATGTCATTCGATTCACAATACTCGACCTTCAATGCGAAGATCGAGCGCGCGGCGATCGCTCCCACTTTTCGAAGTGCGTGGCGAAAGCAGCGCTGCCTGGTCGTCGTGGACGGAATATTCGAGTGGGTGGGAGCGAAGGGCGTTAAAACACCGCATCTCGTCCGCCGCCGGGACCGTGCAACGTTCGCAATGGCCGGATTGTGGAGTGTTTGGCGCGGCCACGACGGCGAGGAGCTGTGGTCGTGCGCTATCATGGTCGGACCGTCGGCGGAATGGTATCTGCCTTTTCATCACAGAATGGCCGCGATCCTTCCGCCCGCCAGCTACGACGCGTGGCTCGATCCGGCGCTCACCGACGCCGCGGCAGTGGAAGAGACGCTGAAGGCCGCTCCATATTCACACAGCGAGCATCTCGAATCGGTCATCGTTTCGAAAAGAATCAACAATCCGCGGTACGACGCTCCTGATTGTTTGGTTCCCGATGCCGCCGCTTGAGATTCTCGCAAGAGCTTCGCTTAGGCGCCGCGTAAAAGTCGCAATTCCGTTCTAATTCCGTCTAATTAGATAGCGCGCACTCACCTATATTGTCTTCGCTCTCAACGCCATTTGGAGAAACGATGCATATCAGACTGAATCGCATCACGACCGCTCTTTCGGCGGTGACGCTTATCGCGTGTTCGGCCGGTGACAAAAGCAATACGGATACGACAACCACGACATCGACCACGCCGGCGGCGATGACGACGGTTCCCGATAGCGACGCCGCGGCAATCGGCGGCACGGGCGCGCCGAAGGGATTTCTCGCGCGCACGGACGGACCGACGCAGAAGCTGAGTGACATCAAGTACTCCACGGCCGGCAGTGGCTGGGAAGTGACGACGGGCCCCGCGCACATTCTCTGGGATCCGAAGAACGTGGCGTCCGGCGATTACACGGTGTCCGCGACATTCGATCAGCTCGGTAAGCCGATGCATCCGGAATCCTTCGGCCTCTTCATTGGCGGAAGCGATCTCTCCGGCCCGAACCAGAGTTATCTCTACTTTCTCGTTCGCGGGTCAGGTGAAGTGTTTGCACAGACGAGAAAGGGAACGGTGCTCACCGGTCGCCTCGCGTGGCAAAAGAGCTACGCTGCACCGGTAGCGGACTCCAGCGGGAAAGCGACCTATACGATAACGATGCGCGTAGCCGGGGATTCCGTCCGTTTTCTCGTGAACGGTCACCAGGCAGCGGTTCTGCCGAAAAAGGACATTGTCACGGACGGCATTTATGGCGTGCGCATCAATCACAATCTTCACGTCCAGGTCTCGCCGATCAAAGTTACGAAACCGTAATCGCCGCATCATACGCCAATTCCAGGAAGAGGGCTCCGCACGGAGCCCTCTTCCGCTAATGGTCGGTCTGACATGAACGCTTCGTCGATGTCGCGAATTGCTTTTGGCTTCACTCTTCTAGCAGCGGTGACGGCCGCGGCACAAACGCCGCCGGTGAGCGGGATGCGAGTCAACCGCCTCGTCATCCGAAACGCGATGGTGGTCAGTGGGAATGGCACGCCTGCCTCCGGGCCTTACGACATCGTTATCGAGAATCACCGCATCGCGCAAATGCTGCCGCTCGACCCCGTCTCATTGCGCAACAACGCGAATAGGCCCGTGGGAGATGCGGAGATTGACGCGACCGGGAAGTATGTTTTGCCGGGAATTATCAACGCGCACGCCCACCTTCAGGATGAGCGCGGCGGAATTCCGCAGCCATACGAGTACGAGCTCAAGCTCTGGCTGTCGTGCGGGATCACCACCGTCCGCGAGGTGGGAGCAGACGACACGCGAAAAGTTCTCGCCATGCGCGAGCGCAGCCGCCTCGGCGAAGTTGCGGCCCCGCGCATTTACGTCTACGCTCGGCTCACAAGTCCTCCAGCACCGTCGTCAGCGGCTGAGGCACGCCAGCGTGTTCGCGATCTCAAAGCGATGGGCGTGGATGGAATCAAGATCATCGACGTGGATCGCGAAGTACTCGAGGGCGCCGAGGCTGAAGCGCACAAGGTCAATCTTCGTATTGCGCACCATGTCGGAGTTCAAGATGCAAATGCGTGGGATGATATCCGCCTCGGCACAACCAGTATCGAGCATTGGTACGGCATTCCCGACGCCGCATTCCTCGACGGCGTGCAGCATTTCCCGTCGAGCTACAACTATAAGAATGAGGTTGACCGGTTCCGCTACGCCGGACGCATCTGGCGCGAGGCCGACTCCGCAATCTTATCTAAGGTTTTAGATGGCATGGTTGCGGCGCATGTCGCGTGGGTGCCGACGCTGGACATCTACGAAGCGAGCCGAGATCTGCAGCGCGCGCAGACCCAGCCCTGGTTCAAGGATTACCTCCACCCCGCGCTTGAGGAATATTTCCGTCCCAACCCCGCCAATCACGGCTCGTACTTTATCGGCTGGACATCGACTGACGAAGCATTCTGGAAAGAGAATTACCGCATCTGGATGGCGGCACTTCGCGAGTTCGAGCGCAAAGGCGGATTGATTGGCATAGGTGACGACGCCGGTTTCATCTATCAGATGTACGGATTCGGGACGATCCGCGAAATGGAGCTGCAGCAGGAAGCGGGATTCAGCACGATCAAAGTCATTCAGCATGCGACGCAGAACAACGCGAGAATCCTCGGAGTCGACGCCGGGCTCGGTAGAGTGAAGCGCGGTTATCTCGCCGATCTCGTCGTGGTGAACGGAAACCCACTTGAAAATCTCAAAGTGTTATATCCGACAGGCGTGGATCAAATTGTGGGCGGGGCAGTCGTCCACGGCGGCGGAATCGAGTGGACGATCAAGGACGGAATTCCGTACCACGTTCCCGAGCTTATTAAGGACGTGAAGGCAATAGTCGCAAACGCGCGCACGGGGCGCAGATGAGCTCGGGCACCGCTCTCGCGGAAGCACTCGGTGTCGAGCCGCCCCGTTAACGTGCGGCGAGAATCGCCGGCACGTCGTCGGTGATGATTCCGCTTACGCCGAGCCGCCACATCCCGCGCGCCTCATCAGGGTCGTTCACCGTCCAGATGTGAACCGGCTTGCCCGCCGAGCGCATCGTTCTGGCGAGATACCCGACGGGTAACGGCAATCCGTGGTACGTCGGCGGGATTGAGAGCGCGCTGACATTCAGGGGCACGGCACCTCGCGCTCCGGATAGAGATCTTGCAAGGAGTCCGATCATTCCGTTCCGACCGGGCCCGTGGGCAATCCGCGATCCGTGAAAAATGGCGAGCGCCGTCGAGCTGTACGAATCCACGAGACACCGATCTTCGGCCCGATATTTCTCAATTAGTCTGCGCGTCCCGGCAGCGGCGAGCGAAGCCTTGATTTCGATGAGGAGGGGGGTGGCCGGAAAACTCCGGAGAACTTCATCGAGCGTCGGGATGCGGGCGGCGTTGGATCCCGCGCTTAGCGATTTCAGCTCGCGGAGGGTCTTCCGTTCGACGCTGCCCTTTCCGTCGGTCGTGCGATCGACTGTCGGATCGTGAATCACCACCACCTCACCATCTTCAGAAATGCGAACGTCAAATTCCAACGCGTCGGCACCGTCGGCGATGCCGAGGCGCATTGCTTCGAGGGTGTTCTCGGGCGCCCGCGCTCGGCCGCCCCGGTGCGCGATGACCGGCTTCCGGTCGGGATTGAGGAGAACGTTCACCGGGATATCATGGGATGCGAGGGCATTGATAACCTAAATGTGGGGCGGCTACTGTCGCGCCTAGAGCTAGGCGTGCGAGTCTCTCGCGTCAAGACACTATAGGCTTCCGAGCAACCCCGAGAGACGGCCGCTATTATTGAGTTTCAGGCATCCACTCTCCCCCGACAATGCGCCCTCCTTCGGTCATCTGCCGCGCTTCATTCTTTCTTCTCGTACTCGTGAGCCGGGCTGCGCCTGCACAGCGCGCCGAAGTGAATCCGGCTTACATGGACACGAAATACCCCGCGTGCACCGACTTTTATTCATACGCTAACGGTACGTGGCAGCAGAATGTGGTGATCTCACCGCGCCAGAGATCGGTCGGTGCCAGTCAGGAGTCGAGTGACCGCGCCGGGATTGTGTTAAACGACATTCTCAAGAATGCCGCCGCCAGCTATCGATCCACGCGCGATGTCGCGACCAGGAAGCTGGGAACTTTCTATACGAGCTGCATGGACTCCGCCCGCGCCGATCGCGATGGAATCGCGCCGATACGCCCGCAGCTCGACCTCATCGATAGAGTCGCGACACCGAAGGATCTGTCGCGCGCACTCGGCAAACTCCACCTGCTCTGGGTCGACGCCGGCTTCGGAACGATCACGAGCTTCGCCTCGGGCCAGGGAAGAGTATGGGCGTACGCCGACATGAAGAATGCCGCAAGGAATATTCTTTGGATTTCGCAGGGAGGGATGGGGCTGCCGGAGCCGGGCTATTACACACGCCGGGATTCCGCGTCAGCCGCGCTGAGAATTGCCTACCGCGATCACATCGCGAGAACGCTGAACATCGGCGGGAGCTCGACGGCGGACGCCGAGCGGGATGCCGCTGACATTATCGATATCGAGACGAAGCTCGCCGAGGCCTCACTCAAGCCGGTAGAGCAGTTCGAGCCGGCGATGATCTACCAGCCAACTACCGTCGGTGCACTGGCGAAGCTCGCCCCGGCGATCGACTGGCCGGTTTATTTCCGGGAGATCGGGATCGCCGGTGAGATGAAACCCGGCACGACGATTAGCGCCTCGCCCGGAAAGTTTTTTCGCGCGCTGAGCGATCAGATCTCCGAGCGCCCAATACCGACCTGGCGTGCATATTTGCGCTGGCAACTGCTCCGCGCAACGTCCGCCTATCTGGGCGCCACTGCGTCTTCGGAGGATTTCAAGCTGGTGACTCTTCTCACCGGCACGACGCAGCCGCCTTCGCGCGCCGGATGGTGTACGTCGCAGGCAGACGCGCTGATGGGGATGGCGATCGGTGAGATCTATGTGAAAAAGGCATTCCCCGCCGCCGCGAAGAAGAGAGTCGAGGAGCTGGTGGCCAACGTTCGCGCCGTACTGCGACAGCGCGTCGAGCAAAACGATTGGATGACACCGGCGACGAAGACGGAAGCGCTCAGAAAAGTAGACGTTGTCCGTGTCGAAGTCGGCTATCCGGCTAGCTGGGTGAGCTACGCAACAGTACCGCTCTCCACTTCACGCGCGTTCGTCGACAACGTGCTCTCCATCCGCACATTTCTCGACCGGCGCCATCTCTCAAAACTCAGAATTCCGGTAGATCGCGGGGAGTGGGAGATGTCACCGGCGACCGTGAACGCCTATGAGAACCCGCAGTTCAACGCGCTCTTCTTCCCGGCGGCGATTCTTCAGGCTCCGCGGTTCAGCCTCGATGCCGATGATGCCGTGAACTACGGCGCTCTCGGCCGCGTAATCGGTCACGAGCTCACTCACTTCTTCGACGACCAAGGGCGACAGTTCGACGCCCGCGGGAACCTACGCGACTGGTGGACGGCGGAAGACGCGCGCCGCTATCAGGAGCGCGCTGACGTCGTGCGGCGTCAGTACGACGCCTACGTAGCGATCGATACATTGCACGTGAATGGACGCCTGACGCTCAATGAAAACATCGCCGACATCGGTGGGCTCACGATCGCCTACAACGCGTTCCAGCGTGCGATGGCGGGGAAGCCACTCGCCGCCGACGCCAATGGATCCACGCCGAATCAGGAATTCTTTCTCGGCATGGCGCAGTCGATCCGGTTCAAGACGCGTCCGCAGGAAGTCAGGCGCCGCGTATTCGTGGACGGACATGCGCCGCCGTACTGGCGGACGAACGGGCCGGTGTCGGCTCTGTCTGAGTTCGCCGCCGCGTTCTCCTGCCACGCCGGCGATCCGATGGTGGGCAGGGAGGCGCTGAAGGGCCGGCTCTGGTGACGACGCTTGATGAAGTAGGACGGCCGAGGCCGTATATTTTCACCATTCACAACTGCGAATCGGAGGAATGATGCGTTTACGTTTGGTTCAGCTCTCGGCCTTCCTGCTCGGCGTGGTTCTCGTTGTAGGGACCGCCGACGCTCAGTCGAAGAGCAAGAAGAAGAAGGCCAGCAAGCCCGCCGCGGCGATGGTGCACAAGAATATGGACGCCGACGTTCCGGCTATCGGCGGCACCGGAGTTCCAGTCGGATACCAGGGGCGCACTGACCGCCCCACCCAGATGCTGAATACTGCGAAGTACGCAACGGTCGGAACAGGCTGGGACATCACCACCGGCCCGGGTCACATTCTGTGGAATCCGAAGGACACGGCCAGCGGGAACTATACGGTGAGTACCACCATCGATCAGCTCGCATCGCCGGCGCACCCCGAGTCATACGGCCTGTTCATCGGCGGGTCCGACCTCGCTGGTCCGAACCAGACCTACCTCTATTTCTTAGTCCGCGGCACGGGCGAGATTTTCGCGCAGACCCGTGAGGGCGATAAGCTCACCGGACGCGTTGCCTGGCAGAAGGGTTACGGGGTCCCCGTCGCTCCAGTCGCGGACATCGCCGGGAAAGCGAGCTACAAGCTCGCGCTGCAGGTCACGGCCGATTCGGTCAGATTTTTCGTGAACGGGCACCAGACAGCCGCGCTGCCTCGAGGGGATCTCCCCGTGCGCGGCCATTATGGCCTCCGCATCAATCACAACCTTCGCGTCCACGCAACGCCGGTCACTCTCACCCGGCGGTAACTTTCGGCGCGGGAAAATTTCTCAGGAAGAGGGCTCCTCACGGAGCCCTCTTCCGCTAATGGGCAGGTGACGATGACGCGTCGTTTCGTTTCGACATCGCTTTCGAGTTTATTGCTCGCGTCGTTCACGCCAGCGCTGGCGGCGCAGCGTGTCTGGGTGCTGAGGTGAGCTCGGGCACCGCTCTCGCGGAAGCACTCGGTGTTGCGTTCGCAGCGGGGATCAACGTGCCGGCGACTGTCGCGGTGTTGGGAATCGCAGAGCGCGAAGGGTGGATCGCCCAGCTGCCGGCGGGGCTGAACGTCGTCGGAGAGTGGTGGATCATCGTTCTCGCCGGCGGGATTTATCTCATCGAGTTTGTAATTACGCTTGTGCCCGGATTGGCGAGCATATGGGAGACGTTCCAAAGCATCATCAGGCCTCCGGCGGCTGCGGTGCTCGCCGCGGCGACAGTGTACCATCTCGATCCGAAGCTTCTCATTCCCGCGGCACTGCTTGGCGGCGGACTCGCCATCACCACTCACGGCACGAAGCTCGGACTTCGATACGCCGTCGACGCTTCGCCGGAACCGGTCACGAACGCGGTCGCGAATTTTGCGGAGCTTGCGACGATCGCCTCGGTCGGGATCAGCATTTGGCATCATCCGTATCTCACGTTGTCGCTCGCGCTGCTCTTGCTAATGGCGCTCATTCTTCTTGTGCGACGGGTGATACTGTCGCTGCGACGCGTGTTCAGCGGTAACTGGCTGCGCGCATCCGACCCCGGTGCGAAATCTTGATCGATCGCAGCTCGCCTCGCGTTGTGGGGGCGGTAACGGGCTTTGTAGTAGGGGGTCTGGTGTGGGCGGGACTCGATCTCCTTGGCATTTGGTCAGCATTGAAGTTCGACTTTCTGGTGGGGGCGCTCGCTATCGCAGTAATCGTCGGCGCAATCGCGGGCCTCTGGCTTACTTCTCGCCGGGTTCTCTGGACATTTGCGGCGTTGATTGTTCTTGCTCTGGTTCTCGTGTCATTCACTCCTATAGCGCCTGCGCTAGCGCATCCACTGGTGAGAGCGGATTCAACCTCGTCTGGCAAGCTCGACGCGGTCGTCATCCTCTCCGGGGGCATTACAGGCGACAACGCGATGGATTCCCAAACACTCGACCGATTACTCAAAGGCCTTGAGGTACAGCGGGAAAGTGCCGGCTCCGCACTGGTCATCTCGAGGGAGACATTCACTCGAGGAGGCCGCGTTATTTCGGATTCCGCAGATCAGGCTCGTGTCCTCGCGCTGACTGGCGTGACGGCCCCCGTGCTATACATCGACTCTGCGTCCAGCACTCGCGACGAAGCGCTTCGCGTCAAACGTCTCCCGGCCTCGAGAGCGTGGAAGCGGATCGCTTTGGTAACCTCGCCTTTGCATACGCGCAGAGCGTGCGCCGTTTTCGAGCGCGTCGGGTTCACGGTCACTTGCATTCCAGCCGAGTCTCGTGAGCGCACCATAAAAAATGCCGAAAGTACCGGAGAGAGGCTCGGGGTTTTTCAAGGCTGGCTATACGAGTTCGCGGGCACCACGAGATATCGGATGAAAGGGTGGATATGACCGGGCGCAATTTTCTAATCACGGAGTCTCGATGACGGCGACGTCGGCAACCACGCAGTCGGCTACGGGTGAGCCGCAGGGCATTTGGAAAATCATTACCGCGTCATCGGTAGGGACGATGATCGAGTGGTACGACTTCTACATTTTCGGGAGTCTTGCTGCCATCATTTCCACGCAGTTTTACCCGGAGGGCGATCCGACCGCGAGCTTTCTCAAGACACTCGCAACGTTCGCTGTCGGGTTCGCCGTGCGGCCGTTCGGTGCGCTCGTCTTCGGAAGAATGGGAGATCTCACCGGGCGAAAGGTCACCTTCCTCACCACGCTGCTGATCATGGGCGGATCCACGGCGGCGATCGGTTTTCTTCCCGGCTACAAGTCCATCGGAATGGCGGCTCCGATCATTCTCGTTCTTCTCCGCCTCCTCCAAGGTCTCGCACTCGGCGGAGAGTATGGAGGCGCGGCGATCTATGTAGCCGAGCACGCGCCCGATGGAAAGCGCGGGTATTACACGAGCTTCATTCAGACGACAGCCACCCTTGGTCTTTTCGTTTCGCTCGCTGTAATCCTCATAGTGCGCGGGGCGATGGGTGAGGCGGCATTCAAGGAATGGGGATGGCGCATTCCGTTTGTCCTCTCGCTCGTCATGCTCGCCATCTCCTACTACGTACGAAAGAGGCTCAGCGAGTCGCCCGTGTTCGCGAAACTAAAGGCCGCCGGGCAAACTTCGAAGGCTCCCATCAAAGACAGCTTCGGCACGGCGGGCAGCTGGAAGATTTTCTTTACAGTTCTTTTCGGTGCGGCGGCGGGGCAGGCGGTCGTCTGGTACACGGGCCAGTTTTACGCGCTGCTTTTTCTGCAGACAGTTCTCAAGGTTCCGCTCGAGACGTCGTACATCTGCGTGGCCATCGCGCTGCTTGCCGGAGCACCGTTGTTCGTAGTCTTTGGAAGTCTCTCGGACAAGATCGGGCGGAAGAAGATCATGCTCACCGGCAACCTCCTCGCGGCGCTGCTCTACATTCCGATCTATCACTTGATGAAGTTTTATTCGTCGCCGGTAAACCCGGTGATGTTAACCCTCCTTGTCTTCGTGCAGGTGGTGTTCGTAACCATGGTGTACGGGCCTATCGCGGCGTTCCTCGTAGAAGCGTTTCCGGCGCGGATCCGCTACACGTCGCTATCGCTCCCGTATCATTTCGGGAATGGCTGGTTTGGCGGATTCCTTCCAATCATCGCGACGGCTCTGGTAGCCCGGACGGGGAATATCTACGCAGGCTTGGCGTTCCCGATAATCGTCGCGCTCATTACGGTGGTGGCCGGGTCGGCATTGCTTCGGGATAGACACAATCTTCCGATTATTGAGTGACTATGGTAACCGATTGATGTACAACGACCTATAGGCAGTGATTTAAAGCGTTGTCTTAGGTCTTCGTGGGATAAAAACTAAAAGAAACAGTTGAGAACGCCCCGTCTTTCGACGGGGTGTTTTTTTTGTCCCTAACCTGCGAAAATGTCTGGTATGATCACCGTCCTTCTCGTGGTACAACTCGCTGCCGCTCTCCCGCCCGACTCTTCGCTCGCAGCCCGCATCACCGCGCGGATCGCGGCGGTTCCGGCGGCGCAGGTCTCTGTCGCTTACGTCGATCTGGAAACGCGGGACACCCTCTACATCCGCGCCGACACGGTGATGCACGCGGCTAGTACGATGAAAATTCCCGTGATGGTGCAGCTCTATCGCGATGCGGCCGCTAAAAGTTTCTCGCTCGACCAGGGGCTGATGGTTGTGAACCATTTCGCATCGTTCGCCGACGGGTCGCCATTCGAGCTCGTTCCCTCGGAGGACGGTGACACTACGCTGTATCGAGAAGCGGGCAACAGGGTGCCGATACGCCGCCTCATTCACCTGATGATTACGCGCTCGAGCAACCTTGCGACCGACATCCTCATTTCGCTTGCCGGCCCCGATCGAATCAACGCTACACTTAGATCTCTCGGAGCCGATCACACCTCGGTCCTTCGCGGAGTGCAGGACATCAAGGCATTCGATGCCGGAATGATCAACACCACCACCGCGCGGGATCTGGCGACAATTCTTACAGCGATCGAAACAGGACAAGCCGACAACGAGGCTTCCACCCGGGCGATGCGCGATCACCTGCTCGCGGATGAATTCAATGACCGCATTCCCGCTGGAGTTCCGCGTGGAGTCAAAGTCGCGCACAAGACTGGAGAGATCACCGCCGTCGCTCACGACGCTGCGATCGTTTATCCACCGGGGCGAAAGCCTTACGTGCTGGTGGTGATGACACGCGGGATCCCCGACCTCTCGGTGGCTGCGGCGCTAACTGCAGACATCTCTCGCCTGGTATACGCGCGCGCGACGGGGGCAGCCAAGTGAAAATCGCGTTTCTCGGACTTGGTGATATCGGAACGCCCATGGCGCATCACATCGCCGGGAGTAAGCACGAACTCACCGTGTGGAACCGCACAACGTCCAAGGCAGAGGATTTCGTGAAGGCGCACAACAACGTCGTAGTCGCTTCTTCGCCGGCGGATGCAGTAGGAGGTCGGGATGTGGTGATTACCTGCCTGCCGTCGTCAGTCGAGGTCGAGGAGCTTCTCCACAGAAAGGACGGAATGCTTCCGTCCCTCCAAGAGGGATCCGTCCTGCTCGACTGCACGTCAGGAGACCCCGAGACGTCGCGTGATATCGCGGCGGAGCTTGCGACGAGGGGAATTGAGTTCGTGGACGCGCCAGTGAGTGGGGGGACGATTGCCGCCGTCGAAGCCCGACTCACCGTTATGTGCGGTGGAAGTGAAGCCGCCTTCACGCGTGTGAAGCCGGTGATTGAGATCTTCGGAAAGAAAATCGTGTACTGTGGGCCGGTCGGAACAGGCCACACGGTCAAGGCGGTAAACCAGGCGCTCCTCGCCGTTCACATTCTCGCGACCGCCGAGGCGCTCGTCGCGGCATCGAAGGCGGGGGTGAATCCCGCTGTCGCGCTCGACGTCATCAATGCCTCTAGCGGAAGGTCGAACAGCTCGGAGAATCTCATTCCCGCTCGCGCGCTAACGCGCGAATTTCCGCGCACGTTTCGTCTCGCACTGCTCGACAAGGACGTGGACATCGCTGCACGTCTCGCACAGAGCGTCGGCGTTCCCGCACCGCTAATGCAACTCGCGGCGCGCCTCACCCGAGAGGCGCACGAGCTGCTGGGCGAAGAAGTCGATCACGTCGAAGCTGTGCGTTTCGTCGAGAAACACGGCGGTGCCGAGATCCGGGACACTGCGAAATGAACGAAGGCGCGCGCTCGCGAGTTCGCCCATATTTCCCGAGCAATGGCGAATAAGAAAACGACAGTAATGGATTCGAAGGCGGTCGACCGCACGCTCAAGAGGATGGCCGTCGAGATCATCGAGCTCAACCGCGGGGCGGACGACCTCATTCTCGTGGGAATCCAGCGACGGGGGGTTCAGCTCGCGAACCGTCTCGTGAATCTGATTCGCGAAGGGGAGGGCGTCACGATTCCCGAAGGATCGCTCGATATCACGCTGTACCGCGACGATCTCCAAACGGTTGGCCCGCGTCCGGTCGTGGGTCCGACGCACTTGCCTTGGGATTTGGAAGGGAAGCACGTCATCATCGTTGACGACGTCCTCTACACGGGGCGCACGATCAGGGCCGCGCTCGACGAGCTCGCGGACTTCGGCCGCCCGGCGCGAATTGGACTCGCGGTGCTCGTCGACCGTGGCGGCCGCGAGCTTCCCATTCATGCCGACGTCGTAGGAAAGGACGTGGAAGTGGGCAGCGATGAGCGCGTTGACGTACTCATCGAAGAGCTCGACGGAAAGACGGAAGTGGTGATCGTTCCCAAAACCTCGACGTGAGCGGAGCGCTCGGAAAAGACCTGCTAGGGCTCGAGGATCTCTCGGCCGATCAAATTCGTTTAATTCTGGACACCGCCGAGCCGTTCAAGGAGATCAGCGAGCGGGCCATTAAAAAAGTTCCCGCTCTGCGCGGCTCGACGATCGTGAACCTGTTCTTCGAAAACTCGACGCGCACCCGGATCTCATTCGAGTTCGCGGAGAAGAGATTGTCCGCCGACACCGTCAACGTCTCCGCCACCGGCTCGAGCGTCGCCAAGGGAGAAACGCTCGTCGACACAGCGCGTAATCTCGAGGCGATGCGAATCGACATGGTAGTTATCCGCCATCCCGCGTCAGGGGCGGCGCGCTTCCTGGCAGACAGAATTCCGTCAAACGTCATCAACGCAGGCGACGGCACCCACGAGCATCCAACTCAGGGTTTGCTCGACATCCTCACTCTGCGTGACAAGTTCAAAACGCTCGAAGGGCGACGGGTTTGCATTTGCGGCGACATTCTTCATTCGCGCGTCGCGCGCTCGAACATCTGGGGACTGCAAAAGCTCGGCGTCGAGGTCGGCGTCTGTGGCCCGCGCTCGCTTCTTCCCAACGCCATCGACGAGCTCGGCGTGCGCGTGTTCGACAGAATCGAGGAAGCAATCGAGTGGGCGGAGGCGCTGAACGTTCTCCGTCTTCAACTCGAGCGGATGACGGCGGGATACATTCCCTCGCCCCGCGAATACAATCGCGTCTTCGGCATCACGCGCGAGCGACTGGACCGCGCGGGCCGGGACATTCTCATCCTTCACCCCGGACCGATGAACCGTGGAGTGGAAATCGATTCAGATGTCGCCGACGGACCGCACAGCGTGATTCTCGACCAGGTGACGAACGGAGTCGCGATACGAATGGCCGTCCTCTATCTACTCGCGGGCGGGAAGCCGGAGCTGGCTGAAGCAGCGAAGGGTGGGGAACCCCGCGCGAGAAACGCATCGTGAAGCCGGTGCTTCTTAAGGGCGGCACGCTCATCGACCCGTCGCAGAAGCTCGACGCCAAGGGCGATGTCCTCATCGCACAGGGTAAGGTCGAGAGCGCCGGCGGTAGGATTTCCGCTCCCGATGAGTGCGACGTCGTCGATTGCACGGGGATGATCGTGTCGCCGGGATTCATTGACGTGCACTGTCATCTGCGCGAGCCGGGACGCGAGGACGTCGAGACTATCGCGACCGGCGCGCGAGCCGCGGCAGCTGGCGGATTCACTGCAGTTTGCGCCATGCCGAATACGGATCCCGTCACCGACAATCAGGCGGCCGTGGGATTCGTCATGCGCCAGGGCGCGAACGCGAACGCCGCGCGGGTTTATCCGATCGGAGCGATTTCGCTCGGCCAACAGGGCAAGGCGCTCGCCGAATTCGGAGAGATGGTCGGCGCGGGAGCGGTCGCCGTAAGCGACGACGGGAAGCCGGTCGTGAGCGCTCAGCTTATGCGTACCGCTCTCGAGTACGCCCGTACTTTTCGCATTCCCGTCATCGATCACTGCGAAGAGCCGACCCTCGCGGCGGGCGGGGCGATGAACGAAGGAATTGTGAGCGCGCGACTGGGCCTCCGGGGGATTCCGTCCGAAGCGGAGGAGATCATGGTCATCCGCGACATCCTCCTCGCCCGCCGCACCGGCGGCCACGTTCATCTCGCACACATGAGTACCAAGGGATCGGTCGAGCTCATCCGGTGGGGAAAGGAGCGTGGCATCAACGTTTCCGCGGAAGTTTGTCCACACCATCTGTCGCTCACGGAAGATCGCGTCATGGCCTATGACACGAACGCGAAGATGAACCCTCCGCTTCGGACCGCAGCAGACGTTGCTGCCTTACGCGAGGCCGTGAAGGACGGGACGATCGACCTCATTGCGACCGATCACGCGCCCCACCATTACGATGAGAAGGAGCGGGAATTCGCGGACGCGCCGAATGGCATTGTCGGCCTGGAAACCGCGCTAGCCCTCATTGTCACCCATCTCGTCGAGTCCGGGATCATCACCTACGCCGAGATGGTCGACCGGATGTCGTGCACCCCCGCGAGGCTCTTTAATCTCCCGGGTGGGAGCCTGCGTCGCGGAACGGTTGCCGACGTCACCATTTTCAATCCCGACGAGTGTTGGAAAGTGGATCCGGCGACGTTTCTGTCGAAGGGCAGGAACACGCCTTACGCCGGAATGAAGCTGCGCGGGAAGGCGGTATGTACTATAGTTGCGGGTCAAATCGTCTATCGGCAGTAGCTAGGCGCGAATTGACCTGACGAAGGCGGCGGAGAAGGGGGATGAAGGATAAGACATCGGCATCTCTGGACGCTCTAACCGGGCTCTTGGGCGAGCGGCAGCGCTATGAGGAATGGCTGTCGGCGCTGGAGTCGCGGAAATCGAGCACGCCCGATTCCGTCTATCAGAAGGTCCGCGCGGACTACGAGTCCCGCCTCAAGGAAGTATCCGACCGGTTGGGCGCCCGCGCCGGCGAGCTTAAGTCACACATCGATACCCTGACCGCCAAGCTTCAGGAGATTTCGAAGGAAGAGACCACTCAGCACGAGGCGCGTCAGGAAGCGGAGATTAGGGCAGCCGTCGGGGAATACGCTGAAGAAGAGTGGCTTCGCATAAAAACCGAATCTGAAAAACAGCTTGTGAGAATCGCCGCCGACCGGACGGCGACGGAGACGCAGCTCGCCGAGCTGAATCGCGTTTTTACGCTGAGCACGAATCCGGGGGCTGCGGGTCCGCTCAATGTTCCGGCACCGGTCGCGCCCACTGCGCCCGCGGCTCCCAAGCCCGCGCCTCCGCCCGCTCCACCCGCTCCACCCGCTCCGAAACCCACCGTAACGGTCGAGCAGAACGGGACTAAGCGTTCAGGGACCGGGGGATGGCCGCAGCGTGATGGCGATCCGCCGGTGAGCACGATCTCCGTGTCTCCCGGCACGAGCGACCGCGTTGCAGCGAAGCCGCCCGCGTCGCCGTTCGACGAGTTTTCACCGCTCACGCAGAATATGGGCGTAGAGGGGACGGCACCGAGGGTGGAGGATCCGAAGCCTGCTGATACGAGCACCGGAACCGCGACCAAAGCAAAGCGCGGTGGATTGCCGGACCTCCGGACCGAGCAGCAGAAGACGCTCAAGTGTCCGGAATGTGGAGCGGCGAATTATCCGACGGAGTGGTACTGTGAAAGATGCGGGGGGGAGCTGGCCACGCTTTAGCGGCAACGACAACTGAGACTGAACACGTATCAGTTCTCAGTAGCGGAGAAGCACAGTTAATCAGTTAACGACTCGCCGACGCGACGGTACTGTTTCAACGCGTCATCAGAATCTCGGGCAGACCGGTCGACCAGTAGTTAACTGAGCCCCCTGTGCCACTGCGCCTCTTGTAACTGGTACGTGTTCAGTCGCAGTTAAAGGAACAAAAAAAGGCGCCTCTTGGCGCCTTTCTCTTTCGTGCTAAACGATTACTTCGCCGTCTTCTTCTTGGTCAGCCGGCTCTTATGTCGAGCGGCCGTATTCTTGTGAATCAACCCCTTCCGCGCGGCGCGGTCGAGCAGCTTGATCGCGGCCTGACGCTCGTCGGCGGTTCCGGCACCTGCTCTCTTGAGCGCGGTACGGAGAGTGGAGCGCTGAGCTCTGTTGCGAACGCTGGCGGCGCGTGATTTCCGCATGTTCTTTTTCGCGGAAGCGATATTCGGCACTAAAATCCCCTGTGTATTTGCGGGCTAAATCGCCCAGTTGCGAAGGGCGAAAGATACCCCGTCCCGCTCTGCCAATCAACTGCAGGTTGTGATAACTTCCACGCGCACAAGCACCTCCGCGCCGCTTCCGCCAACCGCCCCGAATTGGAATCCTTCCAGAGCTTTCTACTCATTGCGCCCGTGCTCCTGTTTTCCATGGTCGCGCACGAGTATGCCCATGGCTGGGTAGCGATGAAGAATGGCGACATGACTGCCTATTCGCTCGGGCGGCTTACGTGGAATCCGATCCCGCACATCGACCCGTTCATGAGCATCATCCTGCCGGTGATGATGTACATCTCGACGCACGGCGGGCTGGTATTCGGGGGCGCGAAACCGGTGCCGGTGAACCCGCGCAACTACAGAAACTTCAAGAAAGGGGACATCGCCGTGTCCCTGGCCGGCATCGTCACCAACATCATCATCGCGATCCTCCTCGTTCCCGCGATCATTCTCATCGGGCTAATCGCACGCGCGGTACCGGCTGCCGCCGAGACGCTCTCACTGTTTCAGCGGATGTTCACCTACGGCGTCGTGCTGAATCTCGGGCTCGCCGCATTCAATCTCATTCCGATCCCGCCGCTCGACGGCTCGCACGTGATGAAGTACCTGCTTCCGCCGGCGTGGGGTCTCGGATATCAGCGTCTCGGAAGATTCGGCATACCGATTCTCCTTGTGCTGCTGTGGATTGGAGGACCGGCGCTCAACATCTGGTTCACTCCCGTCTTCGCCGTTTATCGCGTGGCGATGGGGATTGTGTTTCCATACGTCATCCCCAGCCCGTGGACGATGTGACGGGGACAATGTTCGAAACCGCCGAAGCGGCCGAAGTATTTGTCGTCGAGCTCGCCGATTTTTCCGGACCGCTCGATTTGCTTCTCTCGCTCATCCGCGACGAGCAGATCGACATCTACGACATTCCGATCGCGCGCGTGGCGGAACAATTTCTCGCCCGGATCTCCACACTCAAGCTCGACGAGGCCGCCGACTATCTCGAGATGGCCGCGCGTCTTCTCCGCATCAAGGCGCAGATGCTCCTTCCGCGCCGCGAGGGCGAGGACGCCTGGGAGGATCCGCGCGCCGAGCTCGTGCGTCGTTTGCTCGAGTACCAGCAGGTGCGGGAAGTAGTTGACCTCCTCGAGAAGCTGAGCGAAGAGCGGCGCTCGAGATTCGCGAGGGCGTATCTGCCGAATCCGGTGGTGCCTCCGCCGACGGGCGCGCTCAGTTTTTCTCTCGCCGAGCTGCTTGGCGCGGTTGACCGCGTTATCCGCATCGCGCGGAAGCCGAACATTCACGAAGTCATTCCGCGCGCGCTGGACGTCGACGGCGCGATCGGGGTCGTGCGCGCCATTCTCGCCATGCGGGCGAAGGCTCAGTGGACGGACGTCGTTCCGAAAAAAGCAGAGCCGTGGCAAGTTCTCTCCGTTCTCCTCGCACTCCTCGAGCTCGCGAAGCTTGGCGAGCTGCGTCTCGATCAACCGCGCGCCTTCGCGCCCGTCGAAATCTCCCGTGACACCTCTAGCGAAGCTGCTTGAAGCGGCGCTCTTCGCGAGCGCTTCTCCGATTTCCGCCGCCGAGCTGAAGTCGATGGCATCGAACATCGACGAGCCAAGTGAGAACGTCGATATGGCGCTCGCCGAGCTGCGGGATCACTACGAGCAGGACGGCCACGGCGTCGAGCTGCTCGAGGTTGCGGGCGGCTGGCAAATCCTCACGCGACCCGAATACACCGAGGCTATCGAGCGCGCCCAGCTCGCCGCACGTCCGCAGCGATTGTCTGCCGCGGCGCTCGAGACGCTCGCGATCATCGCTTACCGTCAGCCACTCGGTAGAGCGGAGATCGAAGAGATTCGCGGCGTCAACGCGGGTGCAATTCTCAAATCACTCCACGAGCGCGGCCTCATCGACGTCACCGGCCGCGGCGAAGGAATGGGTCGCCCGCTCCTTTACGGGACCACTCCCACGTTTCTCGAGCAGCTGGCCCTCCGCCACCTCGAAGAGCTGCCCCGCGCCGACGAGCTCGCTATCGCTCTCCGCTCTCCTCGGCCCGCGTTGCAAAACGGCAGCGAGCAGCAGCAGGAAGAGACGCAGCAGACAGGCGCCTGATGGCAGAGGCGATGCGGATTCATCGCGCGCTCGCGCGAGCCGGCGTCGCATCGCGGAGAAAAGCGGAAGAGCTGGTTGCCGCGGGTCGGGTTCGCGTAAATGGCGCTGTCGCCATCACAGGACAGACGGTCGAGCCTGGAAGGGACGAAATCATCGTCGACGGCAAAGAGATTTCGCTTCCTCCGCTCCAGACGTGGGTCGTTCTCAACAAGCCTTCCGGCGTAATGACGACCGCCTCTGATCCGCAGGGACGCCGCACCGTGTTCGATCTGGTGCCGCCGAAGCTGGGCCTCACATACGTCGGGCGTCTCGATTACATGACTGAGGGCGTTCTCCTTCTCACCACAGATGGCGAGGCGGCCCACAAATTGACTCATCCGAGCCACGAGATCGAGAGGACCTACGTCGCGACCGTGCGAGGAAACGCAGCCGAAGCTGCCCGAATCGCCCGCGGCGGTGTAGAGCTCGACGACGGCGTCGTGAAACCGGTTGCAGTTGCCGCGCACAAGCTTACGCGCGGATTGTGGGAGCTGGAGATCACCATCGTCGAAGGACGAACCCGCGAGGTGCGGCGTTTGTGCGAGGCGCTAGGGTTGGAAACCGAACGCCTTGTTCGAACGCAGTTCGGGCCGGTCAAGCTGGGAATGCTGCCGAGTGGTAAGTCGAGGGCGCTGTCGGTGAAGGAAAGGGATTTGATTGAAGCTTTCGCTCACGGCGCCGCAAAGCGCGAGGGGAAGCCGGTCCGCAAAGAGATTGAAAAACTGAAACGTGACGGGGGAGCAAGACGTGGAGCCACAAACGCCAAACGCCGCTGACGAAACCGTAGTTCAGGAAGTCGTCAAGGAAGTCGGAAAACGAATCGTCGGCCAGAGCTACATGATCGAGCGCCTGGTGATCAGCATTCTCACCGGCGGCCACGTTCTCCTCGAGGGAGTTCCGGGATTGGCGAAGACGCTCACCGTGTCGACGCTCGCCGAAACCATCAGCACCTCCTTTCAGCGAATTCAGTTCACTCCTGACCTTCTGCCTGCCGACATCCTCGGCACGCAGATCTACGAGCAGCATACTGGAAATTTCGCGGTGAAGAAGGGGCCGATCTTCGCGAACATCATTCTCGCCGACGAGATCAACCGCGCGCCCGCGAAGGTGCAGGCCGCTTTGCTCGAGGCGATGCAGGAGAAGCAGGTCACCATCGGCGGAACGACATACAAGCTCGACGAGCCGTTCCTGGTTCTCGCCACGCAGAACCCGATCGAACAGGAAGGGACATATCCGCTTCCCGAAGCGCAGGTCGACCGATTCATGCTCAAGCTGCACGTCGGTTATCCGACTCCCGACGAAGAAAAGGAAGTGCTGCGGAGAATGGCGGGCGGCGTGAAAATTCCGGTGCGCCATGTGGCCACCCCCGAGGCGATTCTTGCCGCCCGGAAGAGAATTGCCGAGCTGTATATGGACGACCGCATCGTCGACTACATCGTGGGAATCGTGCACGCGACGCGTGAGCCCGCTTCCGCCGGATTGAAGGAGCTCGTGCCGCTCATCGAGTTCGGTGCCAGCCCGCGTGCGACGCTGTCGCTCGCACAGGCATCTCGCGCGCACGCTTTCCTGAGAGGGCGCGCGTTCGTGACGCCAGATGACGTGAAGGCGATCGCTCCCGACGTTCTCCGTCACCGGGTGTTGCGCACGTACGAGGCAGAGGCGGAAGAAGTATCCGCCGACGTCATCGTCACGCGCATCCTGGAGGCGATACCGGCCCCGTGATTTGGAAGCGGCACACCCGGCGCGATGACAGCGCCAGGGCGCCGGCTCGCAAAGCGGCAGCCGGCGTCCCGCCGGAAATTCTCCGGCAGGTCAAGCTCATCGAGCTTCGTACACGCGGACTCGTGAACTCGTTGTTCACGGGCGAGTACCGCTCGGTCTTCAAGGGGCAGGGAATGGAATTCTCCGAGGTGAGAGAATACCAGCCCGGTGACGAAGTGCGCTCCATCGACTGGAACGTGACGGCGAGAATGCGCCGCCCGTTCGTCAAGCGTTACATCGAGGAGCGCGAGCTCACGGTAATGCTGATGGTCGATCTCTCCGGCTCGGAGAGGTTCGGAACGGTCAAGCGGTTCAAGAGTGAGCTGGCGAGCGAGCTCGCCGCAGTTCTCGCGATGTCGGCGGTACGCAACAACGACCGCGCGGGAATTCTTCTTTTCACAGATCGCATCGAGCACGTTGTCCCGCCGAGGAAGGGCCGCCGTCACGTTCTCCGCATCATTCGCGATTTGCTGGCGTTCGAGCCGAAGGGGAAGGGAACCGATCTCGCCGGCGCGATTGATTACCTCGCGCGCATGCTCGGTCAGCACGCGATCGTCTTCATCGTCTCCGACTTTCTCTCGCCGGGTATCGAGCGGCCGCTGAAGATTCTCGCGCAGCACCACGACGTAGTTGCGGTGACGGTGGAGGATCCGAGCGAGATGAACCTGCCCAACCTGGGCATTGCGCGCTTCGTGGATCCCGAGACGGGCAAGACGGTCGAAGTGGATACCAGCAGCCGGGCCGTGCGTACAGCGTATGAGAAGCACACCGGCGAAGAGCGCGAAACGCGAAAGCATCTGCTGCGGCGTCTCGCGATCGACGAAGTCCCCGTGCACACTGATGCCGGAGTCGTAGAGCCGCTCTTGAAATTCTTCCGCTCGCGCGAGACGCAATCGAGACGGCGATGATGAACCTTCTCGTTGCTCTATTCATGCAGACGGGGGTGGCGCAGGCGGGGTTCCCCGTTCAGCTGGGCTTCGCACTTGATCGCGACACCGTCACGGTTGGCGATCACGTGACACTTATCGTGAGAGTGCTAGCGCCCCACGGGTCGCAGTTCGCGGTTCCCGATGGGCCTGACACGGCGCACAAAGAAGGAACGTACCCCGTCGAGCTGATCGGAAAACGCGCCGCGACGATGCACGGTGATACCGCCGTGATCGGTTACCGGCTCGGGGCTTGGGATGTCGGCCCGCAGACGGTGATGATGTCGGACATCGTCGTCACGTACAAGGGACAGAAGCAAGTCGTTCCGCTCGCCGGCATCAACCTCTTCGTCCGTTCCGTCCTGCCGAAGGACAGCGCGCTTTGGAAGCCGAAGCCAGCCCGCGCGTTCATCACGCTCACGACGTTCGACTGGAAGAAGTGGCTGCCGCTCTTGCTGCTTCTCCTCCTCGCGATCCTCGCTTGGTGGATATGGCGGCGGTACCGTGCGCGCGCCGCGCTACCCGTCCATCCGTACGAAAGGGCGAAGGCTGAGTTCGCACGAGTCGAGCGCGAGCATCCGGCGGACCGCGACCCGAACGCTCATATCACGCATATGGCGGACGTGATGCGCGATTACCTCGCCGCGCGAGTTATCGGCATACGCCGCTCGTTCACTACGCGCGAGATCGTCCCGCGTGTGACGCTGGAGAGCGAAGCACAGCGGCGCCTGCCCGCACTTCTCGAAGAGAGCGACGCCATCAAGTTCGCCCGCGCCGCAACGACGCCGGCTGAAGCGATAGCTGGCGGAAGGACTGCGCGCACGATCGTCGATGAGATCGAAACGCGCCGCCTCGCCGAGGAAGCGGCGGAGAAAGAACGAAAGATGGAGCGCGCGGCATGAGCTTCCCGTCCATCTCATTTTATACTCCGCAGGCGCTTTGGCTTTTGCTGCTGCTCCCCGCGTGGTGGGCATGGCGGCGCGGACGCCGCGCGGATTCGATCGTTTTTTCCCAGGCGTCCGTGCTCGCCCGCGGGCCGCGCACTGGAAGCTGGATTCGGAGGGCGATGTTTCTCCTGCGAAACCTCTCCATCGTTTTTCTCATCCTCACGCTCGCTCGGCCGCGTGCCGGCGCGAAAGTGGAGAACCTTTCGAGTCAGGGAATCAATATCGTCCTCGCTATAGATCTGTCGAGCTCGATGCTGGCGCAGGATTTTCGTCCGCAGAACCGGCTCGAAGTCGCGAAGGCGCGCGTGAAGTCATTCATCGCGGGCCGCCGCAGCGACCGCATCGGCATCGTCGCCTTTGCAGGCGAAGCGCTGACCCAGGTGCCCCTCACCACCGACTACGCAGTCGTGTTGCAAGCGGTCGATAATCTTCAGGCTGGTCAGCTTGAGGATGGTACCGCCATCGGCACCGCACTCGCCACTGCTGCGAATCGGCTCCGCGGCGCGCCCGGGAAATCGAAAGTCCTCATCCTTCTCACCGACGGAATCAACAATCGCGGCACCGTGGATCCGCGCACGGCCGCGCAGGCGGCGTCTGCGTACGGCATCAAGATCTACACGATCGGCGTGGGAACCCAGGGCTCAGCACCCGTGCCGGTCGGGCGCGGCCCGAATGGCGGGCTCATCTTCCAGATGCAGCGCGTTGAGCTCGATGAAGTCATGCTCAGTGATATCGCGCGTCAGACGGGTGGCCGCTACTTCCGCGCGCGTGACGCTGCCGCACTGCAGGCGATCTACCAGCAGATCGACCGCCTCGAGAGAGCGCCGGTCCAATCGCGCACCATCGTTCGTTACGCGGAGCTTTTCAGATGGCCTTTGACGCTCGCCATCCTATCGCTTGTGGCTGAGCTGCTGCTCGTCGCGTGGAGGGCGCCGCTGCCATGAGCTATCTGAAATTCATTCAGTGGCCTGCGGCGCTCTCGCTTGCCATCGCGCTCCCTGTCGGCATGCTCTGGCTGATACGCCTCGGAATCCTTTCCCGTGCGAGCCGTCTCGCCCGCCTCGGCACTTCAGAGATGACAGCCCGGCTCGCGCCCTCGCTTACACCGACTAGCGGTCGTGGGCGGCTGCTTCGGCTTGGGCTCGCGGCGTTTTTTCTCGGGATCGCGTACGCCGGCCCGAGATGGGGTACGGAGCAAGCGGTTGTTAAAGCCTCGGGCGTAGACATCGTGCTTGCGCTCGACGCATCGCTTTCAATGAACGCGACCGATGAGAAGCCGAGCAGGCTCGTGGCAATGAAGGAGGCGGCGGATCGCCTGCGGAATCTCTCGCCAGGCGACCGCTTCGGCCTCATCGCTTTCGCAGGCCGCAGCTACATCCTCACACCGATGACGGTGGACAACAGCGCGCTCGACCTCTTTCTGCAGAATCTCGATCCAACCATCGTTGGCCAGGGCGGTAGCTCACTCTCGAGCGCACTTCGTCAGGCGACCACTCTCCTCAGTCTTGATACCACACAGAGCGATCGCGCGATCGTGCTCCTCAGCGATGGCGAAGGATTCGACGACTCGACGGAGGTTCTTAAAGAAGCAAAGCGAGCTGGCGACGCAGGTATCGCCCTCATTACTGTCGGATTCGGGACAACCGGTGGCTCGACGATACCGATTCAAGAGAATGGAACGACGACATTTAAAAAAGATGAAAGTGGAAACCTTGTCGTCACGAAATATTCCCCCGGCGTGCTCAGCGCGGCTGCAGGCGCAGGGAAAGGAACCTTCATACCCGCGACGAATGCCAATCGCGGTGCTGCCATTCGTCAAATGATCAATAAGCTGCACGCTAGTCCGCGATCCGTATCGTCGGGTGAAAATCTTGGAGCACAGTTTCAGTGGTTCGTGCTTCCAGCGCTCATTCTTTTACTAGCGGACACGTTTGCCGTAACGCGTCGCGTGAGACGAAGAGCGGCCGCGGCTGCGACGACGGCGGCTGCAATTCTTATCTCTATAATGGGCTGTAATCGAGGCCCGCCGCGTGACAAGGCCGCCATCGATCTGTACAATGCGGGCACCATGCTTCTCAATCGCGATTCCTTACTGCCTGCCATCGAGCCGCTCACTCGCGCGGCGGAAACGAAGGATGTCGAGGCGTTATATCGCTCACGTTTTAACCTCGGCTTGGATTTTCTAGTCCAGGGTCTCCGATTCAAGAGGGACTCGCTCCAGAAAGACTCCGCCGACGTGCCGCTCGATAGCGCGCTCGCACGCTACAAACAGGTCCTTCTCACCGCACCGACGGACAGCGACGCGAAGTGGAACTACGAGCTCGCGCTGAGAAAAAAGAAAGGCGGTGGTGGAGGCGGTGGCGGGGGCGGTGGTGGCGGAGGAGGAAACAATCCGCAGCCCCAGCCTTCACCGTCACAGAGCAATAATACGCGGAACGTGCCGCGTCCCACTCCGGGGATGTCGCCACAGCGCGCGGAAGCTCTTCTCAACGCTGCCGAGGATCAGGAGATGGATGTCCAGGGACGCAAACAGAAAAAGAACGTCCCGCAGCCGCCCCCTCGCGGAAAGGATTGGTAATTCGGATCATTCACGGATGATTTCCATCCTGCCGGCCGCGGTCGCCGATCAGATCGCCGCCGGTGAAGTCGTCGAGCGCCCGTCATCCGTGATAAAGGAGCTTCTCGAAAACGCGCTCGACGCGGGCGCGAGAGTCGTCGACATCGCCATCGTGGAAGGCGGCCGTAGGCTGATCAAAGTGAGCGATGACGGCTCGGGAATTTCCGCCGACGATCTCCCGCGCGCCCTCGCGCGACACGGCACCTCGAAGATCACTTCCGCCGCCGATCTCGTCGGCGTTGCGACATTCGGGTTTCGCGGAGAGGCGTTGCCTTCCATTGCCTCGGTGTCGCATTTCGCGATCGACAGTGCAACCGCTGACGGTAGCGGGACTCGAATGACGGCAAGCGGCGGGAAGCTTTCCTCGGCCGAGAACATTTCCCGTCGAAAAGGAACGACCGTCACCGTGGAGCAGTTGTTCTACAACATCCCGGCACGACTCAAATTCATGCGCAGTGCGCGCTCGGAGTGGCGGAGCGCGGTTGAAGCCGTAACATCGCTGGCCCTCACCCATCCGGACGTGCGCATCACCGTCGAGCACGACGGAAAAGAGGTGCTTACGCTTCCACCGGTGTCGAGCATGCGCTCGCGCATTGCCGGTGTTTGGGGAGGGAAGTACGCCGAGGTACTTCTCGAGGTGGAAGACGTCTCCGGCGCATATCACGTGAGTGGATTGGTGCAGCGACCGTCGGATGTCGGCACCTCCACGCGCCGGACTTTTCTCGCCGTCAATGGTCGTGCAGTGCGCGACGCCGGAATCGCGCGGGCGGTCGAAGCCGCGTATCGCTCGACCATTGTCGCCGGTGTGCGCCCCTCCTTCTTTCTCG
>JACDDT010000092.1:0-3622 GCA_013816855.1 Gemmatimonadaceae bacterium
GCGACGCGCGCGCGGGCAACTTCGCGCTCCACTCTGCCGAGGAGGAACTTCAGCCGCTGGCCGATATTGAGACGCTGGAGAACCTCGTCGCGGTCGGAGATTTTGAGATTGAGATTCGTGGCAGCGAGATCGGCGAAGCGACCCGGGTCGGAGACGTTCATCTTCAAAATCGCCGGGACTTCGTCGGGAATGCGATCGATAAGCTCGACGAGAGTCTCGGCGCCGGACACAATTTTGCTCACGAGCTCGTCGACTTCCGCGGATTCAGCGAGCGCTTCCTTCGCCGCTTTCACGCGAACGACGGGGAAGGGCTCGGTTTGGGAAACGCCTTCTATGATGATGCGGCGAAGTCCCTGGAGCGTGACTTGAACGGTGTCGCCCGGGAGATTGATGCGCTCGTGAACCCGGGCGGCGACGCCCACTCGACCAACGAAGCGCTCGACGTCTAGACCATCATCGTGGTCTCCGGCAGCGACGACGAGAGCGACGATGAGCCCCGGCTGATCGTGCGCGCGGAGGAGGGACAGATTCTCCGGCGCGCCCATTTGCACCGCGATTGTCCCGAGCGGATAGACGATCGTCGAGCGGAGCGCCAACAGCGGAAGCGACGGCGGCAGGTCCGACTTCAGGATTTCGTCTTTGCGCTGGGGTGAGGTCACGTCAGGTCCCGATCTCGAGATTGGCGTAGGATTCGAGGTATCCGCACTTCTCGCAGCGATAGCTTATTACCGGGTAGGTCACCAATCCTCGAACCTTGAGGCCGACCCACGCGCTCCAGCGGGGGATCCCCTCGACCCAATTTTGGCGAGTGGGGGTTCCGTAGTGCGCGGCGTCGATGACTACACCCATCTCCATCCTTCCCTCGCATCGCGGACATTTCAGCTGGGTTTGCGGCATTCAATTCCTTCTCGAAGGATAAACTGACTCCTAAAGGTTAGCTGTTGTCGGGAACTATTCAATCTGGTTCTCGCCGCACGACGAGAGATTCAGCCCTCGGCGCACGAGATTACATTTGCCCGGATGATATGTATGCGAAAGAAGCTTCTGCAGACGGCCGCGTGCGCTGCGATTTCGTTTGCCGTCTGCAGCCCGCTCGCCGCTCAGTCGCGGGCGTCGGACACTGCGATCAAAGTTTCGCGGAGCACGGTACCACTGGTGCGATCGTCCGATCTCATCTTCCTTGGCGGTGCCGGGGCGGTGTTTGTGGGAGCGATGAGTGCTGACAGGAGCATTCAGCGCTCGTTTCAGAGCAAGGGCACGCAGGGGAACTCCGGCCTTCGACATCTCTCTGACGCCACCGGTTTCTACGGCGATCCTGGAAGCGTGCTGATCAGCGCGGGACTCTACTTCTCCGGGCTCGGAACTCATTCACGGCGACTCGCGGCGCTGGGAATGCATACGGGTGAATCGGTCATTTTCGGTGGCGGACTCGCCGAAGGAATCAAGGGCGGAGTCGGGCGCGCGCGGCCGAAGTTTTCGCCGAACGACTCACGATTTTTCAGGAGCGGGAAGGGGTACTCGAACGATGACTTTGCATCATTTCCATCGGGCGAGACTGCTGCTGCATTTGCGGCGTCCACGGCGCTGGCGCTGGGCATCAACCGGGACTGGCCGGGACACTCGCGCGTTGTGACGCCTGTGGCGTACACCGCCGCCGCGCTCGTTGGCTACTCGAGATTGTACAAGAATGCGCACTGGGCCAGCGATGTCGTAGCCGGTGCGACGCTGGGTACCGCGTCGGCGGTTTTCGTCGACAGGTTCAACCGCCGCTACACGGACAACGTCTTCGAGAGATGGTTCCTCCCCACGTCGCTCGTCCCGAAGAGACGCGGCTTGGCGATGGCCTGGAGCAGGTAGCTTCCGGGCGTTGATGCGATAACCGCAGCCCTCTACTTTACGAAATGTTCGAAGATCTGAGCGAAAAGCTCGAAGCGACATTCGCGCGCCTTCGCGGACGTGGCACTCTGAGCGAAGCCGACATCAAGGAAGGCCTTCGCGAAGTCCGTCGGGTACTCCTGGAAGCGGATGTGAACTTCGCGCTCACGCGCGAGTTCCTGGAGAAAGTCGAAGCCAAGGCAGTCACGGTAGGCCGACTCGGCACCGTTTCACCGGCGCAGCAGCTCGTGAAGATCGTGCACGAGGAGCTCGTGGCAATGCTCGGCGAGCGACGCGAGCCGCTCAAGATGAGCACGCTCCCGCCAACTGTCGTGATGATGGTCGGGCTACAGGGCTCCGGTAAGACGACCACCGCAGCCAAGCTCGCGCGGAAGCTCAAAGCCGAAGGACGCCCGACGCGACTCGTTGCCGCCGACGTTTATCGCCCTGCCGCAATCGATCAACTCGAGACGCTAGGCAAACAGCTTGAAGTACCGGTTTATTCGGACCGCTCGACGAACGATGTCGTGAAGATTGCGCGTGCCGGAGTGGATGCAGGCGTTCATGCGCGCGACCGCGTCGTGATCATCGACACAGCCGGCCGGCTGCAGATCGACGAAGACATGATGAATGAGCTGTCACGTCTCAAGGACGCGCTCCGTCCGACGGAGATTCTGCTCGTCGCAGACGGAATGACGGGACAGGATGCGGTGCGTATCGCGGAAGGCTTCGACAAAGCGCTCGGCGTCACCGGCGTGATTCTCACCAAGATGGACGGCGATGCCCGAGGCGGTGCTGCGCTCTCCATCTACGGCGTCACGAAGAAGCCGATCAAGTACATCGGCGTCGGCGAGAAGTCCGATGCGCTCGAGGAATTCCATCCAGATAGAATGGCGGGGCGCATTCTTCAGATGGGCGACATCGTCACGCTCGTCGAGAAGGCGCAGGGAGCGTTCGATCAAGCCGAAACGAAGAAGCTGGAGAAGAAAGTTCGGAAGGAGGGCATGGATCTGAACGATTTTCTCACCAGCATGCGTCAAATCGAAAAGATGGGCCCGCTAGAAGGCGTTTTGAAAATGCTTCCCGGCGTGAACACGCAGGCGATCAAGCAGATGAAGGCCGATCCGAAGCGGATGAAGCACGTCGAGGCGATCGTACTTTCGATGACGCCGGCGGAGCGGAAAGATCCTTCGCTTATCAACGGGTCACGCCGGTCGCGAATAGCGAAGGGAAGCGGGCGGCCAATCAGCGACGTGAATCGCTTACTCGATCAGTTCCGCGAGATGCAGAAGATGATGAAGAAGATGGCGCAGGGAGGCAGGGGCCCGCAGTTCCCCGGAATGCCTAAGATGCCTTTCGGGATGCGCTGAACGAGCTTTCACGCTCGACGATGGACTGCGGGGTAATTTCCGCGAGCTCCATCACCTCCGCGTTGAGCGAGCCGTCGTAGAGCCATATGACGGCCTCGGCCAGGTTCCTGAAGGGACACATCTGCACCGGTTGATTCGCGGCGAACACCCGAAAGGTCTTCGCCATCGAGTAGATGAACCGGCTGTCGGCGACGACTGCGACCTTTTTGATTCCTTTTCCAAAGATTCCGCCGAGTCGGCCGGCGATCTCCTGGAGGTCGGTGAAGCTGAGCCGCGAATCCACTTCAGTCGTCTCGAACAGCATTTTCATCCCGGGCACGATGCGATCGTCGGCGAGAAGCTGCGCCCGCAGGCGGTCCATATCCTCGCGCGTGCAC
>JACDDT010000092.1:3722-5503 GCA_013816855.1 Gemmatimonadaceae bacterium
GCACCCGATCTCCGTTCGGTCTTATTAAAAGACGATGGAAATCACGAGCGGTAAATCTTTGTAGAGGACGTTGAATAAAGGTCGTTCGACGCGCGTTCGCGAGGCTAACGGCGGCACGGTTTAAGCGTCGTCGCCCATCCCCCGCGCGAGCTGCCTGCCGGGTCTTCGCGCCGACGGATGGAATTAATGGCTGCCCGTCACACGCCAGACAGAATTTCCAACGTCGTCCACGACGAGCAGTCCGCCTCGCTTGTCGATCGCGACCCCGACCGGTCTACCGAGCGCATCTCCGTTGTCTTTGACGAAACCGGCGAGGACATCGATGGGATCGCCACTCGGCAAGCCGGCGGCGAAAGGAACGAAGATCACTTTGTAACCGCTGCGCGGCACCCGATTCCACGATCCGTGTTGGCCCACGAACATTCCACTGTGAAACCGCGCAGGGAGGGAATTCCCATTCGTGTACGCGAGGCCAAGTGAGGCGGTGTGCGGGCCGAGTGCGTAGTCAGGTGTGAGGGCGGTCGCGACGAGATCCGGCTTATAAGGTTTGACGCGGCGGTCCACGTGCTTTCCGAAATAGCTGTACGGAAATCCGTAGAATGCGCCGTCCGTGACCGCGGTCATGTAGTCGGGCACGAGATCGCTGCCGAGCTCGTCACGCTCGTTCACCGCGACCCAGAGCTTTCCCGTTTCGGGAACCCATGCGAGCCCGACCGGATTTCGTAATCCCGTCGCGAAATCCCGATGCGCGCCCGTCGCGGGATCCACTTCCCAGATGCGTGCGCGGTCCCGCTCTCGCTCGATCCCGAACTCGGCGGCGTTGCTATTGGATCCGATGGCGACATACAGCTTCGATCCGTCGGTGTTGGAGATGACATTCTTCGTCCAGTGGTGATTGAGCCGCCCAGCGGGCAGATCGGTCACATTCCCTGGAGAGGCGGTGACGGTGGTCGCGCCATCGGTGTACGGAACTTTTACAAGAGCGTTCGTGTTCGCGATGTAGAGCGTATGTCCGACGAGCGCCATTCCGAATGGCGACGTCAGGCCCGCAAGAAAAACCGAGCGCACGTCGGCGACACCGTCGCCGTCGGTGTCGCGAAGCAGAGTTATGCGATTCGCGCTGGGCACGGCTCCGCCTGCCCGCTTCGTGAAGTAGTTCGTGAACCACCCCTTGATGCCCGGATTGTTTTCCGGGCGCCTCGGCGCATTCGTCTCGGCGATGAGCACGTCACCGTTGGGAAGAACGTAAATCCATCGCGGGTGATCGAGACCCGTCGCGAATGGACTGACGGACAAACCTTCGGCGGGGATTGGATGCTCGCCCTTCGGCCAACCTTTTCCCTTGACGTAATTCACCTGCGGCACGAGCGAGGGGGCCGGTGCGGGAATGACAGGATGCGGACCTTCGCCGGCACTGACCGGAAGCCGTGCGGAAGCGCCGCAAGCAGTGAGTCCCGCAATCGCCAATACGACAAAACAACGCGTGTACATCGTACCTCCGGGGGCCGGCTCGTTAGCTCGAGCGTTGTCAGGTGCATTGACCGGACCACACTAGTGAGCGCCAGCGCCGAGTTAGGTTAGTGCAATGTCAAATGATAGCGACTTGAATGACGAGCACGAGGACCTCGATGATGAATTTCCACTGGGCGACGGCGACGCCGCGACCGAGGCGACAGTCATCTGTCCGTATTGCTCGGCGTCAGTCGAGATCTCGCTCGACCCCGGCAGCGGCTCCGCTCAAGAGTATGTAGAGGATTGCGAAGTGTGCTGCCAGCCGTGGA
>JACDDT010000023.1 GCA_013816855.1 Gemmatimonadaceae bacterium
TCGCCTTCGCCGCTTTCTGTTGCGAGGCGAGTGCAAACGCATCCTGATCCGCGCGCGAGATCTTGAACTGCTCGGCCACATTCTCGGCGGTTTCACCCATCGAGTCCACGCCGAACAAAGGCGGCATTCTCGGATTAACGAATCGCCAGCCGAGGCTGGTATCGAACATCTCGACGTTTCTGGCGAACGGCTGCGTCGCTTTAGACATCACATACGGCGCCCGCGTCATGCTCTCCACCCCGCCGGCGATGAACACATCTCCTTCACCGCTTTTGATCGCCCGCACCGCGTGTGCGACAGCGCTCATCCCCGACGCGCACAAGCGGTTCACCGTTTCGCCGGGAACGGATTCGGGGAGGCCGGCGAGGAGCAGCGACATTCTCGCGACGTTGCGGTTGTCCTCGCCCGCCTGATTAGCGCATCCTAAAATGACGTCGGTGATCCTCGCAGGATCAATTGAAGGGGAGCGCCCCACGAGCTTCGCGATCACGTGAGCCGCTAGATCATCCGGACGAACGTGGGCGAGCGAACCGCCGAAGCTCCCGATGGGAGTGCGGACTCCGTCAACAATGAAGGCATTCTGCATCGTGTCTTAATCTAGTGAATCGGCGTGAGCGGGAATAAATTGCGCTTGGATGACAGGTCAATTCGTTCTCTCGGAAATGGACGGAAGCGTGCTTCGCCTCACGCTCAATCGCCCCGACGTGTTGAACAGCTTCAATCGGGCGATGGCCGTCGAGCTCGCCGCGGCGGTGACCGCAGCTGCGTCGAACAAACAGGTGCGCGCAGTCATTTTGACTGGAGCGGGACGTGCGTTTTGCGCGGGGCAGGATCTTTCCGAAGCGACGCCGGTCGCCGGGCAACCGACCAATCTCGCCGAGATCGTGAGGAAGAGCTACAACCCGGTCATCCGCGCCATTCGTAAGATTGAAAAGCCGGTTGTATGCGCGGTGAATGGCGTCGCCGCGGGAGCGGGCGCCAATCTCGCGCTCGCGTCTGATATTGTTCTCGCCTCGAGCGGAGCCTCGTTCATTCAGTCGTTCGCAAAGGTTGGCCTCATCCCCGACAGCGGGGGAACATTCTTTCTGCCGAGACTAGCGGGCCTGGCGCGCGCGACGGCGCTAATGATGTTGGGCGAAAAAATCAGCGCCCAACAGGCGTTCGAATACGGGATGATCTACCGGGTTTGCGAGCCGGCCGATTTAATGACGCAAGCGGGCGATATCGCCAGAACGTTATCCGAGCTTCCCACGCGCGCTCTCGGGCTAACCAAGCGCGGGCTCAACCTTTCCTTTGGAAATGACTTCGACCGGCAACTGGATGTCGAAGAAGAGCTTCAGGGCGCCGCGGGCGACACGCAGGACTTTCGTGAAGGCGTCACTGCTTTCCTGGAGAAGCGGAAGCCAAACTTTCGCGGTGAATAAGTGCCGATAAGAGCGAGCGAAACTGTCGTCGGTGTCATCGGGGCCGGTGCAATGGGCAGCGGCATCGCCCAGGTCGCGGCCACCGCCGGGCATAACGTAATTCTTCGCGATGTGAGCGACAGAGCAGTGCAGAGCGGCGTCGATGCGATCAAGAAATCACTTGCCGGGCAAGTCGCGAAGAAGAAGATGACTGAAGCGCGCGCCGAAGAGATTCTGGAGCGTGTGTCAAAGGACGCGGGCGTGGAGAGCAATGCTCTCCGCGAGTGTGCAATTGTCATCGAAGCGATCATTGAAGAGATCGAGGCGAAGCGCCGCCTCTTTCGCGAGCTCGAGGACACGGTATCTGCAACCTGCATTCTCGCGACCAATACGTCGTCGCTTTCGGTGAGCGTTATCGCGAGCGGGTGCGCCCGTCCGCAGCGCGTTGTGGGAATCCACTTTTTTAATCCGCCGGCGGTACTTCCCCTCGTCGAAATTGTCCCCGGAAAGCAGACGTCTCCGGACGTCGCCAACCAGGCGCGCCTTCTCATCGACTCCTGGGGGAAAACGACGGTCATCGCTTCCGATACGCCTGGGTTCATCGTCAATCGAATAGCGCGTCCTTTCTACGGAGAGGCGATACGTATCAATGAAGAAGGTATCGCCGATCCCGCTACCATAGATTGGGCAATGAAGGAAATTGGCGGATTCAAGATGGGTCCGTTCGAGCTGATGGATTTCATAGGCAACGATGTGAATCTCGCCGCCACAACGGCGGTGTATGAAGGAACGAACAGGGATCCGCGGTACACGCCTTCCGCCACTCAGCAACGCCTGGTGAGCGAGGGGCGTCTCGGAAAGAAAACCGGCGCAGGGCACTACGATTATTCCGAAGGCGCAGCGCAGCCACAGCCTGTAAAGGACCCGGAGATCGGACAACGCATCGTCGACCGGATTCTTGCCATGCTCGTCAACGAGGCAGCGGATGCGGTGCGCCAGGGCTGCGGCTCCCCCGCCGATGTCGATCTCGCCATGACCAAAGGCGTGAATTACCCGAAAGGTCTTCTCTCCTGGGGAAACGAGATCGGCTTGACGCACATCGCCGATAGGATCAACACGCTGCGCGCCGAGCACGGCGACGACGATCGCTATCGCGTTAGCCCGCTGCTCAGTGAGATGGCATCGCGCGGCGAGCAATTTCACCAGTGAGCGACAAGCCGGACCAGGCGAACGCGGAGAAGCTCGTCGCGGGTATGGTCTCGCGCGACGGCTTCAGCGCCTGGCTCGGTATCGAGATCGTCGAAGTGCGGCCTGGCGCGTGCACCGTCCGTCTGAAAGTCCGGCGAGACATGCTCAACGGGTTCGGTATGTGTCACGGCGGAATTCCGTATTCGATTGCCGATAGCGCTCTCGCATTCGCCTCGAACACACACGGTACGGTGACGGTCAGCATCGAAAACACCATCAGCTACCCGGCGCCGGTCAGCGAAGGTGATATTCTTACTGCTGTGGCAGCAGAAGAGAGCGCGGGGAACCGCATCGCATTTTATCGTGTGACTGTCACGAACCAGGCAGACGTCACGGTCGGCCTCTTTCGCGGAACAGTTTACAGGACGAAGAAGATTTTGGAGCCGGCGCAATGACTGCCATCGACCCGTCCCACACGCCGCGCGCAAAATCCCGCGCGAAGAGCAATGCCGGGCAGCACCTCGATTGGCGGCGCATCGCTTATCTCGTAAATGCGTCGCGGTTGATGGACGAAGTCGAAGAGACCACCAACAAGAATAGAACGAGCGTTCCAAAAGAGCATCTAGTTCTCTACCAGTTCTCCGCGCGCGGGCATGATGTCGGCCAGGCGATTCTTGGCTCATTCATGGATCATCCCCACGATGCAGCCGGCGCGTACTATCGCTCGCGGCCGCTACTCATCACCCTCGGTCTCTCCCTCGAAGACGCGATGGCGAGTCCGCTGGGACGATCCGGCGGATTCAGCGACGGGCGCGACATCGGTGTGGTTTGCAATCTTCCGAATAAGAACGGTCCGATTGTACTCCCCATGTCCGGTGACGTCGGCTCGCAGTACACGCCCTCGGCGGGATGGGCGCAGGCTATTCAGTACCACCGCGATGTCCTTGGTGATGAGAGCTATCGCGGTGCGATGAGCGTCGTGCTCGGCGGAGAAGCATCCGTCGCCACGAACGGATTCTGGTCCGCCCTGACTATGGCGACGACGCTCAAGCTTCCGATGCTCTTCTATATAGAAGACAACGGTCTCGGAATCTCCGTGAAAGGAGAGATGCAGACGCCGGGCGGCAACATCGCCGACAACCTCGCCTCGTTCGCCAACCTGCTCATTCGCGACGGCGACGGATACAATCCCGGAGAATCCGCGGCCCTCATAGGAGAATGCGTCGAGCACGTGCGCGCGGGAGAGGGGCCGGCTTTAGTTCGTCTGACAGTCCCCAGGCTGTGCAGTCATTCCGGTCCCGACAATCAGCGCGGCTACCGGAGTGACCGGGAAATCGCCGACGATGAGAAGCGCGATCCACTCCCAAAGCTCCAGCGACATGTGGTGCCCGACATTTTATCGGCGGCGGAATGGCGCGGCGTTGAAGAGGAAGCTAAACGGGATGTCGAAGCGGCACTCAATGCCGCGAGAGCGCGCCCCGGTCCTGACGCCGCTACAGTAAAGAAGTTCATCTACGCCGAAAGTGACGGTGAGGAAGCACTCGGCGGTTTGTCACGCCGGGAGATTGCGAAGCTGCCGTCGAAGACGGAGGCAGAGCATGGGGAAATGGTGCGGTTCGCCGAGGCGGTTCGGAAGACGCTCGCGCGGGAGTTGGAGGTGAATCCGAAAGTTCTAGTTTTCGGAGAGGATGTCGGCCGGAAGGGCGGAGTGCACCTCGTCACGGAAGGACTGCAAAAGAAATTCGGTGAAGCGCGGGTGTTCGACACGAGCCTTTCAGAAGAAGGAATCATCGGGCGGTCCGTGGGAATGGCGATCGCCGGGCTGATGCCCGTCGCGGAAATACAATTCCGTAAGTACGCCGATCCCGCGACTGAACAGCTCAACAACTGCGGAACGATGCGGTGGCGTACGGCGAACAGGTTCGCAGCACCAATCGTGGTAAGAATGCCGGGCGGTTTTGGAAAAGACGTCGGGGATCCGTGGCACAGTCTCTCGAGTGAAGTGACGTGGGCGCACGCGATCGGTTGGCAGGTGTGCATTCCCTCGAACGCGGCCGACGCCGTCGGTTTGCTCCGGTCGGCGATGCGCAGCTCCAATCCGAGCATTTTCTTCGAGCATCGTTCGCTCCTCATGACGAGCGATGGCAGCGCACGATATCCGGGCGACGATTACGTAATCCCGCTCGGGAAGGGAAACGTGCTTACCGAGGGGACCCGCATTTCGGTGATCACGTGGGGCGCGATGGTGCACCGCTGCGCCGAAGCAGCAGACCAATTCCGCGGCGATGTGGAGCTCATCGACCTCCGCACGATCGCACCGTGGGACCGCGAGCTGGTGATCCAATCGGTGACGAAAACCGGCCGTTGTTTGATTGTGCACGAAGACACGACGACTGCGGGGTTCGGCGCCGAGGTTGCGGCGCGTGTCGCGTCGGAGGCGTTCTGGCACCTCGATGCGCCGGTGGAACGTCTCACGGTAGACGACGTTCCGATGCCGTATCATCCCGATTTACTGAACGCCGTTCTTCCCGATGCGGCAAAAATTGCCGCGAAGATCGAAGAGCTGCTGAAGGCGTGAAGGCCTAATTCCGAGAATTGGCGATACCATCTTGATTTGAGCTACGGCTTCCGCCACAGTTCAGCATGGCCGCACCGCTCATGGATTTTAGCCACTTGACGCCTGACCAGCGCATTGAGCTGGCAGAGCAATTATGGGATAGTCTCGACCCTTCCGATCTCGAACCCTCTATCGCGGATATTGCGCTATTGCGGACTCGCCGGGCCGAGCTGGCCAAAGATGGTGATCGGGGTGACCCGTGGCGCCAAACAATTCAGGAGCTCAAGAAGCGCGGCGGATGACGCCGCGCTTGTTCGTTCGGAAAGCGGCCAGAGCCGATGTTGCTAATGCGTTCGGATGGTACGAAGCGCACCGAGTTGGCCTCGGCAATGACTTCGCGATGGAGTTGACCGCCGCCTACGAGGGAATTGAATCTCAGCCTCTGCGTTTCCCGCCCATCGTCGATGACATTCGCATGGCTCTCCTGCGTCGCTTCCCCTATGTCATTTACTTTGTCGTGCTCCCGCGCCACATATCAGTGATCGCCGTCGTGCACGGCCATCGCAAGCGGCAGGTCTGGCAGCAACGTCGCTAACAAGCTAAATGCTCTTAAAGCTGTCGAACGGTTGGTGGCAGCTGTTGCAGAAGTTGATCGACTTGCAGGCCGTCGATCCGAATTCGCTTTTCTCTTCGGTGTTCGAGGACCCGCAATAGGGACACGCGACGGTATGCCGGGCGCGCTCGAGGACGATGAGCGGCTCCGCTTCACGTACGTGCGGCGGCGCGACGCCATACGCCTTGAGCTTCGCCTTCGACTCCGCACTCATCCAATCGGTTGTCCACGCCGGCGAATAGACTTTTCGCACTTCGACATCAGGGAATCCGCCCGCCTTCAGCGCCGCGATGATTTCGTCCTCCATCATTTGCAGCGCGGGACAGCCCGAGTAAGTAGGCGTGATCTCGACGACGACTTTGCCGGATTCTTCACGGACATCGCGGACGACGCCGAGCTCTACCACGTCCAGGACGGGAATCTCTGGGTCCTTCACCGTCCGGAGGATCTCGAGCAGATCCGCGTTGGCGATCACCACTCCGCCCCGGGATGGGATCTCGCCACGATCTGCATTTCAGCGAGCAGATGACCGAGATGTTCAGTGTGTTTTCCGGTGCGCCCACCGCGCATGAACACTTCGTCCGCGGGACGCGTGATATTCGCCCGCGCAAAAACGTCGTTCACCACTGCATCCCACTTCTCTTTCAATGTTGATGCGGCAGGCGCAATACCTGCCGCTGCGGCTGCATCGTCAACCGGGTCAGCTAGAAACATCTCACCGGTGAACCGCCAGAGATCGTTCACCGCGTTCTGGAGACGCGTGTGACTCTCGTCCGTTCCATCACCGAGCTTCACCATCCACTCCGCGCTGTGCCGAACGTGGTATCTGTCTTCCTTCACCGCTTTGGCGGCGAGCTCGGCTATTCGCGGCTCAGCGCTTTTCTGCAGCGCGTCCATGAGATGCACACTGAAGGCGTCAAAGAGAAACTGCCTCGCGATGGTGAACGCAAAATCGCCGCGCGGGAGCTCGACGATGAGGAGGTTGCGGAACTGCACGCCCTCACGAAAGAAGGCGAGATCATCAGCGCTTCGTCCCGCACCTTCAGCGGCTGCCGCCACCTCGAGCGCGTGTGATGCCTGGCCCAGGAAGTCGAGCGCGATGTTGGCGAGCGCGATGTCTTCTTCGAGAATCGGCCCGTGACCGCACCACTCGGAAAGCCGGTGTCCGAGGATGAGGCGGTCGTCACCAAGGCGAAGACAGTACTCGAGCAGCGTGTCCGTCGAAGTGGCGCGCTCCTCCGCCATCAGAATCCTTTGAGGCCGCGCGGAATCTTATAAAACTGCGGATGACGATAAATCTTATCGTCGGCGGGATCGAAGAAGGAGCCCGCATCCTCCGGCTTCGACGCCACGATCGCGCTCGAAGGAACTACCCAGATGCCGATTGCTTCGCCGCGCCGGGCATAGACATCGCGCGCATTCTGCATCGCGCCCTCTGCGTCCGCTGCGTGAACGCTTCCGCAATGCTCGTAGGGCGCGGCTTGAGCCGGTTGAACAAAAACTTCCCAAAGCGGCCACTGGCTATCCGTGCCGTTTCCTGTCGCGCCCTTCGGGGTGTCGGTCACGCAGCAGCCGGCTGATTGCGCGCTGCTTTTTTTGCCGCGTGCGCTTCGGCGGCGTCTCGAACCCATCGTCCATTCTCGTGGGCTTCCCGCCTCGCGGCGATGCGCTCGCGGTTGCAGGGACCGTTGCCTTTCACCACCTGCCAAAATTCATCCCAGTCGATCGCACCGTGCTCCCAGTGCTGTGTCTCTTCATTGTACTTGAGATCGGGATCGGGAAGGGTGAGTCCAACGGCCTGTGCCTGCGGAACGGTTATGTCCACGAATCTTTGGCGCAGCTCGTCATTCGTCTTCCGCTTCACGCGCCACTTGATGAGCTCGGCGGTGTTCGGTGAATCCTTGTCACTCGGCCCGAGCATCATGAGGGAAGGCCACCACCATCGGTTTATCGCGTCCTGCGCCATCGCCTTCTGCTCCGGCGTTCCGTTCGCGAGAGTGGCGATGATCTCGTAGCCCTGCTTCTTGTGGAAATTTTCTTCCTTGCAGATGCGGATCATGGCGCGCGCGTACGGGCCGTACGACGCTTTCGCTAAAACAGTCTGATTGACGATTGCAGCTCCGTCGACGAACCATCCGATGACGCCCATATCCGCCCAGCTGAGCGTCGGATAATTGAAGATGCTCGAGTACTTCGCCTTTCCTGTAAGCAGTTGGTCGACGAGCTCGGAGCGGTCGACACCCAGTGTTTCCGTGCCGCAGTATATGTAGAGTCCATGCCCCGCTTCATCCTGCACCTTCGCGAGAAGGATCATCTTCCGGCGGAGACTCGGCGCTCGCGTGATCCAATTCCCCTCGGGGAGCATTCCCACAATCTCGGAGTGCGCGTGCTGGGACATCATGCGGATGAGCTGCGTCCTGTAGCGATCGGGCATCCAGTCTTTCGGCTCGATGCTTTCTCCACGGGCGATGCGCGCTTCGAATTCGGCGATGCGCTGCGGGTCTTCGGCTTTCTGTTCGCTTGGCGTCATACTCGCGCGGGGTTGGGGGGCGTCGGACATGCACGCGTTACCTCTTAAACGTATATACTACAGCCCCAACATGAAACTGATCCGCGAATGGCTTGCCGATGACAGATAATGGCCGCGTCGAGACGGGAACGAAGGATGGTGTGGGCACCATCACGTTCTTTCACCCGAAGGGTAATTCGCTACCGGGAAGCATCCTAGCCGAGCTCGCTGCAGCGGTCGAGAAGCTCGGCGGCGACGACGGGGTGAAGGTCATCGTGCTCCGCAGTGACGGCAGCGGAGCATTTTGCGCAGGCGCTTCCTTCTCCGAGCTGCAGTCGATTTCCGACGAAGCGGCGGGAAAGAAATTTTTTCTCGGCTTCGCGCGCCTCATCCTCGCAATGATCCGATGCCCGAAATTCATCGTCGCGCGGGTGCAGGGGAAGACCGTCGGCGGCGGAGTCGGAGTTCTCGCCGCATCCGATTACGCGATCGCGACCGAGGAATGCTCTGTGCGACTCAGTGAGCTCGCGGTCGGCATCGGGCCCTTCGTCGTCGGGCCGGCGATCGAAAAGAAGATTGGTCTTGCCGCATTCACCCAGCTTGCCGTGAGTGCTTCGTGGAGGCATGCCGCCTGGGCCAGAACTCACGGACTTTACTCCGAGCTCCATCCGACGATCGAAGAAGCGGATGCTGCGGTGACCGCGCTTGCGCAGCGTCTCGTAGCGTCGAATCCCGAAGCGATGGCGAAAATGAAAAAAACGTTCTGGGAAGGAACGGATTCTTGGGAAACGCTTCTCGACGAGCGGGCTGCCGCGAGCGGAAAGCTCGTCCTGTCCGACTTCGCGCGGAAGGCAGTCGCCGCTGCGAAGTAATGGACCAACTGGGCGCCGAGGGTGTAGGACGGTGGGTGGAGCAGGGCACCCTATCCAGGAATGCAGCTTGATCAAAAATCGCTATTCTCTCGTCATCGTTGCAGCAGGTGCTCTCTCATTGTTCGCGTGCGATACCGGGCACGCGCAATCCGCACAACCCGCGGCCGCAAAGCCAACAACGAAACCGGTCACAAATGGTAGATACATGAAGCCTTCCGAAGCCGACCTAAAGAAACGTCTGACTCCCCTTCAATTCGAAGTCACGCAAAACGCCGATACCGAGTCGCCGTTCAGAAACGAATATTGGGACAACCACCGCGTGGGCATCTACGTAGACGTCGTCTCCGGCGAGCCGCTTTTCAGCTCGCTCGACAAATACGATTCGGGCACGGGATGGCCGAGCTTCACCAAGCCGCTCGAATCTGCGAACATCGTCACTAAATCGGATCGCGCGCTCTTCATGGTACGCACGGAGGTTCGTTCCGCACAGGCAAACTCGCACCTCGGCCACCTGTTTTCCGATGGCCCGGCTCCTACTGGACTTCGTTACTGCATGAACTCTGCGTCGATGCGGTTCATTCCAGTTGAGAAGCTCGAAGCCGAAGGTTATGGCCAGTATGCCTCGCTCTTTCAGAAGCAGGCGGCGAAAAAGTAAACGCTCTTGTCGAGTGCTGGCTCCTCACGCCTCGTTCGGAGGTGCGGCGCTTCGAGTTCGAAGAGCCGCCCGAGGAGCTATGTCTCCCTGACAGGCCGCTCGTTGACATGGAAGACGACGCACACCTGACGGCGATTCAGGATGCGCCCTACATCATTTATAAACGCCACCGTCTCCCCGCCGACAGCCCGCGGCTCGGTGTGATTTACTCCGTGGACGCTCCAACTGTCGGCGACATTCAGATCATCTCCGCCTATCGCGCCGGAGACGAGTCCCGTCCAAAGCCCGCCTAGCGCTTTTTTAGCTTGTCCACGGCGCCGTCGAGGAGCGATTGAAGACGGCGGTATTCCTCATCCAGCCGCTTCGCTGCGTGCGGCAGCTCGTCTTTGCCCTTTTCCGCGAATTCCGCGAGACGGGCGCCAGCCTTGGTGAGCTCTTCGCGAAGTTTATCGAGTGTTGCTCCAATATCGTCCATTCCAATCTCCCTGTTACAGGTGAAGTGAATGCGAGCACTCGCAGGAAACAAGCCGCGTGCGCCTATCGCTTAGCACGCCCATTGCACCATATCCAGTCGCACAATGGCGCATCGAATATTTTCCGACTCGAGCGGGACGTCCTGGCTCGTTCTCGCCGTCTATCCGTCGTCCCTGGAGAGACGGAGCCGTGCCGAGCGCCGCACTATCCATACTTCGGAATACGAGGAGCAGCGCCGAACAGTTGTACGACGGCAGACAGTCCGCCGCACCATGGAAAAGGGCTGGCTCGTGTTCAAGTCCGATGGGGGCCGGCGTAGGCTCACGCCAATTAGCGAGAATTGGGACAGCTGCGGGGTCGCTGAGCTCGAAGTGCTACTAGATCGCGCCATTCCGGCGAGACGAACCTCGGATCCAGCGCGAGACCGCCCATCCTAGGTCTTCTGCATGGGTGGCTCCTCGAGGGCTCGGGAAGCAATCTTTGGACGCGCTCGGTGGTGCGATCCCTCTGCCGTCAGGGCGAAACAGTCCATCTGGTTTGCCAGGAGAACGATCCCGCTGCCTACGATTTTATAGGGGCGGCCTTCACGCACAAACGTGACGGCGGCGTCGTGAAGCACTTCGAGCGCGAGACGCCTTACCGCGGCAGCTGCGTGCTGCACAAGCCGGAGCTCGACGGCATACTGCCCGTATTCGTGTGGGACGAGTACGCAGAGCATTCCCGCGTAGTTCCAATGATCGACCTCGCCAACGCCGAGCTGGAGGCGTACATCGCCCGGAACGTGATGGTGGTCGAAGCGATCGTGGATGAATATGGAATAACGGGGATTCACGCGAACCACGCCGTGCTTATGCCAACCGTCGCGCAGCGCGTGCGTTTGTCACGAGGCATTCCATTTACGATCATGCCGCACGGGAGCGACATCGAGTACGCGGTGAAGAAGGACCCCCGCTTCCTGGCGTATGCGTCCTCCGCGATCGAGAGCAGCGGGCGCGTGTTTGTGATCGGAGACGAAATGCGGGAGCGCGTACGCGCGGTGTTCCACACCGTCCCGGAGCTCGAGTCAAAGCTCACCGGGCTTCATCTGGGGGTGGACACGTCCGAGTTCGAGCCGGTCGAGCGTGATGGCAGACGAGGGCGGATCCAACAGCTCATTGTTTCGGCCGGAGATCTTGCGAAGGGCAAAACTGCCCGGGACACGGCCCGCATGCGCGATGCTCTGAGGGTGTGGGCTCACGGCGAGCCGCTCGCACCACTTCTTCACGCCTCCGCCGGATACGATCCCAAAAAAGCCGACGCCGACATCGCCGTGAAGCTCGAACGCATCGATTGGAGCAAACCGACCGTCCTTTTTGTCGGGCGCCTCATCGCAGCGAAAGGAATCCAATCCGTAATCGCGGCGCTCCCGGCTGCGCTCGAGCGCCAGCCCGATCTGCAGTTGATAGTCGTTGGACACGGGCCACTTCGCGAGCTGATGGAAGCATTCATTTTCGCTCTCTCCGAGGGTCGGGATGACCTTCTCGCGGAAATTCTCGAGCACGGACGCCTCCTCGAGCAAGCGGGTAGCGTTGACCCGGGCTACGCAGAGGTGTCAGCGTATATGGCTCGCCTCCGCGAGAAAGGCGGGATGGAGAGCTACCAGGCGTGCGCGCAGTCGTCACGCTTTCGAGAATCCATCACCTTCACCGGCTATCTCACCCATCACGAGCTGAAGCATCTCTTCGCTTGTTGCGACGTTGGGATTTTCCCGTCCGTCGTTCGAGAAGCGGGCCCACTCGTGTTTCTTGAAGCGATCGCGTCCGGATGTCTGCCCATGGGCACATACATGGGAGGGATGGCGGCAAGCATCGACGCGGTGAGCGACGAGATCGGCTCCGACCTGAAGCGGCTGATGGGTCTCAGTCCGGAGCGAACGGCCGACGACATCGCGGCCAAGCTTCCCGATGCGCTCCATCATGCGCCGGAGTTCCGGCTCGCGCTCGCCGATGTAGCGCGCAAGCACTACGACTGGAGCTCGGTCAGCACAAAGCTCCGTGCCGAGGTCGATCTACTTTCCGGGGGGCTTCACCAGTAGGCGCTGTCCGATTTTCACCCGGTCATTGGGAAGGTTGTTCCAGCTTTTGATTTGATCGGGAGTCGCCTCGAACTTCGTCGCTATCAGTGACAACGCGTCTCCGCGCTTCACTGTGTAGTAGAGCGGCTCACGTATCATCGCCGCCACGTCCTGGCGCAGCTTCCTCTCCTTCGCCGCTTCCGCGCGCTGCTTCGCGTGAATCGAGCTCACGTAATCGATGAGATCGTCGAGCGCTTTCTCATCGCCTCGATTGGCGCCGAACTGGCCACGCGGATAACCAGCGTGGGCGATGGCGACGCCGTGCGCTGTCAGAAAGAAAAGGCGGCGATGCTCGAGGCTGAGCAGAGTGTCGTTCGGATATTCCTGCGTGATCATTACCGGCGGCGCGTCCGCATTCTCGAGCTTGTCACTTGGCGCCGTCCCAATGAAGAGGAGTCGGTCATTGGTCGCGAAGAGAATTCCATCGAGGCCGCGGAAGTAATCCGTTGGCCTGCGCTGATAGACTCGCGCCTTTTTCTCGACGCGCTCACCGTAGTGGAGCGTGCCACCTTGCAGCTCCCGTTCGGCCGCTGCCTGCGCTTTTGGCGCATCGACGTGGCGCATGAAAATGAAATAGCCGAAGATGAGGAGGCCAAAGGCGACCGCGGTGATACCCAGCAGCGCCTGCTTGATGAAGTTGAACGATCTGTAGAGGCCTTCGGATTCTTTCATTTATCTGTATGATTGGCGCGTCCGAAGGGCAAGCTCCATACCGATGGCATATGGGGTGCACACAAGCTAGCTCATGAGTGAACCCGAGGTGGAGAATCGCCGGGAAGCAGAAGGCGACATTTTCACCAATGTGCGTGTAAGGCATCCGCGCCAGGAGCAAGCAGACTGGATCAAGCTGCTGAAAGGCGTGGCACACGCTGTCGGCGCAGCGATCCTGCTCATCGCGGGCACCGTGTGGACGCTTCGCCTGCAGCACCCGAAGTATGTGAATCCCGGCGGACTCCTCAATCTCCCGGCGGCGGTCGTGACGGCGCCGAGCGAGGCGGATGCGATCCTCATGGACACCACCGCGCCTCCGCCGACGACCGCGCAGGCGAAAGAGCAGGTTTTCAAGATCTCGCGCTTCCTCCACTCCTACACGCGCGATACAGTGCGCGCGAACAGGATCGCCACCGCCATCGTCGACCAGGCGGCTAAACGGCATCTGAGTCCAACGCTCCTCGTCGGGATTCTCCTCACTGAAGACGCGAAGCTCGATCCCCAGGCGAGAAGCTCCGTCGGTGCAAGGGGACTATTTCAGGTGATGCCGTTTCACGCCGGTAAGCACGATTGCGGCTCGAGCGACCTGTTCAATATCGAAGCGAACGTGTGTTACGGCGCCAGCATCATTCAGCAGCTCTCCAGGCGGTCACCGAGCATGGCAAGAGCGCTCCAGCGCTACAACGGATGCGTGCACGGGACTAATACCCCGAACTGTTATACCTATTCGGGGAAAGTCTTCAAATTCGCGGAGCAGGCCGCGACGAAGATGTTGAGCTTCCGAGTAGGGGACTAAGTCCACCAAAGATCACAAATCTGGGGTCAGCCAACCGGCCAAACAGATTTCCGTTGACCTAATTTGATATCGGCATTACTCTAATAGGTATCACGGTACTGCTGTTAACGGATTAGGTAATGGCCGAATGGATTGGGCGGGAGCTGGAGCGGCTGAGGAAGCTCAGAGGCCTCCGGCGCGAGGACGTAGCGGCACAGCTCACTGAGCCGGTGTCGCCATCGACAATTCGAAACATCGAGCACGACGAGTCCTACAACGTCTCACTCGCGCTGCTGCGCCAAATCGCGGCGGTGCTTGGCGCAAGGATCAACGTGGCGTGTGAGAGCCTCGACGCGCCTGTGACGGAAGACGAAACGCAAAGCACTACGCGCCTCATCGATAACGAATACTTCATCAGCTACATCCGCTCAAAGTACCCGGAGTGCCCGCTTACCAACTCGCAGATCGGACGGCGCATGTGGGATTTCGCCAAGCCTCGCGGCGCTGAGATGATGAACGGCAGGAAGCAGATGAAGAAGCTTCCGGCAACGACGACGGGAGCGAATTACAGGCTGCCCAGCCACGCGGCGGAATACCGCGTGCGCGAAAGCGATTTGGATTTGCTTCATAGCTTTGCCGACAGGTTAGGTCGCGCCTTCCGCGACGAGAAGGGAAGAGTGTTGGTACCGGTTGGTCCCGTCATTCGACAGGAGCAATTATGATCGAAAGAAGACGTGAGACCGAAATGCCGCGCCGAGCGCCGCGTGCGCGACGCATGCTGCGAGTGGCGGCGCGCTTCACAGCGCTCAGCATGCTGCTTGCGGCCGGAACGGTTTGGACCATTCAGCATCGCCGCTCTCTCGAGGCGCCGAAGCTGATGACTCTTCCCGTGTCTGTGGTCGAGCCGATGAAGCCGACCGAAGAAGCGTTCCGTATCGGCCAATTCCTCGGTCGCTACACCCAAGACCGCGGTGTTGCCTTCAGAGTCGCCGATGCTCTCGTGCACGAAGGGCACAAGCAGAACATCAGCCCCGAGCTTCTGGTTGGAGTCCTGCTTACCGAGGATCCGGAGCTGAATTTGACCGCACGCAGTCACGTCGGCGCGAGAGGGCTGATGCAGGTGATGCCTTTTCACGGCGGGAAGTGGGGATGCGGTTCGAACGATCTGTACGACATCGATTCGAACATCTGCCACGGCGTGAAGATCTTGAAGCAGGCAATAGCGAATGCGCCAAACATGCGCCTCGCTCTTCTCCGCTACAACGGATGCGTCCGCGGCCGCAACACGCGCGACTGTCATAAGTACGACGACAAGGTTCTTCGTCATCTCGACAAGACGCAGGAAGCCCTGCGCGTATTGCGAATACCGGACGGCGAGTAGAGCTTTCCCGAGCCGGTGCAAATGCGCCGGCTTTTTTTTCGCCACTCCTCCATGCGACGATCCCCAGGCGTAGTCCTCGCCTTCGCACTCCTCGGCATTTCCTTCGCCGGTCCGCTCGTGCGACTCTCCAACGCCGACCCGGTCGCGATTGCCGCGTGGCGCCTTGGCTTCTCGCTCTTCATCGTGGGCGCGTTCGTGATAGTCACGGGCGAATGGAGGGAGTGGAGAACGGCGGGGCGGCCGACGATTCTGCTTTCCGTTCTTGCGGGTGTATTTCTCGCGCTCCATTTCTGGGCATGGAATGCGTCCATTCACCTCACTACCATCGCGGCTTCGGTAACGCTGGTGAGCATTCAGCCGGCAATCGTTGCAGCCCTCTCTGCTGTTTTGCTTCGGGAAGCGCCTAGCAGGCGTCAGGTCGCAGGAATGGCGCTCGCTATCACGGGCGCATTCGTGATCGCGGCGCCGGCCCTCCGTGCCGACCAGCCACTTGCTACGAACTCGGCGCTTCTCGGGAATATTCTCGCCATCTCGGGAGCGGTCACCGCCTCACTCTACTATACGATAGGCCGCTACGCGCGCGGCAAGCTCGGCGTCTGGTCTTATGTAGCGATTGCGTATCTCGCGGCATTTCTCACGCTCATCGCCATTGCCGCGTGGCGAAGAGTTCCGCTCACTCCGCAGCCGACCCGCGAGATCGCGATCTTTGCTGGCCTCGCGCTGGGCCCGATGCTCCTTGGCCACACGGGGATGAATTGGGCACTGAAGTTTATGCCCGCGTACGTCGTCAATCTGCTAGTGCTTGGGGAGCCCATCGGCGCGACCGCACTTGGCGCGATCATTCCCGCTATTCACCAGGTTCCTTCGCCGACGACCCTGATAGGTGGCGCGATCGTTCTTGCCGGGGTCATCATCGCCGCCACCGCGCCCTCACGAGCTCGCGTTCGGAGCGAGTAGCCGCTTCCTCCGGCTCTCATCGCCGGAGTAATTTGAAAGAAACCGTCCACCCGGAATCCCAGCGTAAATGAAGCGATCGATGTTCTTTCTCGGATGCATGAGCGCCCTCTTCGCATCCGCCGCCCCCGCCCAGAGCAGAGTCACAACCCCCGCCGAGCAATTCGGCCACAACATCGGCGACGATTACTTCCTCGCCAACTATGAGCAGATGATCGACTACTGGCAGAAGATCGCCAAGGAGTCGAGTCGCGTTCATTTGGTAAGAATCGGCACGAGCTCGGACAACCGCCCGATGTGGATGGCGATCATCACCTCTCCGGAGAATTACCGGAAGCTCGCCCGCTATCAGGAGATCTCGCGGCGGCTCGCGCATGGCGACGACATGACCGACGCGCAGGCGCACACGCTCGCTGCCGAAGGGAAGGCGGTGGTCTGGATCGATGGCGGACTGCACGCGACGGAAGTTCTCGGCGCGCAGCAAATCATCGAGACGGTTTATGAGATGGCAAGCAGAACAGATGCCGAGACGATGCGTTTTTTGCGCGACGACATCCTGCTGGCGGTGCCGGCAAATCCGGACGGACAGGACATCGTCTCGAATTGGTACATGCAACAGCCGGATACGCTGAAGAGAACGACGAGCCGGCTGCCTGTGTTATACCATAAGTACGTCGGTCACGACAACAACCGTGACGCATACATGGCGTCGCAGCGCGAGACGCAGGCGATGGACAGCATTCTCTACCGCGCCTGGTATCCGCAGATCATGTACAACCATCACCAGACCGGACCGACTGGGACGGTGATCTTCGCCCCGCCGTTCCGCGATCCGTTCAACTACAACTTCGATCCGCTGGTTCCGATGGAGCTCGATCTCGTCGGTGCGGCGATGCATGGCCGGTTCGTCGCCGAAGGAAAGCCGGGCGCGACGATGCGGAGCGGACAGACATACTCCACCTGGTGGAACGGTGGAATGCGCACGACGGTTTACTTCCACAACATGATCGGTCTTCTCACCGAGGCAATCGGGAATCCCACGCCGATGGAGATTCCGGTCGTGCCGTCCCGGCAGCTGCCGCACGGAGATCTGCCGATGCCGATCACTCCGCAGAAGTGGCATTTCGCGCAGTCGATGGCGTACGAGCTGACGGCGAATCGCGCGGTGCTCGACGTCGCCTCGAGGTATCGCGAGACGTTCCTGTACAACGCGTGGAAGATGGCGCGCAATTCCATCGCGCGGGGAAGCACCGATTCGTGGACGATAACGCCCAAGAAAGTGGCGGCACTGAAGATGGCGCTCCCCGACACGACCAAGGAGGGATCTGCAGGCGGACTCAACAGCCCCGCTATGGCAAAGTGGACGGCCATCATGCGTAATCCCGCAGACCGAGATGCGCGCGGGTACATCATTTCCGCAAATCAGCCCGATTTTCCGACGGCGACCAAATTCGTGAACGCGCTCATCAAGAACGGCATTACAGTTTTGCGCGCGGGCGCCGACTTCAATGTGAACGGAAAGAGTTACCCCGCGGGATCTTTCGTAGTGAAGACGGCGCAGGCGTTCAGGCCCCACGTTCTGGACATGTTCGAGCCGCAGGATCATCCGGATGATTTCCCCTATCCCGGCGCGCCGCCTACCCCGCCGTATGACAACGCGGGTTGGACGCTCGCCTATCAGATGGGTGTGGAATTCGACAGGGTGCTTGAGCCCTTCGACGGCCCGTTCACGCCCGTCACCGGATTTGCGCAGCCAAGCTTGCAAACCGGAATGCCGGCTTCATCAGCGGCGGGATTCCTGCTCACCCGTTCGGAAAACGACGCGTTTACCGCCGTGAATCGCGTTCTCGCCCGCGGCGGGAGCGTGTACGCATTGGCGTCGCCGATCACCGCTAATGATCGTCGCTACGAGCTCGGAACGTTCTACATCCCCGCAACCGACGTAACGCGAAAAATCATCGCCGATACGCAGCGGGAAAAAGGATTCATTGTCGGATGGACGCAGGCCGCTCTGGCGGCATCGTCGCTTCGCCCGGTGGTCCCCGTCCGGATTGCACTATTCGATCAGTACGGCGGACTGCTCACGGCCGGATGGACGCGATTCATTTTTGATCAGTTCGAATTCCCCTATACCGTCGTATATCCGCAGGACATCGACGCGGGCGCGTGGAAGAACAATTTCGATGTCCTCATCCTCCCGGACGGGGCAAATCTCAACGGCGGATCAGTAACGCGCCGCGGAGCGTCGGGCGGCGCGCAAGCGATCAATCCGAACGACATTCCCGCCGAGTACCGAAACCGTCTGGGCTCGATGTCGGTGTCGAAATCTCTGCCGCAGATCCGGGAGTTTCTCGAGGCGGGAGGAACCGTGTTGACTGTCGGAACGGCGACAAGCCTCGCGTACGATTTGAAGATTCCGGTCGCGAGCGCGCTGGTGGACAGCGCCGGCGCGGCGCTTCCAGATACGAAGTACTACGTGCCGGGTTCCATACTCAGCGTTCAAGTGGACAGCACGAGCCCTCTCGCCCTTGGAATGGGAAGCAGGGCGGACATGTACTACGACAATGCCGCAGCATTCCGTCTGCTTCCCGGGTCGGAAGCTGCGGGAGTCCGCCGCGTCGCGTGGATCGACACGGCCGCGCCGCTTCGAAGCGGCTGGGCGTGGGGGCAACGATATCTCAAAGGCGCTACCGAAGTGGCAACAGCGATGGTGGGGAAGGGTACGCTCATATTGTATGGCCCCGATCCCTATTTCCGCTCTCAGCCGCACGGAACGTTCAAATTGTTCTTCAACGGAATCTTTTACCCGTCCGCGAAGTAGCCCCCGCAAAATTCCCGAACCGGATTCGATGATGCTCACGAAAAAACTGTTTCTCGCCGCTTCGCTTCTTGTCACTCCGGTCGCGCTCGTCGCGCAAACGCAACGGGCGATAACCATTCAGGATTTTGAAGCGGTGAAGGCGATCGGCGACCCGCAACTCTCGCCGGACGGGAAGTGGGTTCTCTACTCGGTTCGCTCGACCGATATGGCCGCGAACAAGCGCAAGTCGGTAACAGTAATGCAGCCGGTTGCTGGCGGAACAGTTAAGCAGTTCCCGGACGCGAACACGGCCGTTACCGAGGCGCGATGGTCGCCGGACGGAAAATGGATCGCGTACACATCCGGCGGACAGCTGTGGGTAGCAGATGTGGCGGGGGGAAACAAAAAACAGCTCACCAGTCTCAGCGACGGCGCTTCCGGCCCGGTGTGGGCTGCTTCCGGAGACAAGATCGCCCTCGTCTCCGGCGTCTATCCGGACTGTGCCACCGATGCTTGCAACGTCGCGCGCTCGAAAGCGGCGGACACCATGAAGGTGCACGCCCACATCGCGGACAATCTGATGTACCGCCACTGGAATGCCTGGACGGCGGAAACGCACGCCCATCTCTTCGTCGTCGCGCCGGACGGCAGCGGACTTCGTGATGTAACACCACGCGCGAATTACGACGTGCCCCCCGGCCCCTTCGGCGGCAGCGAGGGATACTCGTTCTCGCCCGATGGAAAAGAGATTGCTTTTACGGCGAAGGATCAGGGGCGCGAGGATGCCTGGTCCACAGACATCAATATTTATACGCTCAAGCTGGACGGGTCGTCGTCGCCGGTAGCGATCACATCCGCGAACAAAGGCGCCGATCAGAATCCCGTTTACTCACCCGACGGACGAACGATTCTTTACGGTTCGCAGGAAACTCCAGGATACGAGTCGGATCGTGTGCGGCTGATGGCGTATGATCGCTCCACGGGTCAGTCGCGCGAGCTGCTACCGAAATGGGATAGAAACTCCGATAGCTACGCGTTCTCCCCGAACGGAAGCACGATCTACATCGGCTCGGTCGACGCATCGCATACAAAGATCTTTCGATTGATGCGAAGTCCAGCCGGCTGGACAATGCCCGCTCCGGAAACATTGGTCAGCGCAGGCAACAATACGGCGCTTTCAGTCTCACTGGACGGAAAGACCATCTCGTGGCTGCAGGAATCGGCCAGTCATCCGTCCGATGTATACGTTGCCACCGTTGGGCCGCGCGGAATTACCGGTACGCGCAGGCTCACGCACGACAACGATGCGCTTCTCGCGCAGCTCAAGGTCAATCCGATCGAGGAGTTCTGGTTCAAAGGCGCAAATGGTGACAGCGTGCAGGGTTTCGTGATAAAGCCGCCACAGTATGAAGCGGGGAAAAAGTTTCCCGTGATCTTTCTCATTCACGGCGGCCCGCAAGGTGAGTGGGCGGATCAGTGGCACTCGCGCTGGAACTACCAGATGTTCGCCGCACCCGGATTTGGAATCGTGGCGATCAACCCGCGCGGGTCGATCGGCTACGGCGCGAAATTCACCCGCGGCATCAGCATGGATTGGGGCGGAAAAGTATTCGTTGACCTGGAGAAAGGACTCAACGCCGCGCTTGCGAACAATGCGTGGCTCGACTCGACGCGAGTGGGTGCGGCCGGCGGATCATTCGGCGGCTACGCGGTGAACTGGATCGCCGGGCATCCGATGGCTAACCGGTTCAAGGCTTTGTTTACACACGACGGCGTTTTCAATCTCGAGAATATGTACGGGGCGACCGAGGAGATTTGGTTCACGGATTTCGAGTACGGCGGACCGTACTGGGATCCGAAGCTGATGGAATCTCAGTACCGGAAGTTTTCGCCACATCTGTTCGCCGGGAATTTCCACGTACCGCACCTCGTCGTGCACGGCGACCTGGATTACAGAATCCCGTCGAGCGAAGCGATGTCGCTCTTCACCGCGCTGCAGCGCCAGGGAGTTCCATCGCGACTGATCATTTTCCCGGACGAAGGCCACTGGGTGCTCAAGCCGCAGAATCAGCAGCTGTGGTGGGGCCAGGTGCAGGGCTGGTTTTCGAAATACCTTCAGTGATGTAACTACGACTGAAGAACTACCGGCCGGGGGCCGTCGGCGTTGACGGCTTTTGGCCGGGTGCCTTTTCGGATAGTTCAACAAAAAGGGAGACCGGGTTTCGGTCTCCTTTTCTCATTGCGAGGCCCGAAGCCATCCGCCGCTCCGCCGAAAGCCCCCGGCCGGTAGTTCTTATTTTGTAGTTAGCGGTACCCAGCCGCCTGCATCGAGAACAACTCCTCATACAAGCCTTTCCCCGCAATCAGCTCCTCGTGCGAGCCCGACTCCTCCACCTTGCCGTGCCGAAGGACGATGATCCGGTCCGCCATCCGCACCGTTGAGAACCGGTGCGAAATCAGCACCGCCATTCTCCCCGCCACTAGCTCCGAGAACCGTAGAAACACCTCGTACTCGGCGCGGGCGTCGAGCGCCGCCGTAGGCTCATCGAGAATGAGCACCTGCGCGTCTCGCATGTAGGCGCGTGCGAGCGCGATCTTCTGCCATTCTCCTCCGGAGAGATCCACCCCTTCGTCAAACCGCTTGCCGAGCATCTGCTGATAACCATTCGCGAAACGCGGGAGCAGGGAAGCGGCCAGCGAGTTGTCCGCGGCGACCCTGATGCTCTCGGGCGGCGACTCTCCAGGATTCTCCAGTGCGGCGCGAACGGATTCGATCTCGCCCACTCCGATGTTCTCGTCGAAGCGCATGTCGTACCGCACGAAATCCTGAAAGATCACGCCGATGGTTTTGCGCACGGCGGCCAGATCGTACTCGCGTAAATCGACTCCCTCGAGGAGAATGCGGCCTTCGGTCGGATCGTAGAGGCGGGCGATGAGCTTGGTGATCGTCGTTTTCCCGGCGCCGTTTTCACCGACGAGCGCGATGCGCTCACCCGGGGTCAGGGTGAAGCTCACGTTCCGCAGTGCCCACCTCTCGCTTCCAGGATAGCGGAATCCGACATCCTCGAAGCGGAAGCCGTCGCGCAGCTCACGAGGAATCGGTCGGGCATTCGCGGGAGACGTTATCGTCGGCTTCAAGCCGAGGAAGACGAAAAGATCTCTAAGGTAAAGCGCCTGCTCATAAACGTTGCTGGCGGAGAGGAGAATGTTCTGAATTACATCCCGGCCTCTCCCGAAAGACGCCGCGAGAAAGGTGAGCATTCCGATGGTGATCTCGCCGTGCACCGCACGCAGCAGAATTATCACGTACGCTGCGTAGTAGCCGACGGTGCCGAGTATGGAGAGTATTGCGCTCACCAGGCCACGGCGAATGGAGAGTGAGCGGTTCTCTTCGTAAAACTTCTGTGCGAGCACCCGGTAACGCTCGGCGAGCCACGGCGCGAGCCCGAACATCTGCACTTCCTTCGCCGTCACATTGCTAGCTCCGACGTAGCGCAGGTAATCGAGCTGGCGGCGCTCCGGTGTCCAGCGGAAAAGCAGCGAATAACCGAGCGATGCGTAGTGCGTCTCTCCCAGAAAGCTGGGCAGCACAGCGACCGCAAGAAGCAAGAGCAGCCACGGGCTGTACGCGATGAGTGCGCCGCCAAGCGTGATGAGCGTGATGAAGTCCTGGCTCATCGAAAGAAGAATGGTGAGCAGCGCGATGCGGCCAACCGTTTGGCGGCGCGCGCGCTCGAGGTGATCGTAAAACGCAGGGTCCTCGAACTGCGCCAGATCGAGCGTGGCGGCGTGCTGCATCAGCTTCACGCTCATATCGTTCGAGAACAGATCGCTTAACAGACTTTCCACGAGCGACGAAGTGCGCGCGAAGATTTCACCGGCGAGGACGACGGCCACTTCGATCGCGACGTAGCGCCATACCGGTGTGAGGCTGGCGTGCCCGGCTCTCGCCGCAATCACGGAATCCAGAATCAGCTTTCCGACCCAGAAAGTCGTGACGGGGACGAATGCACGAAGAATCCGCAGCACGACCATAGAGAAGGCGAAACCGCGGTGCGTGTGCCAAATCGCTTTACCAAGGGGCGGCACGTATCTCAGCGCCGCGATTCGCTCACTCCACGTTGCGTCCTTCGCTTCCTGCGATTGCCGGCGAATGAGGCCGAGCCCGATTGGATGGCTCATTGCTTACTTGCTCCATCCCGGGCGACTGGGAATCCTGCGCCGGCCCAGCCGTCGAATCCTTCGCTGATGTTCGAGACGACAGCGACGCCTTTCGCGCGGAGAATGCTCGCCGCAATCGACGACCGGCCGCCCCCCTTGCAGTGAACGGCGACCGGATTTCCCGCGGCAGCGAGCTCGGCGGCTTTCCCTGGAAGCTCAGCGAGCGGAATGTGAATAGCTCCGGGTATGTGTCCTTCACTCCACTCATACGGCGCGCGCACGTCGATGATTGTAGTTCCGGAATCCGGCTTGCCGTGAATGTCGCGAACGGAGACCTGCGAGATAGTCTCGAGCGACGCGCCCGTTCGCTTCCACGAGTCGATTACATCGGGAAGAAAGTGTCCGCGAATTTTCCCGAGTCCGATCTTCGCGAGCTCCCTCGTAATCTTTTCGGCTTCTGCCGCGCTCTCGGAAATCAGAATGACATCGCGCGCCGGATCGATGATTGCGCCCGCCCAATTCAAAAACGATTTATTGAATGGAATGTTAATCGTACCGGGAACGTGCCCTGCCGCGTATGATTTCGCGGGGCGAGTGTCCACTATCGTCGCGCCCCCACCCAACGCACTCCCTACTGAATCCCCCGGGAGCTTGGCTGGCGCCGTCGGCATCTGCACCACTTCGCCGAGGCGGTTCCGCTTTTTCATGTCCGCGAAGTATCTCGGAGGTGGTGGCTGATCGGTCAATACTGCCTGGACGAACGCGTCTTCCGATTTCGTCTGCAACGCCCAGTTGAAAAGCCTTTCGTAACCAAGCGTTGACGACGGCATCGCGCCCAGCGCCTTGCCGCAAGCGGATCCAGCTCCGTGACCGGGCCAGAGCTGCAGGTGCTCGGGCTGTGAGCCGGCGAATGCCTGAAGCGATTGATAGAGCATCCCCGCCGCGGCGCGCATCGTTCCCTCGGCGCCTGCCGCTTTGTCGAGCAAGTCGGGACGACCTACATCACCGACGAAAATGAAATCGCCGGTGAGGGCGCCAGCCGGCGTATCCCCGCGCGTCGAATCGGAAACGAGATAGCTCACGTGCTCAGGCGTGTGTCCTGGCGTATGCAGCACGCGAAGAGTGAGCGTGCCAAGTGAAATCGCATCGCCGTCGCGAAGCTTCCGCGCATCGGGGATCGCACCGAAGTCGTAACCCCACTTCGGATCGCCTTCGGCGCTCACGCAAAGCTCCGCTCCTGTCGCGCGCGCGAGTGTCGCGCCACCCGAAAGAAAATCTGCGTGAACGTGCGTCTCGAGTACGTGTGTGATGGTCAGCTTCTGCGCCGCCGCCGCGCGAGTGTACAGCTCAACGTCGACAGTCGGGTCGATGACCGCGGCTTTCTTGCTTTTTTCACAGGCTAGCAGGAAGCTCGCCTGGGCGAGGTTGTCGTCGTAGAAGCGGGTGAGTTGCATCGTCGTCGGTGACTCGTGAGCGCGGTTGCTGTGCGGAGATACAGTAGTTAGCGTACCCCGGAGATCCATCACTGCTGGAGAGGTCAATATACCATTGGAGAAGGACGCCTTTACGGATGGCAGTGATGCCCTGAGCTCTGACGAGCTCATCCGCTACAGCCGCCACCTTCTTCTTCCCCAGGTGGGCGAAGAAGGTCAGCTCGCGCTCAAGCGCGCCAAGGTTTTGGTGATTGGCGCAGGCGGGCTCGGTTCTCCCGCGCTTCTTTACCTTGCCGCCGCGGGGGTCGGAACGATCGGGATCGTCGACTTCGACGTGGTCGATCTCTCGAACCTTCATCGCCAAATCGTGCACGCGTCCAGTGCCGTCGGCGAGCGGAAGGCAGACTCTGCGGTCAATCGTTTGCGAGAAGTAAATCCGAATGTGAAAGTCGTTCCGTATCGCGAGCGATTCACGGCGGCGAACGGATTGGAGATCGCGCGTGGCTACGATCTCATCCTCGACGGCACTGACAATTTCGCAACGAGATATCTCATCAACGATGCCGCCGTGCTGCTCGGAGCGCCGAGCATCTACGGCAGCGTTCATCGCTTCGAAGGGCAGGTATCGGTATTCGCAACGAAGGACGGGCCGTGCTACCGCTGTCTCTTCAGAGATCCGCCGCCTCCCGACCTCATTCCAAATTGCGCCGAGGCCGGGGTGCTCGGCGTTCTGCCCGGGCTGATTGGAACGATCCAGGCGACCGAAGCGATCAAGGTGATTCTCAAAATTGGGGACCCGCTCATCGGGCGGCTTCTTCTCGTAGATACAACGACGATGCAATTCCGCACCATAAATGTGCGTAAAGATCCGTCGTGCCCGTCCTGCGGCACTCGTGAAATTCGTAAGCTCGTGAGCTATGACGAGTTCTGCGCCGCGCCCGTAGCGACGGCGCAGAAGGGCGGAGAGATTCTCGAGATTTCTCCAACTCAGCTCGCCGCGCGACTCGAGCAAACCAACGGAGTGGATCTCATAGATGTTCGCGAGCCCTCCGAATGGCGTCTTGGCCACATCCCGGGAGCCCGTCTCGTGCCGCTCGCTCAGATTGAAGAGGAGATTCCGAAACTCGACCCGCAGCGTGAGACGATCGTGTATTGCAAGGTTGGAGGACGAAGCCGCCACGCCGCCAAGCAGCTCCTTGCCGCGGGTTTCAAGAACGTCTCGAATCTTTCGGGCGGGATTCTCGCCTGGCGCGACGATGTCGATCCTTCGCTTCCGAGGTATTAGATGAACGCAAATCCGATCGATCGCTTTCGCGAGCTTTACGTGCGCGCCGAAGCCGCGGATCGCGCCGGGATCCCCGATCCGAACGCAATGGCACTCGCCACCGTGGACGCCGGGTATCAGCCATCCTTGCGCATCGTTCTACTCAAGGATTTTGACGAGCGGGGATTTGTTTTCTACACCAACTATCACGGCCGGAAAGGGCGCGAGCTCTTAAAGACCTCCAAAGCCGCGCTCTGTTTCTACTGGCCACCGCTTGGATCGCAGGTTCGCATCGAAGGCGCGGTGACGAAGGTGTCAGACAGCGAGGCGGATGCGTATTTCGCGACGCGACAACGCCCAAGCCAGATCGGAGCGTGGGCGTCAAAACAAAGCGAGACGATCCAAAACGAAGGAGATCTCGAGCGCCGCGTCGCGGAGTACGATAAGGAATTCGCCGGCAAGCAGGTCACCCGTCCGCCGTTCTGGTCCGGGTTCCGTGTGAGCCCCGATCACATCGAGTTTTGGGAGGACCGTCCTAACCGCCTCCACCAGCGCCATTTGTACGTGCGCGACGGGTCGAGCTGGAATACGCATGTGCTCTACCCCTGAGCAGTGGGTGGAAGGGTTCCCCAAATGGATTTGGCGCCGTCATTCCAACGGCGCCTGACATAGCCTAGAATGATGCGATGACTTCAAGCATTCCGATTTTCAGGCCGACTCCCGAGCGCGCCGAGATGAATGGCGCCGAGCCGTGGACGATTGAATCCGCTCGCTCGCTCTACAACATCGAAGGGTGGGGAATCGGGTATTTCGACATAAACGCGAAAGGCCACATCGTGGTGCGCCCGGATGCGAATCGGCCGGAGCGCGAGCTCGATCTATACGAGATGGCAGTCGATTTGGAAGCGCAGGGTGTCAGCCTGCCGGTGCTGCTTCGGTTCTCCGATATCCTCCGATCGCGGATTGAATCGCTGGCCGCAAAATTCGCCGGAGCGAAAGAAGAGTACGGATATAGCGGCGGCTACACGACCGTTTTCCCGATCAAAGTCAATCAGCAGCGCCACGTAGTGGAGGAGATTGTTGAGTTCGGAAAGGCGACGGGCGTGGGACTGGAGTGCGGAAGCAAGCCGGAGCTGCAGGCGGTTCTCGGGCTCGCCGAGCACACCGACCACTTGATCGTATGCAACGGATACAAGGACGAGGAGTTCATGCGCCTCGCCCTCATGGGCCAGAAGCTCGGCCATCAGGTGTTCATCGTTCTCGAGCAGCTTTCCGAAGTGGACATCCTTCTTCAGGTGGCGGATGAGCTTGGCGTGAATCCGACGGCTGGGGTTCGCATCAAGCTCACCACGGAAGGATCGGGACGATGGGCGAAGAGCGGAGGCGAGAAGTCGAAATTCGGCCTCACCGCCGCGCAGCTCGTGAAGCTCATCGACAAGCTCAGGGCGGCGAATCGCCTCGACATCATCAAGCTGATCCATTTCCATCTCGGATCTCAGATAACCGACATCCACTTCATCAAGACGGGTCTGCAGGAGATCGCGCGCTATTACGCCGAGCTGCGCGCGCTCGGCGTAGACATCACGCACGTTGACGTCGGCGGCGGATTGGGAGTGGATTACGACGGAAGCAACTCGACGTCGCAGGCGAGCGTGAACTATTCGCTGCAGGAATACGCGAACGACGTGATCTATACTTTGGCGGAGGCCTGCAGAGAGCACGAGCTGCCGATGCCGCACGTGATCAGCGAGTCCGGGCGCGCGCTCACCGCGCACCACGCACTTCTCCTCATCAGCGTCATCGACGTGGAGTCGCAGGCGGACAACGTCGTGCCGGAGCTGACCGAAGAGAATCACTCGATGCTTCACGAGATGGCTTCGGATTACGCCAGCATATCGTCGCGCCGCGTGCGAGAGGTGTATCATGACGCTTCCTTCGCGAAGGAGCGCGCGCACGAGCTGTTCAACAGCGGCGTGCTCTCCCTGCGCGACCGAGCCATCGCCGAGCAGGTTTATCTGGCGACCATCTCGAAGGTCGCCCTTCTCGCGCAGCGGGACCGGGATGAGTACGAGGATATCATCGAGGATCTCGAAGCGATTCTCGTTGACCGGTACTTTTGCAACTTCTCGCTCTTCCAATCGCTTCCCGACAGCTGGGCAATCGACCAGCTGTTTCCCATCGTTCCGATTCACCGGCTTGACGAAGAGCCGATCCGTCGCGGGACGATTCAGGACGTCACCTGCGACAGCGACGGTAAGATCGAGCAATTCATTGGCGACCGGCCTTACAGAAAGAGTCTCGAGCTCCATCCGTTCGAGGACGGGAACCCCTATATCCTCGGAATCTTTCTCACCGGCGCATACCAGGAAATCCTCGGCGATTTGCACAACCTTTTCGGCGACACGAACGCCGTCCACATCCGGCTGCCGAAAAAGAAAAAAGGTTATGAAGTCACCGATCTGGTTCACGGCGACACCGTGACCGAGGTTCTCGATTACGTGCAGTTCCGCGCTTCCGATTTGCTGGCCGTGTTCCGGCGCAAAGTGAACAACGCGAATAATCTCACGAGGCAGGAGGCGAATACGTTCGTCGCGGATTACCTCGCGGGGCTCGAGGGGTATACGTACCTCGAGGGTGAGGCGGCGCGGTAGAACTACAACGTAAGAAATACCGGCCGGGGGCTTTCGGCTTAGCCGGCCCGGGGCTGCGGGCTTGGCGAGGGTTCGAACAATTGCTCGGCAATAAAAAAAAGGAGACCGTCGTGGTCTCCTTCTTTATTCGTGATCGTTCCGTGGTCAGGCGCCAAGCCCGAAGCCGCTCCGCCCAAAGCCCCCGGCCGGTCGTTCTTAGTTTGTCGTTCTCTTTACTTCCCGAACCTCTTCTCCACTTCCTTCCAATTCACAACGTTCCACCAGGCCGCCATGTAATCCGGCCGCTTGTTCTGGTACTTGAGGTAGTACGCGTGCTCCCAGACATCGAGTCCGAGGATGGCGTTTTTCCCCTCCATGAGCGGATTGTCCTGATTCGGCGTGGTCGTGATCGAGAGCTTTCCGCCGTCATTGACCAGCCACACCCACCCGGATCCGAAGCGTCCTGCGCCCGCGGCTTGAAACTGTTCCTTGAACTTCGCGAAATCGCCGAACGCGCTCGAGATGGCGGAGCCAAGCGCTCCACCCGGCTCGCCACCGGCGCCCGGTCCCATGACCTGCCAGAACATCGAATGGTTCCAGTGTCCACCGCCGTTGTTGCGAACGGCCGTGCGAACGGCTTCCGGAACGGAATTGATCCCTCGCATCAAATCGTCGAGGGATTTGTTCGCCAGCTCGGGCGTTTTCTCGACCGCCGCATTGAGATTCGTGACGTAGCTCTGGTGATGCTTGCCGTGATGAATCTCCATCGTCTTCGCATCTATGTGCGGCTCGAGTGCGCCGATATCGTAGGGAAGGGTTGGAAGTGTGAATGCCATTATCATCTCCTCGTTCGTTCAGGGCGCATGCGCCCGCCGTTCCTGCCGGCTCCGGAATCTCCGGCGCCTACGCGGCTCGTTCCCGCCGCTCTTTAGACCGCTCTCTCACCGCACTGATGATGCCGGGAAGAATCGAGATGAAGACCACTATAATGACCACGATCTCGATGTGCTTGTCCAATCCCGGAATATACCGGCCGAGAAAATATCCCGTGAATATCATGCTCCAGATCCACAACACCGCGCCGATGGCGTTAAAGGTGAGGAATGTCCTGAACGGCATTCCTCCCACGCCGGCGACGACTGGCGAAAACGTGCGGATGATCGGCATGAACTGGGCGAGGATTATTGTCTTTCTGCCGTGCTTCTCGTAGAACTCGCGAGCGCGGATAGCATGCTTCTTGTTGAAGAGAAGGCTGTCATCGCGGCTGAAGATGCGCGGGCCGGTGGAGTGTCCGATGAAGTAACCGGTGGAATTGCCGCAGATCGCCGCAAGAGTCAGGAGTGGCGCAAGGGTATATACATTGAAATAGCCGGCGGCTCCGAGAAGGCCGGCTGTGACGAGAAGGGAATCGCCGGGAAGAAAGAAGCCGACGAGAAGGCCCGTCTCCGCGAAGATGATGATGGTGAGGCCGACGAAGCCGGCCCAACGTATCAGCTCGGAGAGGTTGGACAAACGGTGAACGAGATCTGTTATCGGGCCCATTAAGGCTGCCAAGGGGAAGAATGGAAGAGAGGCGCTCAAGTTCAACTTCTGAGAGGGCGAGGTCAACTGCCGAGGGATTGCTCGCTTTCCCGGAGGTGCGCGCAGACTCGTCGCGGCGCCCTCCCACGCGTGCGGAGCGGCTCTTCAATGTTTTCTCCGTGCTCGTACTCCTGCTGTTCGCGGGAGGATGGTCGTGGTCGATCGCGATGGCCCGGTCAGCCGGGGACACGGGCACTCCCGGTGCGACGCCCGCTACGTTGGCGATCGCGAATGGATTGACCGACGAATCTGCGCCCAGCGCCGCATATCTGACGGGTGCGATGCTCGACGCGCTCATGCCGCTCACCGGCGAAAGCGGTAAGCTGAAAGCGAGTATCCGTTCCCCGGGGAGCCAAATCTTTGCCGATCCGCTACCAGCCGGCGCCCGAGCGACGTTCTCGAACGGAAGCGCTGCCGAGTCCACCGCCGCGATCACGGCCCCGCAGAAAGTCGGCATCTGGCGTCTCGCGATCAACGCGGCAAACGCGCTCAAGCCGCTCGCCGGCTTCAGCGTGATCACTCTACGCTCCGCGAGCGAAGAGAAAGGTGGGCGACTTGGCCTCTATTTCATCGGAAGCTGGCCCGCAGCGAAGCAAATCCGCCCAGGCGTCTCCTATCGCCCGCCGAGCGGGTTCATCGAGGTGACTCCGGAAAATCAGAACACGCAGCTGTCGGAGCATTTTCGGATCAAGGATTTTCTCCCTCACGACCAGGCGAACGTCTGGCCGAAATACATCGTCCTGGACATGAAGCTCATCGACAAGGACGAGCTCGTGCTCACTGATCTTCAACGGAATGGGATAAACATCAGCGGTGTCCGCGTCATGAGCGGCTTCAGGACTCCGCAGTACAACGCGGGTGGTGGCGATCGCCGCGGACGCGCCGCGCTCAGCCGGCATATGTATGGGGATGCGAACGACATCTTTATCGACAGCGACGGAAACGGCGCCATGGACGACCTCAATCATGACGGGCGCGTGAATATTGCAGATGCACGGGTGATACTGGATGCTGTAGCCCGTGTCGAGCGGGCACATCCTTCGCTAGTGGGAGGGTGTGGCGTATATTCGGGCACGTCTGCGCACGGGCCCTTTACTCACATTGACACGCGGGGTTATCCGGCCCGCTGGATAGGAACAGGAGATAGCTAATGGACCAGACTACAACCACGACCGCCACCGTCACCGAGGAGCACCGGCATCCTTCGGGAAACCCGAAGCGCGATCCGGCAATGCCGGTTCGCACAGCCGACCTCGAGCCGTACATCGGCTTGGGCTATCTGTCGAAGCTCTTCAAGCTGATGGCGATCATCCTCCTCCTCCTCCTGGTTTCGGAGATCATCACCGGACTCGTCGCGCAGGGGACGGCGTCGATCCCGACGCTGCTCGGAGAGATGAGCCGGCTCATCGTGCTGGCCGGACTTCTTTGGGGTAGCGGCGATCTCGCCCTCCTGCTCATCGACGTCGGCCACGACGTGAGGGCGACGCGTATTCTGCTCGGCAGGCAGGCGCTGCATATGTCGGGCGCTACCATCGCCGACCCGCGGCCGAGAGGCCAGCCGGATTTCGTGGAGCGTGGACCCCGCTAGAATTTCCACAATCGGGCACTCGACGAGAGCGCTCGACGAATTTGTGGGACGCGCTTGCGGCGCGCGGAGTGGCGATGATGCATATTCTTGACGCTGGCGTGAAGCCGCACACGCTGTCGTCGTTCGCACGCGTTGATGGTTCTGGACTTGTTCCGTTAATTTTCGACGCAACGGTACGATGGTTGCCAGTGGCACATGCAGTTGTTGGATAGCGCCGTCGGCGGAATCCGGGCGCGCCCAGAAAACGGGCGTCCAGGTCTTCCCGGTGCAACTCACTTTAGCGAGGATGCCCTCATGCTTTGGACCATCGCGGTAATACTTCTGATCCTGTGGGTGCTCGGAGCGTTCGTCGTCCCGATCGGCGGCAGTCTGATTCATCTGCTGCTCGTCATCGCGGTGATCGTGGTCATCTACCGCCTCGTCACGGGACGACCCGTAGTCTAGGCACAGCGGTTCGCAGGTTTGGAAAGGCCCCGCCGCGAGAGTGGTGGGGCTTTTTTCTTTAAGCAGTGCTTCAGGGCGCGCTTACGCTTCGAGAGAACTGCAACTGAACGCGTTCCCGGTTCCCGGTAACGAACGTTGCCGGTGGCC
>JACDDT010000093.1 GCA_013816855.1 Gemmatimonadaceae bacterium
AGCGCGCGCAGCGTCATCCCCTGCACGTACTCCATCGTCACGAAATAGACATCTTCGGCTTTGCCAAAGTCGTGTGTGCGCACGATGTGCCTGCTCGTCACCTTTCGCGCGAGACGGATCTCGTTTCTGAACCGCTCCATCGCGCTCTCATCCGATGTGATGAGATCCGATCGAATCGTCTTGATCGCCACCTTCTCGCCCAGCTCCGCGTCTTCCGCGAGATAAACCGTTCCCATCCCGCCCCTGCCGAGCACTCTCTCGATTTTGTAGCGACCGCCGAACGTCTCGCCGAGAGGTAGCGTGGAATCGCCGATCTCCTCGGCCGCCTCCGTCTCGCCGGTGGCGGCAGAAATTTCCCGCCGGAGATTGTCGATTTGGCCGCGCATCCGGTTCTCGCGCTCCTTGATTCCAGCGACCATTGAATCAAACACGCGCGCCAGGGTGCCGAGCTCATCAGGCCGCTTCGCGATCTCGGCGAGCGCGCCCGATGAATATTCGCCGCGCTCGATTGCCGCCGCCGCGGCAGTGACCTGCGTCACGTTCGCGAGATACTCCTTCTCCCGGTCACGCATCTCCTTCCGGTCGAGACACGCGCTGATCCGCGCGCGCAGAAGCACGGGGTCGAACGGCTTTGGCAGATAATCTTCCGCACCGCGTTCGATGCAGCGCACGATGCTCGCGATGTCGTCGAGCGCGGAGATCATAATGACGGGAATGTCGCGCGTGGCCTCGGAGGCTTTGACTTTGCCGAGGGTTTCGTAACCGTCCATCTCGGGCATCATCACATCGAGAAGCACGATGTCGAACGGCTCCTTCGATATTGCCTCGAGGGCACGCTTCCCGTTTTCCGCGGTGACGACAGTGTGGCCCTCCCGCTCGAGGCGGCGCTTCAGCACGCCGCGATTCTCCTCGATATCGTCAACAACGAGAAGATGCGCGGACTTGCCCTTTATCGCGGTCGTGCCAGTCGTTGCCGCGCTGAATGCCTCCGGCACCGGATACATCGATGTTGGCTCGGCACGGGGACGGTCCGTCGGAAGGAGCCGCTCTGCCGCGTCGCGAATTCTGCACACGTCGGCGATGAACCCCGCGTCGCGAATTCCTGTCTCGTCCCGAAGGAGCCGCGACATTGCTTCGTTTATGCGCGACTGGGGCTCGTGCAGCGATTCATACAATCTGCCGATGCGCTCCCCGTCGAACTCGACGAGCTCCGGGGGCAGCGCGGCATCGATCAGCGAAAGGGCTTCGCGAACCGCGACCAAAGCATCGCTCAGCGGCTCGGCGCGCGCGCGGTTCTTGGAATCGTTGGCATCCTCAAGAAGTATCTCGCAGTAGCCAACGATCTGGTTAATGGGAGTGCGGAGCTCGTGCCTGAGCTCGGAGACCTGGGTCACGCGCTTTCCATTCTTACGATTTTAAGAGCGCGTCGATTTTGCCAAGGAGGCGGTCGATCTCGACCGGCTTCGTGTCGTAATCGTCGCATCCCGCTGCGATGGCCTTCTCGTGATCGCCGGACATCGCGTGCGCGCTGAGGCCGATGATTGGAATTTGTTTCGTCCCCGCTTCGGACTTGAGCTCGCTCGTCGCTACCCAGCCATCCTTTACGGGAAGGCTCATGTCCATGAGGATAATGTCGGGGATGAGCTCCTTTGCCTTGTCGATACCTTCCTGGCCATCGAGCGCGACGGTGACTTCGTGCCCGCGCTTGATGAGGCGGCGCGAAAGCATGTCACGGTTCATCTCATTGTCCTCGACGAGCAGAATCCTGGCCATTACGAGTAAACCTCAGGCTGTTTTGGTAATGCGGTGCCGAATGCGCCGCAATAATGCGATTGTGAATCCATAGTCAGCCGGCCCTTGCCGGGAGTCGTGCAGTGAAAGTCGATCCTTTACCGCGCGTGCTCGAGACGCTCACATCACCGCCGAGGAGCCGGCAAAAGTTTCGGGTGAGAGCGAGGCCGAGTCCAGTGCCGCCGTAAGTTCGAGTCGTCGATGCTTCCGCTTGAGTGAACGCCTCGAAGAGCTTGTCGATCTGATCGGGCGTCATCCCTATACCGGTGTCGGCAATGGAGAAAACCATCGTTGGGACAGCGGCGGAGTTCTCACGCGAGACTGCGAGAGTGACAGTCCCGTTCTGCGTGAACTTGCCGGCGTTGGAGAGAAGATTAAAGAGAATCTGCCTCACCTTCACTACATCGGAATGCATCTGCCCGACGTCGCTCGCGCATTTCACCTCGAGCGTGTTCTTATTCTTGGCGAAGGCAGGGCCGATAGTCGTTACCGCCTCATCGACGACTGATTTCACATCGAAAGTCTCGGCGAAGATGTCCATCTTGCCCGCTTCGATCTTGGAGAGATCGAGAACGTCGTTGATGAGCGTGAGGAGATGCTTTCCGGCGGATTGAATCTTTGCGAGATCGGGGATGAAGCTGCTCTGGCCGCTGTCCGCCGCGTCTTCCTGAAGGATTTCGCTGTAGCCGATGATGGCGTTGAGCGGAGTGCGCAGCTCGTGACTCATGTTGGCGAGGAACTGGCTCTTCGCGCTGTTCGCCGCTTTCGCCTCCTCGTTGGCGCGGAGGAGATCGGTGACGTCGTGATAAAGCGCCATGATACCGACGCGCTCGCCGTCGACCGTAACGGGAACACCTGCGAGCTCGACGTCGAGGAATGTTCCGTCGCGCCGTCTGCGCTTGCCGATCCCCCGCGCCGTCTGTTCCGTCGCCTGCTCGGTGTACTGCGTTGCCTCGGCGAGAGTTTCCGCAGTGTTGAGAAGGGAGTCGAGATCCTTGCCGATAGCTTCGGCGGGTGAATACCCGAAGAGCTTCTCGAAGGCGGGGTTGAATGAAGTGATGATCCCATCGAGGCGCAGCGTTACGATGGCGACGGGACTGTTGAGCACCACCGCCTCGAAATACTGCTTCTGCCGCTGCGCATCGTTGTAGAGCCGCGCGTTTTGGATGGCGACTGCCGCCTGCGGAGTGAAAAGATTGAGCAGACGCAGGTCATCGGCGCCGAAGATCCGATTCGGGTCCGAATGGACCGAAGCCATCGCGCCCACGAGCGTCTTTCCGATGAGAAGCGGGGCCGCCATGACAGACCAAATTTTGACGTCGGCGTACACCGTCGGTTTTCCCGACCAGCTGTCGTAGTCGCGAATGATGATCGGCTCGTGCGTTTCGGCGACGGTGCCCATCGCACCTTCACCGAGCTTGAGGCGAACTCCGGTGGAATCCTTGCCGATGTTGTAGCTGGCGACGATGACGAGCTCTTTCGTCTGCTCATCATAGATGGCGAGCTCGCCGCCTGTTACGGCGAGGAGATCGATAGCGCGCTTGAGGGTCGCCTCAAGCAGTTTCGAAAGCTCGCGCTCGCTGGAGAGATCGGCCATTGTGGCGAGGAGCGCCTTCTGCTCGTCGGCACGCATGCGCTCGCTGATGAGAAGTCTGGCACGCGCGATAGCAATGCTTGCCTGGTTCGCCGCTGCGGTAAGGATCTCGAAATCTTCTTTTGAGAATGCGTCGGGCTTCGCGGACTCCACGACGAGAACACCGATGATACGGTCGCCGATCTTCAGCGGGACGTCGAGCTCGCTTCCAGTGCTAAGCGATGCGACGTAGTCCTTCTCGCGTTTTACCTGAGGGGTGTAGTGGAGCTTGCCGTCTTTAAGCGCGCGATCGCTGAGGCCTTCGCCCTTCTTCACACGCCAATGATCGGGGACATCCTTCCATCCCCTGCTCGCCTGAAGGACGCGATCGCCGGTCGCCTCATCGACGAGAAAGAGCGCGAGGAAATCGTAGCCCAGTGCGGAGTCGTGGAGGCCTTCGACCACGCGGTCGACGATCTCGGTTTCTTCCTGGGCTTCGGCGATAGCGGAGCTGAGGCGGAGGAGCGCGGACTGACGCTGGGCGAGGCGCGAACCGTTATGCGTGGCGTGCGCCTTCTTCGAGGGCGCGGCCTTCCGCGGGCGGGATGGGGAGGCCGCCGATCGCGTGGGTTTTTTCGGAGTGGCAGATTTGCGAATCGCGGGGCTCGCCGGCTTACGCATCTTTGTCATTCATAGGGAGTAGCGAAAGATGCGCGTTAGATCGCGGCGCGGAAAGAGAAAGGCGCGAGCCGTTACTCTTGGATGGCATGTCGCCTGCGATTCTGGTCCGGGTACATAGGACGAATCCCAGGGAGGGAGGCGTGTCACAGCGACTTAATGCGGCGCAGGTCGCGCCGGATGCATTCAAGGCTCTGATGGGCGTGGAGATGTATGTACGATTGAGCGGCCTCGAGCAGCCACTCATCGAGCTGGTAAGGCTTCGCGCGTCGTACATGAATGGCTGTGCCTACTGTGTGGATATGCACACGAAAGATGCGCGCGCCGCAGGCGAAACGGAGCAAAGGTTGTTCGGTGTGCCGGTGTGGCGCGAAACGTCATACTTCACCGAACGCGAACGTGCGGCGTTGGAGTGGGCGGAAGCTGTCACCTCGCTCTCGCAGGGAGCGGTGTCGGATTCGGTTTACGAGAACGTGCGTGGCCAATTCAACGAGAGGGAGCTCGTCGATCTAACGATGGCGGTAATCGCTATAAACGCGTGGAACCGCGCCGCGATCGCATTCCGCACCGAGCCGGGAAGTTATCAGCGTCCGGTGGAGATCCAGTCCGGCGCGTAAAAGAGGGTCGCAGTCACCGGATATCAACGCGGTCTTCTCGCTCAGGCCACCCATACTATTAGTATAGGGAATGGCTGACCCGAGACCTTACGTCCTCGCCGAGTGCGACCTCAAGACTGTTCGCGAAACGAAGTATGAGGTCGCCGTTCTCCCCTGGGGGGCGACGGAAGCGCACAACTTCCATCTGCCGTATGCGACTGACGTGTTTGAAGCGGTCGCGATCGCAGAGCGTGCCGCCGGGATTGCGTGGGTAGCAGGCGCGAAGACAATAGTGCTTCCCGCGATCCCGTTCGGCGTGAACACCGGCCAGCTCGACATTCCGCTCACGATCAACATGAATCCAAGCACCCAGGCAAAGGTGCTTGCCGACATCGTGTCGTCACTCGCCGCGCAGGGAATTCACAAGCTCGTCATCGTGAACAGTCACGGCGGAAACGATTTCCGGCAGATGATTCGCGAGCTGCAGCCGCGCGTTGACGTTTTCATATCGACGATCAATTGGTGGTCGTG
>JACDDT010000094.1 GCA_013816855.1 Gemmatimonadaceae bacterium
TTGTTTTCATCGAGATGCGCGATGAGCGAGTCCGAGGCAACCGCTACGGCGATCATCTCGCGGCCTTCCTCAGTAGTCCCGATCGAGACGACCTTCACGCGCGGAGTCGATTTCGCGAGCAGCCGGAAGTACGCGTAAACGTCTTTCGAGTACGGAAGATTGTTGCGCGCGCCGGCGATGTCACCGAGAACTGCCTCGGGCGTGGGAACGGTGGCTGACGCCGGCAGATAATCGACTAGCGGAGAAAGGAAGAAAGACTCCGTTGTGTACTCGCGGATCTTTCGCGTGTACGCCTCGTCGACCGGCTGACTGGGGGAGCGGCCCGGTTTCGCCAGGGAGAGGTCGGTGCCGGGGGTCTGGGCGTGGCCGCTACGCGAAGGAGAAAGAATCGCGACGCAGAGAAGAAAGTGAATTGAATGGCGAGAAATCACGCGTGCTCCGATGGGTTTGTTTTTCTTGGACGAGAGCAAAACTACAAATCGGTTCGCATTCTCGAACGAGACAAAAACTACAGATATGCTGCTTTGGACGACTCTGCTTCATCCTTGATCGTCGCCAGCATCCGTCTTCGGATGAGCGCGCTGAAGGGGCCGACCACCGCCCAGTATCGCAAGAATTTTCTGCGCGCGGCGTCGTCGCCGCAGAGGACTCGGGTCTCCGTATGGACATTGGCCCCTCGTCCGTGCCGCGCGACGCGAAAATTCCAAATCGCTGCGGCCGTGCCGGGCGGCGGCTCCATAAGCTGCTCGCTCGTGGCCGCGCTCCGCTTCCCATCCTTGAGCTTCCAAAACGCTCCGATGGTACCGAGAACGATTTCCCGTCCGGGTTGTTCATCGACGAGAAAGAAGCCGTGGCCTATCGTGTCGAGAATTGTCGCGGTCTCGCTCTCGACCGCAGCACAGCCTTCGAGAGAAGGAAAGCGAGGGCTCGAAGCTTCAACAGCGTGCGCACGATAAATGAAGAGCCGAGCGGCGCTCTGAGCACAGCTTCAAATGCGCGCTCCGGCGCGGTGTCCACATAGATGGCGTGATGCTCGGATACGTCGTACTTCGGGAGGTAATGGTCGAGCAGCGGTTCAGCGGTGAGGTTGATGCGTCACTCCCCGCCGAAGAGGGTAACCGAGATCCGCGGGAATTGAATCGTGCGGCCAATCGTGCTCGCGTCCGGCGAACGTGGGCCGGGGGCGCGAGTCGATGTAAGACGCCACGTCGTACGCCTGCTGCACACTCAGCGTTCGCGGACGGTCGAGCGGCATCAGCTCGTGCGCGAATGAAGCGAGTACGTTGATGCGCGACATTCCCGCGCCGTCGTTGAACGCTTTTGGCCCCCATACTGGCGGCGCTTCCACCGTTCCCTGTCCCGCGACCCCGTGACAATGAGCGCACTGGCCGCTGTAGATGGCGAGCCCTCGCGTCGTGTCGCCGTGCGCGGGATCGAGCTTCGGAAGTCCCTGCCCGTCGACCTTCGCGCCGGCAGGCACGCCGCGCGAAAGGAAAGCGAGATACGCGACGATATCGCGCATGCTAGGGCTTGCCGCGCTCAATGCGGTTCCGTTCATGCTTCGCTCGAAGCAGTCGTTGATTCGATCTTCGATTGTGTCGACATGTCCGCTGCGCGGGCGATACTGCGGAAATCGCGAGTACACACCGACCCACGGAAGTGCATTCCGCGCGGTGCCGGCGGAGAAATGGCAGCTGGCACATCTAAGCGAATTGCCCACGTTGTGAGGCAAGCTGTCGCGGGTCGCTTCCAGTATCGCTCGGCCTCGCACCACTGATCTCACCATTTGCGAGTCGGTGATCTCGGTAATCTCCGGGACCCGGAATGCGACTACGCCGGAGGGGAGCTTCGGCTTCACGGTGGGAGTTGCCTTCGACTCCTCGACGCGGCCGCCGCACGCGCTCAGTGCGATGCCGACGGGTATGACCAGTGCGCACCGCTTAAGACGAAGATTCACTCAGCGTATTTATGAAATTGAGCGCTCGCCTGCAAGCGCGCGGTCAGCGTGAGGCGAGCGAGCGTATCGTGTGCAGAGATCCAGCGGCTCGGCGGGCGCGACGTTGCGCGTCCTGCACGGAGCACTCCTCAAATTGAAAGCACTCCCCGGGGGAGAGCTGCGCCAATACCGGGAGATCGGTTGAGGCGACGACCCCGATTTTTGGATAACCGCCGACGGTGGGGGAGTCTGCCATAAGCACGATGGGGAGCCCGTCCGGCGGAACCTGAATCGCACCTTCGCACACGCCTTCGGAGGGGAGAAGCCCAAGCGATGCGGACAGCGGCTTCCCTTCGAGACGGTACCCCATTCGATCGGATGCGCGGGAAACGGTGTAGCTCTGGCCGAAAAAGAGCGCGCGATCCTCCGCCGTGAAGAATGACCACTGCGGCCCGGGCACGACGCGGATAGATCTTCGCGAATAATCGGGACGAAGATCGTCGGGCGCGGAAAAGCCGGCGCGGCCCCGATTATGTGCGCTGACCCGAACCGATTCGCCGGTGCGGATCATCCGCCCCTCGATGCCGCCGAAGTGCGCAGGACGATATGTGCTTCTGCTCCCGAGGAGCTCTTCGGTGTCGAGGCCGCCGCCGAAAGCGATGTAAAGGAAGCGGCCGCTCGTGAACCCACTGATTTTGAGTACGTCACCGGCTTTTGCATGCATTGTAGTGAACGGCTCGACGGGCGTCGCGTTAATCGCTACATCGACAGGCGTCGATTTCAGCGCCACGTCGACAGGCGTCGATTTAAGCACCACATCGACAGGCGTCGATCTAAGCGCCACATCGACAGGCGTCGATTTAAGCGCCACATCGACAGGCCTCGAGTTAAGTGCCACATCTACGGAAGCTCCGCCAACAGCGAAAACGCACGGGTGATCGAATCGAAGAGTACCGCCGCCGAGCGCCCACTCGAGGCCAGCGGCGTCGGCCTCGTTGCCGAGAACTGCATTCGCGGTACCGAGCGCCGCCCGGTCCATAGCACCACATCGTGGAACTCCGACCTCGCGGAATTGCGTGCGTCCGAAATCCTGAATGGTGAGATAAGACGGCGCGCGCGTGATCGTGATGCTCACTGAGCGCGCTCGAATTTGACGGTGTCACCGGGATGGAAGAGCGATGGCTCCGCTCGGCGGGGGTCGAACATCACCGCGACCGTTCTTCCAAGGATATGCCATCCGCCGGGCGTCTCGAATGGGTAGATGCCGGTAAGGCGCGATGCGATAGCGACGCTTCCTGCTGGCACCCGCTGCCGCGGCTGCGCCCGGCGTGGAAGCTCGAGACGCGCGTCGATCTCGCTCAAATACGCGAAGCCCGGAACGAAGCCGAGCAAGTCAACGTCGTAGATGCGCGACGAGTGCAGCTGGACGACTTCGTCGGTGGTGAGGCCGGTTGCAGCGGCGACGTCTGCGAGATCGGGCCCGTCGTACACGACACGGATGCGGTGACAACAGGGCGTGTTAGCATCGGCCGAGGGAGAGTCCTCCTCGCCGAGCAAAGTTTGAAGTCGCGAACACAGGTCATCGAACGGGAGGTGCAACGCGTCGTAGAAAATCGTAACCGCCGTATAAGCGGGAAGTACTTCTTCCAAGTGCGAGATACCGGCCTGGCGTACGCGGCTCGCGAATCGCCGTGCGTAGGCGGTTGCCTCTCGCGATGGAGATTCAGCGAGCGTGACGGTGATCGCCGAATCACCCAGCGCAGCGAGAACCGGCTTCGCGCGGCTCAATTCACAAAGGGCGCGACATTAATTCCAGCGCGTTCCATTTCTTCGCGCAGGCGCTGGAGGATGGCGTAAGCGTTCGGTCCATCGCCGTGCGTGCATAACGAGTCCGCGTCGATTTCGAGCTCGCATCCGTCACGCGCGATGAGCTTTCTCTCGAGCACGAGCTTCACTGCGCGAGCGGCGACGTCGTCGGCGTTCTCCAGCAGCGAACCTGGCTGACCGCGCGAAACGAGTGTGCCATCGGCTTCATAACCGCGATCGGCAAATGCTTCAGCTGCACCCGAGATGCCTGCATCACGCGCGGCTTCGAGCATGAGATTGTTCGCGAGGCCGAGCAGGACGAGGCTTTTGTCGACGCCAGCAATCGACTCGGCAATCAACGTCGCCGTGTTCAAGTCGCGCGTCGCGAGATTGTACAGGGCACCGTGTGGCTTTACGTACCGGAGCTTCGTCCCCGCGGTCTCACACGCTTCAGCGAGGATCTCGATCTGCATGACGATGTGTCGTTTGAGCTCGTCGTCCGCGATCTTCATCTCCCGTCGTCCGAATCCGAGCCGGTCGGGAAAGGAGGGATGGGCGCCAATGGTCACGCCGAGATCAGCAGCAGCGCGCACGGTCTCTCTGATGGAGACGACGTCGCCGGCGTGATATCCGCACGCAATGTTCGCGGATGTGACGAGAGAGAGAAGCTGTTTGTCCCCGGCGAGGCGCCCGGTGCCACTGCCTTCGCCGAGGTCGGCGTTAAGATCTACCGAACGGGACTGCTTACTTGCGTTTGCGATGTGCGGAAAGTGGCTTAGCGTGGAGAATCTCCCACGCCTCGGAATCCTCTTCAAATCCGCCACGGCTGACCTTCGGTAGCAGCTTTTCCTTCACGATGAGCTTGCTCATCCAGTAGGTAAAGCCGTCGTCGGCGGGGAAGGGCTTCCACGCGAACATGGTGCGAACGCGTTCATCCCCGATTTTTTCTGCGCTATTGCGCCGCGATTTCCACTTCAAGTTCACAATCCTCCGTCGGGTTTCAGACGCGGTCTTCGAGGCCCTTCACGCCCGCCATGTCGGCGCAGCTCGCGCAGCAGTAAAAGGTGCCGCTGCTCTCCACGCCGTGTCCGATAATCTTACACTTGCAATGCGCACACTGGGGAGCGAGCGCGTGAATGGCGCACTCGAACGCGTCAAAAATATGCGATTTGCCGCCCATCGTCACGGTGAATGCCTTGTCGTAGTCGTTGCCACACACTTCGCACTTCGCCATTGGTGCCTCCGTTCGGGGTGCAGCTCGTGTTTCAGGACTAGTGCTTCTGCACAACGGGGACCAACGTGAGAGATCCGCAGGGTGCCGGGCGTCGTAGTTATGAATGAAGGGCTACGCCCTACGACATTCTAATCAGAGAGGTC
>JACDDT010000024.1 GCA_013816855.1 Gemmatimonadaceae bacterium
GCATCACGCAGAAAGATCTGGACATGGCTGCCCAGATCGATCATGTGCTCGAGACCCAGCCTCCGGTCTAGCTGCGCCGTCCGCCGAGGATGCGGATGATGGCGAGAAACATGTTGAGAAGGTCGAGATAGATATTGACCGCGGCTCCGACGTAATCGTCGGGGCCGTACACGTTTCTGAGACGCCACGTATCGTAAACGAGCAGGCCGCTGAAGATCATCACCGCCACCGACGCGAGCCAGAGATCCGCTGTCTGGTTATGAAAGAAGTAGCTGACCACCGTCGTCGCGATGAGGACCCACAGCCCGGTCATGAGGAAGGCGCCCCACGGCCTGAAATCCCGGCGGCTAACGAAAGCATAGAGCGTGAGCACAGCGAATGCGCTGATGGTGAGGCCGGCCGCTTCGGTAATCAGTCCCGGCTGAGTGCGACCGTAGAAGTAGAGCAGCGGTGAAAGGAAAATCCCTTCCACGAAAGTGAAAAGGAGGACGAAGCCGATGTTCGCCGGGAATTGCTGCCGCGTGCGAGTCGCCATGAGGAGCGGCGCAAATAGTCCGATCATCGATAGAAACGGATGCCGCGTCACCCACTGCATGAGCGCCGGCTGCGAAAGCCCGAAGCTCGCGCCGAACACCGTGACGAGCACGCTGACGAATACGAGAGTGTACGTGCGGCGAACGAGCGTCGCGCGCTCTTCGCCGGTGCGAACGAGACTGCCAGTGGGGATGGACACACCCATCGTTAAATCTCCTGAGAGAGTTTTTTTGTAGCGCGCCGGGCCTGTGGTGCGCCTGACAAAAATATATTACCCCGCAGTGGTGCGGGCGATTCGGTCCAGCAATGCGGGGAGGCCGGTAATGCTCTCGAGAAAGTGGGTTGGCTTGTAAGGCTCGAGGCGCTCGCGCGTAAAAGGTCCCCAGAGCGCGCCCACCGTAGTAACACCCGCTGCGTTGCCGGCGATGATGTCGTGCGGCGAGTCACCGACGAAAACCGATTCAGCAGGAGTGTAGTCGAGCTTCCCGACGGCGAGAAGAACGGGGAACGGATCGGGCTTGTGGAGGTGACACGAATCGAACCCGATCGCGACGCGCATGTACTTGTCCGCACCCATCCAGCGAAGTCCGCGATCCATCATCGCGTTGCCTTTGCTCGTCACGACACCCATCGGATGACCAGGCTCTTTCAATATTGCGAGAGTTTCCGTCACGCCCGGGTAGCTCGCCATCAAGCTGTCGTGGTGCTCCTGCTGAAAGTCCCGATATCGCGCGAGGAGCTGCTTGCGGTCGTCCTCGGACGTCATGAACGGAGCGATCTGCTCGGGGAGCGGCGTGCCGAGTCCGGCGATCCACTCATCCTCCGTAGGACGCGGAGCCCGTCCCTCGAAAGTGTGATTCATGCACGCGAGGAGGAGCGCGATGGAATCGACGAGCGTTCCATCGAGGTCGAAAAGCACTGCGAGCGGGCGCTTGGCGGCAGTCATCACCGCGAAACTAACATCAAGCGCGCGTTCCGTTGTAATACAGTTGTTCTGCGGCGATATTTGGAGGACGTATGGCGTCACCCTCCCGCAGCCGTTTCGGTAAGCTTTTCGATGAGATCGGCACCGTCGATCAAGTCGGGATAGACGAGCGCGTCGCGAAGTTTACGACCCGTTCGATCAAAAAGGGCTCGAAGCTTTGGGGGCTCAAGACCGCGGTGACGATGGTCGATCTGACCACCCTCGAAGGAAAGGACACGCCGGGCAAGGTCGCATCGCTTTGCCAGAAGGCGCGCCGCCCGAGCTCGGACCCTGACGTTCCGCCGGTTGCCGCGGTCTGCATCTATTCCTTTCTCGTCAAGTACGCGCGCCAGTGGCTCGCCGACACACCAATCAAGGTCGCGTCTGTCGCCACCGCGTTCCCGTCAGGGCAGGCGCCGCTCGAAACCCGTCTCGAAGAAGTTCGCATGGCGGTCGGTGACGGCGCCGACGAGATCGACATGGTCATCAACCGCGGGCTCTTTCTCGCCGGCGAATTCCAGGCGGTGCAGGATGAGATCGCGGCGGTAGTCGAAGCGTGCGGTGACGCTGCGCTCAAAGTCATCCTCGAAGTGAGCGAGCTCGAGACTTTCGACAACATCCGCGCGGCGTCCTTTCTGGCGATGCAGGTCATTCGCGAAGGGGACTTCATCAAGACGAGCACGGGGAAGGCATCGGGAAGCGCGACGCTCGCGAACAATCAGGTGATGCTCGAAGCGATTCGCGATTTCTATCTCGCCACCGGCAAGGCGATCGGGATGAAGCCCGCCGGCGGAATCAAGAACTCGAAGATGGCGCTGCACTTTCTCGTCGCCGTCAAGGAAACGCTCGGCGACGCGTGGCTCAACAATTCGCGCTACCGTTTCGGCGCGAGCTCTTTGCTGAACGATCTCGTGCGTGCGATAGACAAGGAAAAAAGCGGCGCGTATCAGGCGCCTTACTACTACACGGAAGCGGCGGAGAGCTACTGAGATGACTTCAACGAGGCCGGTATCACGCGGTGGGAGTCCGTCGGTTCCCGAGCTGATCTTCGGAGATCTTTGGCAGTACGATCCCGCGCCGGAGACTGCGGACCCGCGCATCAAGCTGCGCTACGATCTCTTCATCGGTGGAAAGTTCGTCGCGCCGAAGTCGGGGAAATACTTCAGCTCGATCAATCCCGCAAACGAGCAGATCATCACAGAGATCGCTCTCGCGAACAAGAACGACGTCGACGCCGCCTACTCCGCCGCCGCAAAAGCTTTCACCTCCTGGAGCAAGCTGCCCGGCAGGGAGCGCGGAAAATATCTGTACCGTATCGCCCGCCTAATTCAGGATCGCGCGCGCGAATTTGCGGTCGCCGAGACGATGGACGGCGGAAAGCCGATCAAGGAATCGCGTGACTTCGACATCCCGATGGCCGCTGCGCACTTCTTCTATCACGCCGGCTGGGCCGACAAGCTCGAGTACGCAGTGCCCGGCGCCAACATCATTCCGCTCGGTGTCGTCGGCCAGGTAATTCCGTGGAACTTCCCGCTGCTCATGCTCGCGTGGAAGATCGCGCCGGCTCTCGCCATGGGAAATACGGTGGTGCTCAAGCCCGCCGAAACGACCTCACTGACCGCGCTCAAGCTCGGAGAGATTCTTCAGGAAGCGGAGCTCCCGCCGGGAGTGGTAAATTTCATTTGCGGCGCGGGCGAGACCGGCGCGGCGCTCGTCGCACATCCCACCGCGGCGAAGATCGCGTTCACCGGATCAACCGACGTCGGCAAGATCATCATGCGGCAGCTCGCAGGCACCGACAAGAAGCTCACGCTCGAGCTCGGCGGAAAAGCGGCGAATATCGTATTCGATGATTCGCCTGTTGATCAGGCCGTTGAAGGCGTTGTAAATGGAATTTTCTTCAATCAGGGACACGTCTGCTGCGCGGGGAGCAGGCTACTCGTACAGGAGTCGATCGCGGAATTGTTCGTCGAGAAGTTGAAGCGGCGCATCGACGTTCTGCGGGTGGGGAATCCGCTCGACAAGAACACCGATGTCGGCGCGATCAATTCGCGTGACCAGCTCGACAAGATCTGCGAGCTGGTGGACTCCGGCACGGCGGGCGGCGCGGAGATGTATCAATCGAAGTGCGATCTCCCGACGACCGGCTTCTACTTCAAGCCGACGATCTTCACCGGCGTGACGCAGAGCCATCGCATCGCCAAGGAAGAAATCTTCGGACCGGTGCTGAGCATTCTCACTTTCCGCACGCTCGAGGAAGCGGTTGAGAAAGCGAACAACACCGCCTTCGGGTTGTCGGCCGGAGTATGGACGGACAAAGGTTCGCGTATTCTCAAGATGAGCACGCTGCTCAAAGCAGGCGTCGTCTGGGCTAACACCTTCAACAAATTCGATCCGTCGTCGCCGTTCGGCGGCTACAAGGAATCCGGGTTCGGCCGCGAAGGCGGACGTCAGGGACTTATGGATTACGGGAAGATCGCGTAATGCCATCACGCCTCCCTGTAACGAAGACGCCGAAAGTTTACGTAGGCGGACAGTTCATCCGCTCCGAGAGCGGACGGGTTTTCCCCGTGCGCGAAGGCGGAAACAAGAACGGATCGGGCGCGCTGCTCGGCAACATTCCGCAGTGTACGCGTAAGGATCTGCGCAATGCGGTAGAAGCCGCGGCGAAAGCGGGCGCCGATTGGGCAAAGCGCACTCCGTATAATCGCGGACAGATTATCTACCGCCTCGGCGAGATGCTCGAAGCGCGAAGCGGAGAGATGGCCGACGCGATCGTACTTTCCGGAGCGGGAACGAAAGCCGCGGCCACGAAAGAAGTCGCAGCGAGCGTAGATCGTCTCATTTATTACGCCGGGTGGGCGGACAAATACGAGCAGGTGCTCGGCAACACCAATCCGGTGGCGGGACCGTTCTTTAATTTCACCGTCGCGGAGCCGATGGGAATCGTCGGCATCATCGCCGATGACGAAGCGCCGCTGCTCGGGCTCATCAGCCAGATCGCGCCCGTGATCGTGAGCGGCAATAGCTGCGTCGCGCTCGCGTCGGAGCAGTATCCCTACCCCGCGATCGTGCTCGGCGAAATGCTGGCGACGTCCGATCTGCCGGGAGGCGTGGTGAATCTTCTTACGGGATTCCGAAAGGAGATGCTGCCGACGTTCGCGACGCACACGCACATCCGTGGTATCAGCGCCGTCGTGAACAACAGCGAGAAGAAAGAGCTGCAGCTCGGCGCGGCGGACAGCATCAAGCGCGTGCGCGCGAAAGTTTCGGGCGGCGATGTAGACTGGATGGCGGACCGTGCGCAGGGCGCGTACGAGATCCGCGACTTCATCGAGTTTAAGACGACCTGGCACCCGATCGGCGCGTAGCGGATCAGTCCCGTGAGTTCCCGATCAATGAAGCGCATTTCGTAACGAAGTACTCCGCGGGATGACCGTGGGCATTCAGCAGCGCGTGGAGCTCTTCGTGGCGCACGGTAAGCGAGTCGTCGAGGTGATTGCCGGCAATTGTGATTGCGTTCAGCCCGAGAATCCAAAGCCCATATACCGGAAGGCCGTTCGTCGAAGCGAAGGTGTCTACCTTCGGCACCTGATACCAGTGGACATCCGCGAAATGTCCGGTGAGCCCCGAGCAGGTTTGCATCTGGTCCCACCAGACCGAGTAGGATGCAGGAGGGGTGAGCGCGATCGCTTTAATTGGTAGCGGCTCAAACGTCAGCTCTTTTAAGCAGGCGACGAAGGCGGAGACGGATAACAACATCAGCATTCCGGCGATTCGGCTGCCTACGGATGGTCGGGCCACGCGCAGTTTTCGGGTGAGGCTCAATTGTTGGTCAACACGCGAGTAATCAACTTCGGCCTCCTTTAGATTATCTGCGTGACCGAAACTAATGCCATTACAATCCGCGCGCTCCGCAAGGTGTACAAAGCGACGGGCGGAAAGAAGCTCCGACATTTGTCATTACCGGGCGGATCGTTCATGCCCGGCGGTACCGGCGGGATGCCGAGGCCCAGCGCGCATGACGTCATTGCGCTCGACTCGCTCGACCTCGACATCCGGCAAGGCGAGTTCTTCGGACTGCTCGGCCCGAACGGAGCGGGGAAGTCCACTACTATAGGTGTACTCACTACCCGCATCGTTCCCACTTCTGGAACGGCGACGGTCGCCGGCTCGGATGTCGGAACGCAGGCGGTGTCGGTGCGGCAGCGCATCGGCGTCGTTCCGCAGCAGCCGAACGCGGACCGCAGTCTCAACGTCATTGAGAATCTCCAGTTTCACGCAGCGTATTTCGGTATTCCTGTTGCCGCAGCGACGAAGCGCGCGCAGGAGCTTTGCGAAACACTCGGCTTGAGCGACAAGCTCAACGTGAAACTGAACGAGATGTCGGGTGGACAGCAGCAGCGCCTCATGATCGTGCGCGCGCTGATGCACGAGCCCGATGTGCTGTTTCTCGACGAGCCGACAGTCGGTCTCGATCCGCAGGCGCGGCTCGGCCTTTGGGAGATTCTGCGCGGGCTGCACGCGCAGGGAAGAACGATCGTGATGACGACGCACTACATGGATGAAGCCGATCGTCTTTGCGACCGCCTCGCCATCATTGACCGGGGCAAGCTGCTCGCGCTCGACACTCCGCGCGCGCTGAAGGACAAGGCACCGGGCGGAACGCTGCTCGAGCTGGTGCTCGACGGCGATGCATTGGGGGCGGCCGAGAAAGTGAAAGCGATTGACGGTCTCACGCGTGTTGAAGCGAGTGGAACGGTGCTTCAGGCGTACAGCGGCACGGGCGGAAGATTGCTGCCGGCGATGATCGAGGCGGCTGAGCAGAGCGGGCGCAGAGTGAAAGACATTCACCTGCTGCCGCCGAGCCTGGAGACACTGTTCGTTTCATTGACGGGGAGAAAGCTCGGATGACCGCGAGAGCGATGACACCGAAGGCACGGGTGAGCCGGGCGAATGTTTTCATGGCGCTTCTCCGGCGTGACATGCGCGTTGCGCGCCGCGAGCTGCCGTTCTTTCTCGTGCGGACGACGCTTCAGCCGTTGATGTTCATCGTCGTCTTCGGGTACCTGCTGCCGAAGATGGGATTCATGAAAGAGGGCTATTCGACGGCTCTTCTGCCTGGAGTGCTGGCGATCAGTCTCACCTTCTCGGCGATTCAATCAGTGGCGCTGCCGATGGTGCAGGATTTCGGGTGGACGAGGGAGATCGAGGACCGGCTCCTCGCGCCGGTGCCGACCTCGCTCGTGGCGGCGGAGAAGATAGTTGCGGGAGTGCTGCAGGGATTCGTGGCCGCGCTATTCGTTCTGCCGCTGGCGCGACTGATAATGGGACCGATTCCGAATCTTACGTTCGCGCACATCGGGACGGTGCTGCTCATCACCCTGCTCGGCGGAGCTGCGTTCTCATCGTTGGGAATGTGGTTGGGGACGGCGATTCAGCCGCAGCAGATCGGCTTGATGTTCAGCGTGATTCTGGCGCCGATGATTTTCTTCGGTTGCGCGTACTATCCTTGGCAGGGACTCTCGGCGGTGCCGGTGATGAAGTACGCGGTGCTCATCAATCCGCTGGTGTACGTATCGGAGGGAATGCGCGCCGCGCTAACGCCGGCGGCTCCGCACATGCCGCTCGGCGCGGTGATCGGCGCGCTGATCGCGATCACAGTGATCTTCTGGACGGTGGGGATGAAGTCGTTCATGAAGAGGGCGCTGGGGTAACGTGACGATGAGGGTGCTGATCTTCGGTAACTCGGGCTCGGGGAAATCGACGATGGCGGCTCGACTGGCCGACGAGCGCGGGCTGACACACCTCGATCTCGATTCTCTGGCGTGGAGCGCGCCCGCGGTGCGCCGCCCGTTCGAGCAAAGCGCGCAGATCATCGCAGAATTTGTCGCGCGGAATCCGGAATGGGTTGTAGAAGGCTGCTATGCCGACCTTCTTGCGCTGGTTGCTACGCGCGCGACCGAGCTCAGATTTCTCAACCCCGGCATTGACGCGTGCGTCGCCAATTGCCGCGCGCGCCTGTGGGAGCCGTCGAAGTATCCGTCGAAAGAGGATCAGGACGCACGGCTCCCGGCTCTGCTCGATTGGGTTCGTCAGTACGAGACGCGCGATGACGAGTATTCTCTCTCCGCGCACCGGCGCCTTTTCGACAGCTTCACCGGGCCGAAGGACGAGCGCCGCTAATTCTCACGCTGGAATCGATGTATCCCGCATCGCTGCGATCTTCCGGCGATGGGAATGAAATCGTTCATGGAGAGGGCGCCGTGGTAGGAATCAAGAGAAGGAGCGCGCGAACGCTGTAGTCCTGGGTCTTTGAAACGGATGATCGCTTAGCGCTCGCTGCGACGGAAGCGAGCCACTCTTGCGTCTCGCCGCTGTCGAACTGTTCTAACGAGAGGATTGTGCGTTCGTCCTCTGCGCCTAGTGTGCCCGCTGCTGCTGCGCGGATGCGCGCGACCGTTTGCGCATTTCGAATGCGACAAATCGGGGAAGAGTTCGCAGTGAAAGCGTCCACTCCAGCGAATACTTTCCGGCGGCTGCGCAGGAAGCGGGTGTCGTCCAAACCCGCAATCTGCGCGGACTTTCGGATCGATAACCATTCATCGATGCTTTCGAGCGCGGCTTTGTAAACGCAGTCGCTGACAACGACATCGGTCTCGTGCGCTGATGCGGCGAGTCGTGAGACTTCGCTTGGCGAGTCGGTGACGTGCTCACCGCCGCCCAAGATAAGCCAGTCCGATCCACTTCCCACGACCGCCAGGAAGCCGGCGCGTTGCGCTTGCACTGCTCCGACAAGCGGGACTCGACCGACCCTTGGAGAACGAGTCTTCCAAGTCGCGAGCAATGCGCGAAGCGTCTCATGTGATTCAGGAGAAGATTCCGGCTTTGCCCGCGGAGTGTCGAGCCCGGGCTCTCCATCAGCGCCGATGGTTGCGGCGGCAGCGATCCACTTTGCACTAACTAAAGCCGATGCCCGAAGCGCGCGTTCAGCGGACGGTGGCGGCTTGAATCCGTAAACGAATACTCTTCGTGCAGCAGATCCTACGCGAGCGGCGCGACCCACGCGCTGCTCGAGGCGCGCTGCAGTCCACGGCAGATCGAGATGGACGATCACACTCGCGACCTGAAGGTTCACGCCCTCGCTGAGCAAATCCGTTGTGAGGAGAAGGTCGATGCGATCAGAGTCGGGCACACGCTTCGAAGCCGGATCGAACTGACGGATGGCATCGGCCCGGCTAATGCGTCCCCCAGCGACCCGCGCGCCTTTCGAGGTGAGACATGCCATTCTGTTTGAGTGCAGAAGACGGTCGAAGAGTGTGATGACCGTCGCCTCGTACGATGCGAACGCCACGACGCGGGCTCCTGGATGCGCGAGCAGGATTTCCTGCAGGTGCGCCGCCCTTTCATCGTCAAGCGCATGGTTTGCGCGGACGAGGGGCCATAGGCAGTCGAGCGCGGAGAGGTGCGCGCGCACGGCGGCTAGCAGCTCATCTGTCGACGAAGGAGTGTCGGGTGAGAGTATTCCAGCCAAGCCGAGCTGGACCGCTTCATCTCCCGCTGTCCACGAGCGGAGCTCGATCAAGGATGGGTGGTCGCCGGCTTCGAGCGCGCTTTCGAGCGCAGCTCCTCGCGTACGGCGACGCTTGAGGGCGGCGGCAAGAGCGGCCTCGCTCGACGCCCACTGACGCACGAGACCGTGAGCCGCCAGCGCGCCTGCTTCTCCCGTATCGCGCGGAGCGACGGGAGGAGGTAGGGAAAAAAGGTCGCGTACCATCTGTGCATCGTCGCCGATCTCCATCCACTGCGTTTCCATCACTTCGGGGATTGGTGCGGTAACCCTGGTCTTGTCGCGCCGAATGACGAGCCGCGTAATCTCCTGGGCAGACAGATGCCGTGCGCGTGCTCCGAGAAAAAGCGACGCGAGATTCTCGAAGTCCCTCCGGGAATTGTGAATCGGCGTAGCGGTCATAAGGAGAATCGGTCGACCGCGTGCAGCACGCGCGAGCTCGCCGTAACGCTTCGTCCCGCAATTTCGAAAGTGATGGGCCTCATCCACGATGAGCATGTCGCAATCGCTCACGCGTGGTGCGGAGCGGCTAAGCGATTCGAGGCTGACGAAACGGGCGCGCGATTCTGTTGCTTCGATCGCGGATAGCCACATCCCGCGAAGTGCCGCCGGCGCGACGATCAGTGGACTCACGGCATCCTGTGCGACAGCCAGGCCGATGTATGTCTTCCCGGATCCAACTGCATCGCAAAGAAAGGCTCCGTGGAATTCAGCGAGCGTACGCTGAATGCGTACGACTGCTCCTGATTGGTGAGGAGCGAGAGTCACCGTACCGAGTTTGGTTGCCGCCCCTGCATTCTCCAGAATGAAGTGCGCGATCAACGATTTTACATCGCGTGCCGCCGCTGTTATGAACGCGCAGTCCACGAAATCAGACTCTCGATGTCGCGGCGGCGGAGTCGGTATGCATCCAGTGATGCGCAGAGGAGAGTTTGCACGTCCACCGTGGCTCCGCTCATCGCGCGCTCTGCGATTGGGGCAAGGGTCTCGACTGCCCTCGCCCAATCGCGAGGGATCGGCAGCAGCGACATAGTCCAGCCGAGGTAGCGGTGATAGCCGCCGCGCGCGGGCTCCGCGATGGCTGCCAGCCACGCTGCGACGAGCGGTCCGTTCAGAAGAGCTGTCAGAGCCAGCGCATCTTCGCGCCGCGTGCATCTGGCGATGTAACACGTATTGAGCGGAACGACTGGTGAGCCAAGTGGAAGCACCAATGCCCGCGGCCTTTTTCCGAAGTCGCACCACACCACTCGCCAGAACGCCTTCGATGCGCCTTCTGTTCTAAAGAGCGACCACCACCGGGCTGACCTCTTCCCGTCGGTCCGGCGCTCCAGTGCGGTACGCGATTTTGTGAGTCGCTGCATGATGGGAAAGGGAAGCTTTGTCAGCGCCCGGCCGTCATCGCCGTGTGTCCAAATGATCCGCTCGCCATTCTCTTGAAACGTCCATGGCGTGAGCGTCTCGCCGCGCACGATTGGTCGCAGATGCGGGCGCAACTCATCGCTCTCGTTCGCGTCCACGATGTACGCGGAGTTCAATCCGGTTTTCACTCCGAGGATCGGGCGTCCAATGTGGCTCTCTCCGAGTGCGGTCCCAGATGCGCGAACTCTCTCGAATGCACTCCGAACTTCTGCCGGCATGAGGAGCCACGGACTTGCCGAGCTTCGGTCGAGAGGGAGCTGATTCGCCCCCATTTCCCACTGCAGCACCGATCCCCGACGGTGGGACGCCGCGGCGAATATGGTTTCCTCGCCGCGTTTCGGCGATTTCCGGCCCACGATGAGCGACGGATATACGGCGGCGTCGAACGCAGAGCGTGATTCTGTCATGTCTTCCAATGCAGCTAGCGCGAGGTTGCCTGCGACGAAATCGCGGATTCCACCGCCCGAGAGCGACCTCCAAATCTTCACCGGGACGAGCAGTGAAAGCGCACCTTCATCGCGAAGGAGCGTGATCGATCGTTCAACGAAGAGCGAGGCAAGATCGATTTGACTCGCAAACGCAGTCCCCGAGCCAGCACGCTCGGCGCCTTCCCGCCACGCACCGCGACTGAAGCTGAGAAACTCCTTGTTGAGCTGAAGGCGCGCCGTTGGGCCGATGTTGTGGATTCGAACCCAAGGCGGATTGCCTAAGACGACATCGAAGCCGCCCCGGGCGGAGATATCGGCAAAGTGCGTGTCGAATGAAAACGGTAGTGCGCAGCCCCCTGCTAGTCGTCTTTCACTAGCAGCCGCGGAACGCTCCTGCTTCCGAAGCTCACGCAGAATCCCGAGAGCGTGGAAATTAGCCTTTCGCGATCCGAAGAGGTCAGGTGAGCGGGCGCTTTGGACGAGATCCTTCCGGCGATATCTGATGCGCTCGCGAGTCGCGCGAGCGTGGGAGATTGCTTCGCGCCGCTCTTCACGATCCAGTTGGCGGCCCAACGATTTCTTGCGCACACCGGCAGATCTCATGTAACGCCCGCGAAGAATCCCAAATCGCTGCCCGCGTTGGCTTACCGGTGCATCCGAGAAACTGCCGCCTGAGAGTGAGTCTCCTGCGCGAACCTGCCGATCGAGGTTGGGGAGTGCGCGCACATGCATCGGGTCCGGATCACTACTGTCAATTACGATCGCAAGCCAAAGCCGAAGCTGGCACAGCCACACGGCCATCGGGTTGATGTCCACCCCGAATATGGACGACGCGAGAACGTTCCGTCTGATTTCGGAAATCGTATCGGTCTCGCCAAGTCGGACCCGGAGCTGAGTCAGTCTTTCGAGTGAGTGAACAAGGAAAGCTCCGGAGCCACAAGCCGGATCGAGAATGGTGATGCGGCTAACGCGAGCGAGAAGGCCGGCTCGAACGACCGGGTCGGGAAGCTCTCCTGCCGAGAGCAGCTGACGAAGGACGCCAGCATCGACGTCCGGTGAAAGTGCGGCGACGAGCGCGGATTCAGTCACGTGCTCCACCAAACGTTGAGGCGTGTAGAACGCACCACTCGTCTTCCGGTCACTGGAAGCCATTAGCGCTTCGAAGGCCTTGCCCAGAATCTCCGGATCCACGGCGGCCTCAGACCACGTTTCGGTGTCCTCTCTCGCGCTGAAACGATACCCCGTGAGAAGCTGCGAGAAGATGTTACTGAGCGCTTCATCTGAAAATAATGCCGCGCGAAATCTTTTCTCCAAAGCGGAGCGCGAGAACAATCCGCCATTTAAGAAAGGAATTCGTCCGAACTTTCGCGCCCGCTCCGCTCGTTCGGCGACACGCGTGTTTAGCGTTCCAAAAAAGAGCGGATGAAGAATGCGACGGTGGTAGCCGCCGCCACCGGCCATGCATCGGGCGAACTGATTCGAGAGAAAATCAAAGTCGCCCGCCAACCAGCCCTTGGTTTCGACGAAGGAGAGAAAGAGAAGCCGGGACACCGTGAGGATGGAGAGCTCTTTTCTCTGCGCGCCCGTCATCGCGCGTGGGAGGCTGTCTGCGAGCAATTCGACGACACCAGCCAGTGCACGGAAAAAGCGCCTAGTGATTGCTTCGCGGCCGAGAAGCTCTATCCAACGAACGTGTGTGAGAATGTCGGAAGTCGACCGCGCGGCGAATAGCGCGCAGAGCGTCTCCGCGTCGCTTTCCAGTACGCCGTCGGTGCTGGTAATCAGTGCAACGACTCGCGGACGCCGCGGTGTCGAGCTCCAACAAGCGATTGCGACTTCGCCACTGACAGGGTGCAGGACCACAACTAGCCACAGTAGATGCGGCACCGTTCTCGAGAGGGAGCTCGATGTGTACTGGACGATCTCGCGCGTCGTTATCGGCCCAGACGCACGAAGAACGAGCGCCCGGAGAGACCCGGGGCCCTGCGCGACGTGAGCCGTCTCCACTGAGGCAGGTAGCTCGAGCTCCGACCTGGCTTTCGCATCGAGTGCGAGTGGTGGTTCGAATCCGAGCTCTCTCAGGAGAGGGACGGTGAGTTCGACGCGAGTTGCGGCCGCTAGAAGCTGTGCCGCGTACTTGGCCTTTTGCACGCGCGCATTCTATTCGGCGTCGCGTGCTCAACGGCCATCGTTTACTCGCGGTCTAGCTCGAATGTGCGCGCAATAAAAAAAGGGCGTCTTCTTTCGAAGGCGCCCTTTTGATTTGAGAAGGTGCTTAGCGGTTTCCGCCGCTCCCGCTGCCGGAACCGCCCGAGGCCCCGGATCCACCGGAGGCTCCACCACCGCCGCTCGATCCGCCTTGCGATCCGCCGCCGCCACCGCCGCCGGATCCCCCTTTGCCGCCAGACGAACCTCCCGACGAACCGCCTTGGCCACCGCCAGATCCACCAGCTCCACCCGACGATCCGCCGCTGCCGCCAGAGGAACCACCTTGTCCACCACCAGATCCGCCGGATCCACCCGACGAACCACCGCCGCCCATTCCGCCACCAGCTCCACCCGACGATCCGCCGCTGCCGCCAGAGGAACCACCTTGTCCACCACCAGATCCACCCGATCCACCCGATCCACCAGACGAACCACCGCCGCCCATTCCACCGCCGCTTCCGCCGCCCGAACCACCCGAGCCACCAGACGATCCGCCGCCACCCGCGCCAGCGCTGCTCATGCCCCCGCTGCTGCGACCCGTTGCGCCGGCATCATTGTATCCGGCATTGTCGTTCGTTCCCGCCATGTGCTACCTCCAGATGTTGACGTTACGGAGCATCTGAAAAGCAACGCGTGTGCCATTCTCAAATTTCTCGCGGTACCTTTTGTACAGAAGCATTGGCACGAAAAATCCATTCTTCACCGGACTTCACATCACCTTCCCCGCACCGCTGAAAAAGAATTCGCGCGTCGCACTCGTCTCGCCCGCGGGGCCGATAGCGGATGAAGAAGATCTCGAGCGTGCACGTGAGAACGCGCGCTCACTCGGTTGGGAGCCTGTTACCGGAAAACACGCCGGCAAAAAACACGGCTACCTCGCCGGCGAAGACGCGCATCGCGTCGAAGATTTCAACGACGCCATTCGCAATCCCGAAATCGACGGCATCTGGTGCGTGCGCGGGGGCTACGGCGCGATGCGCCTCCTCGACGATATCGACTACGCCGCCTTCGCAAAAAATCACAAGCCGCTCATTGGCTACTCCGACATCACCGCCATCCACTCGGCGATTTACAACAAAACATCGCTCGTCACTTTTCACGGCCCCACCGCGCGAGAGAAGCTCACCGATTTCTCGCGCGCATCGCTTATCAAAGCGGTGGTCGAGCAGTCCGATTCCTGCGGCGTCGCGCTGAACGCCCGGGAGATTGTTCCCGGCCGCGCCGAGGGGAGGCTGGCGGGCGGAAATCTCTCATTGATTGCTGCGCTCATCGGGACGCCTTACGCCGTGAATCTTTCCGGTGCGATACTCATTCTCGAGGATGTCGGCGAGCCACTCTACCGCATCGACAGGATGATGCATCAGCTTCTCCTCGCCGGCGCGCTTAACGATTGTAAAGCAATCGCACTCGGTGATTTCACCGGCGCGGATGAAAACGGCTCGACGGTAGCACTCGACGCGCTGCTTGGCGGTTTCGCGAAGAAGCTGGGCGTGCCTTGCCTCGCGGGGATCCCGGTCGGCCATATCGCCGAGCAGTGGACCATTCCAATTGGAGCGCAGGCGACGCTCGATACTGCGGAGCGCAAATTGAACGTCACTCTTACGAAAGGCTAGCGATGAGCTACAAAACTGGGGCAGAAATTATCGAAGAAGCGCGTGCGCAGGTCCGCGAGGTGTCGCCCAAGGAAGTGAAGGCGATGCACGACACGAAAGAGGACGTAACCTATCTCGACGTGCGCGAGCCCAACGAATGGAACCTCGGCCGCATTCCCGGCGCGGTTCATCTCCCGCGCGGGAATCTCGAAAGTAAGCTCGAGGGGATGGTGGAACGGGAGCGGAAGATCGTGGTGTATTGCGCGCGCGGGAATAGATCCGCGCTGGCCGCGCTGACCATGAAGCAGATGGGATACGAGAACATCTCATCGATGAGCGGTGGTTTCCAGGCGTGGCCCGATGTCGGCGGACAGGTAGAGGAATGACGGATCCCGGCGGCTTCGAGTTAGACCGGCTGGGCCGCGAGACACAGTCGGCGGCGCCATCGGAGTGGTTCGAAGTCGAAGGCCTTATGGGCCCGATTCGCGGCGAAGTGTTCCGCGCCAGGAACGCGAATGGCACCGTCGTCATTTGCCACGGGTTCAAGGGATTCGCGCACTGGGGGTTTTTCCCGCATCTCGCCAGGGAGATCCGCAACACGGGACTTAACGCGATCACGTTTGATTTCTCCGGCAGCGGAATGGGTGCCGACCGCGAGAGCGCGACGGAAGAAGAGCGCTTCAACAACAACACGTTCAGCGCCGAGGTCGCCGATCTCGACAAGGTCATCGCGATGGCACGCGCTCAAGGGTGGCTCCATGGAAAGTTCGGTGTGTTCGGACATTCGCGCGGCGGCGGAGTCGCGATTCTCCACGCCGCGTCAGATGAGAACGTCGGCGCACTCGTGACCTGGAACTCCATTTCGCACGTAAGACGCTGGAGCGCGGCTGAGGAGAAGGTGTGGCGCGATTGGGGCTACACGGAAATTGCCAACTCGCGCACTGGACAGGTGTTCAAGCTGGGCACGGCGCTTCTCGACGACGTCGCCAACAATGCGAGCGGCTCGCTAGACGTCCAAGGCGCCGCGTCGCGCGTGAAGGCACCGTGGCTCATTCTACACGGAAAGTCGGACGAGACGGTTCCTCCAGCTGAAGCGGGAAGTCTCGCTGCCGCGTCGAAGGCGAATGCGACGCTTCGCTTCATCGAGGGGAACCACGGCTTCGACGGAATGCATCCACTAACCGAAGTCCGTCCAAATCTCGCCAACGCAGTCCGCGAGACGGTTTCGTTTTTCACCGAGCATCTGGGCAGGTAGGGTGTGAGCTCGATGAATATTCTCGAGCATCCCGAAATCATCCGTCTTCACGAGGCGATCAGCGCGCGCTCGACGCAGGTCCACTCTGATTCGGCGATGAGGCGCGCCGCAGTGGCGGTGACATTCCGTGCCGGCGCGAACGGCGAGCCGGAGCTGTTGTTTATCAAGAGAGCCGAGTATCCGGGTGATCCGTGGAGTGGGCAGATCGCATTCCCGGGAGGGAGAAGAGAAGCGCACGACATCACGCTGGAAGAAACGGCAATCCGCGAGACGCGTGAGGAGACGGGGTTGGACATCGCGGCCAGCGGGCGGATAATCGGCGCCCTGGATGAGGTGCAGCCGCAGTCGGTGCGTCTCCCCGAGCTCGTCGTCGCTCCATTCGTCGCGGTAGTTGGCGAAGTCGCGCCATTTGCGCTCGCCGGCGAAGTGTCGTCCGCGTTTTGGGTACCACTCCAATCGCTGCACGCCGGAGATTCGTGGCGTGATACCGAGGTCAGCGGGCGCGGGTACAGAATGACCAAGCGCGCATTCCATCACGACGGTCACGTCATCTGGGGGCTGACCGAGCGCATCATCGCGCAGCTGCTAAGCCTGCTCAAAGGCTAGTCACGCTCAAAGCGGACTTGCCAAAAAGTTAGGCGAGCCTAACTTATTTTCCAAGCCGCCGAGCGGCCTCAAAAAATGCAGACAGACATCCCCAACACCCCAACTGAAGAGATCGAGGCCGCGAGTGCCGGCCCCGGCTGGAGACGCGCTCGTGTTACGCCGTCGCTCTCGGAAGTGTACCGCAGCGTACCGGTGTCGAAGGGAAGCTGGTGGAGAAAGATTCTAGCGTTTGCCGGACCGGGATATCTGGTTGCTGTCGGCTACATGGATCCGGGGAATTGGGCGACCGATCTCGCAGGCGGATCGAAATTCGGATACACACTGCTATGGGTCATCCTCGCATCGAACCTGATGGCGATTCTGCTTCAGGGACTTTCCTCGAAGCTCGGGATCGTCACAGGCCGGGATCTCGCGCAGGCGTGCCGCGATCACTACTCGCGGCCGACGTCGTTCATGCTCTGGCTGGCGTGCGAGATCGCGATCGCCGCGTGTGATCTCGCAGAAGTCATCGGCTCCGCCATCGCGCTGAATCTGCTCTTCGGCATCCCGATGGCACTCGGCATCTGCATTACCGCGCTCGACGTGTTTCTCGTTCTCTTTCTGCAGAACAAGGGGTTTCGCCTGCTGGAAGCACTCGTCATCGCACTGGTTGCGACAGTTGGCGCGGCGTTTCTCTTCGAGATTCTTCTTTCGCAGCCGGACCTGGGCGACGTGATGCGCGGATTCATCCCGCGGCGCGAAGTGTTCTCGAACAGCTCGATGCTCTACATCGCCATCGGGATACTCGGCGCGACGGTGATGCCGCACAATCTGTATCTGCATTCGTCGATCGTTCAGACGAGGCAATACGAGGAGACGTCCGAGGGAAAACGCGAGGCAGTCAGATTCGCGTTCGTCGATTCCACCATTGCGCTCAGCTTCGCTCTCTTCATCAATGCCGCCATCCTTATAGTGGCGGCGGCGACGTTCCATACGAGCGGTAATAGCGGCGTCGCGGAGATTCAGGACGCGTACAAGCTTCTGACTCCGCTGCTCGGCGCGGGAGCGAGCGCGATGTTTGCCTTTGCGCTGCTCGCATCGGGGCAGAATTCGACGCTCACAGGAACGCTCGCCGGACAGATAGTGATGGAGGGTTTTCTGGACATCCGCCTCCGGCCGTGGCTGCGGAGGCTCATCACGCGGGCTGTTGCGATCGTGCCCGCAGTGATTGTCGCGGTTTGGTTCGGCGCGAGCGCGACGGCCAAGCTGCTGGTGTTCAGCCAGGTGATTCTCAGTATGCAGCTCTCGTTCGCAGTATTTCCGCTTGTCCGGTTCACGTCGGACAAGCTCAAGATGGGTGAGTTCGTTAACCCGCTCTGGCTGAAGCTGCTCGCGTACGCCGTTGCAATTGTCATCGCAGTGCTCAACATTTGGCTCCTCATTCAGACGTTCGCAGGAGGTATAGGCTGATGTACAAGCGCATTCTCGTTCCGCTCGAGCACAGCCATTACGACGACGTCATCATCGCGCACGTGCGCAACCTCGCGCGTCTCTCCGGCGCATCGCTCGTTCTCATTCACGTCGCTGACGGATGGGCGGCGCGCAACATCAAGCAGCTCAACCTCCGCGAGTCCGAGGAGATGCAGAAGGACCGCTCCTATATCGAAGGACTCGGCGCGTCTCTGGAGGCCGACGGTTTCTCGGTGGATGCGATTCTCGCAGGAGGAGATCCCGGCGAAGAGATTGCCGCGGCGGCCGATCGAGAGCACTGCGATCTCATCGCCATGAGCACGCACGGACATCGCGGCATCGCCGACGTTCTTCGCGGAAGCGTCGCAAACGTTGTCCGCCATATCTCAATGGTGCCAGTGCTTCTTGTGCGCGGGCCGTCGTCGCCGAAGAAGACAACGAGCTGATCGCAGCATGGTGAAAGCACGGCGGACAGAAGCGCCGATGAGCGCATCGGTCGAAGATTACCTCAAGACCATCTACACCCTCGCCGGCGCGAAGGGCGAAGCGGCGACGAAGGACATCGCCGAGCGTTTGGATCTCACCCCCGCTTCGGTCACGGGGATGGTGAGGCGTCTCGCCGACAAAGGTTTTCTCGCGTACGAGCGGTATCGCGGAGTGAAGCTGACTGCGGCGGGTAGGTCCGCCGCTCTTCGCACTGTGCGCCGGCATCGAGTGATTGAGACGTATCTCTCTCGCGAGCTCGGATATGATTTTGATTCGGTGCATGCGGAGGCCGAGCGCCTCGAGCATGCGGCTTCGGACGAGCTGGTGAATAGAATGGCGGCCGCTATCGGCGAGCCCGAAATCGATCCTCACGGCTCGCCAATCCCGACCCGGAAGCAGGTGCAAAGAAAGAGATGACGGGCGATACGTCATACTTTCCGCACCTCCTCCTCGTGATCGCCGCCGTCCTCGTGGCGGCGCGCTTGTTCGGCGCCCTCGCCGTGAAGCTCGGGCAGCAAGCCATTCTCGCCGAGCTTATCGCCGGTGTAATACTCGGCGCGTCCGTTCTCGGCGTGCTGGATCCGACTGAGCCGGTAATTCAGACTCTCGCAGAGCTCGGACTCCTCGTGCTTCTCTTTGAAATCGGGCTCGAAACCGATCTGAGAAAGCTCGGGTCAGTCGTAGGCTCGGCGACAACTGTTGCGATTGTCGGGGTGGTGGTTTCGTTCGCGATGGGATACGTCGCGCTCAAGGCAATCGGGGTGACACAAATGGGCGCGATTGTTTGCGCTACCGCATTGACCGCGACTTCAGTCGGAGTTTCTACGCGAGTGCTCGCCGACCTGGGCAAGCTCGATTCCGTCGAAGGCCGAGTGGTGTTGGGTGCGGCCGTGCTCGACGACATAATCGGTTTGGTGCTGCTCTCCGTCGTAGGCAGCTTCGTGGCGGGCGCGGCAATTCATCCGACAGACATCGCCCGCACCGCGGGAATCGCGTTTGGGTTCCTTCTTGTCGCTCTTCTGGTCGGATATTTCGTCGTCCCTCCAGTGTTTCGCGCTGCGCACCGGAAAGTGTTCGCTCCCAATACGATTGCCGTGACCGGCCTCGCCTTCGCGTTTGCTCTGGCCGCGTTGGCAGGTCTTCTTGGATCGGCACTCATCATCGGTGGATTCGTCGCCGGTGTCGTGCTCAACACCCTCGATGAGAGCGACGAGATTTTGAACGCGACACGCAGTATCGGCAGCCTGCTCACCCCGTTGTTCTTTGCGTCGGTCGGGGCGTCGGTGAGTCTCGCGGCGTTTCGCGATCCGCGAACGCTGATGATCACTGCAATCCTCGTCGTGCTTGGCTCGCTCGGAAAATTCCTGGCGGGTTACGCGCTTGTCGGATTTCCCGGAAGCCGGCGGCTCGTCGGCGTCTCCATGATCCCGCGCGGAGAAGTGGAGCTAATCGTAGCACAAACCGGCTTGGCGATCGGCGCACTCGATGCGAGTCTCTTCGGCGCGATCACGCTCACGGTTCTCATAACGGCGCTGATCTCACCGCCGCTCATTCAAGCGGCAGCCCGGGCGCAGGCACACCGCGGCGCGGTGGCTGTCTAGCGCCTACTCACCGGAAGCGAGAGCCGCGCTTCCGCATTTCCATCGTCACCTTTGTCATCGCGGTCCCCATCAAAAGCGCCGGCCACCTTCGCCGAGCGCGCACGAGCGGTATTGTCGACCTTGTCGCTCAGAGATTCGGCCGAGGCGCGGCCCTGCAGAACAGCTTCGCGCGAGGCAACCGAGAAATTCTGGGTGTACGCCTCGCGCGCGTACTCGCGGGCCTGGCCCCAGTCGCCGTGGCGAGACCGCACCTGATCCGACCATCCGGCGCGCAGCTCTTGCTCGATTGAATCGAAGTCGCGGCCTGCGTAATCCGGATTCAAATGGGCGAGGTGGCCGAGCTGGTAGGCGGGGCGCACTACTTCGTATCGGCGGTCGGCGAGTTGATGAGGCGAGCCCGCGTATCTGTCGCGATAGTAGCTGTCTTCTTCCTCGGCGTAGCTTTCAGAGGCATCGGCTACTGAGCGACCTGCCCACCATCCGCCGACTGCGCGGGCAATACCACCGACGATCGTTCCAATGGGCCCAATCTTATCGGTGATTTCGTCGGCCATTGGTCGCGTCCCCTTTTTCAAAGTTCGTCATTGAAAGAGGGCGCAAGTTCAGGGCCGGAAGCCTACATCGCTTGCACGATTGCCTTGAAGCGTGGCAGCTCGCGAATGGAATCGAAGTCTCCGTCGTGCTCGATCCATTCTTTGTGGCCGAATCCATTATCCACAGCCCGGCGCAGGCACTCCAGGGCGTCTTCGGTCTTTCCCAGAAGGGAGTAAGTGCACGCGACGTTATAGAGGAGCATCGAATCTTCCGGATCGATCTCAAGAGATCTTCTCGCCAGAGCGATGGCCTTATCGGGCTCGTTGTTGCTCGCATAGGTACTGGCTCCAAGCGCCGTGGCGCGGCTGTCACCCGGCTCGAGCGCCAATCTCTCCTCAATGAGCTTTATTCCACGGCGTCGCGCCGAATCGGCCTCGGCGGTCATTCCGAGCGCCAGGTAAGCTGAGCTGAGAAAATTGGGCGCCTGGAAATCTTCCGGCCGGAGCAGGGCGGCACGCTCAAACATCTTCGCAGCTTCCTCATTCCGCCCTTCGGCCCTCAGTGCGCGGGCAAAGAAGTACGCGGCCTCGAACAACTTCGGATCGAGGCGCATCGCTGTCTCGAACTCCTGCTCCGCGTCTCCAAACTGTTTGGTAAGCGAAAGCGCGACTCCGCGCGAGAGGTGCGCTTCGGCGAGCGCGGGCTCCAGCTCCAGCGCCTTTTTGCTCGCTGCCTCAGCTTGGCGAAGGTTCGATTCGCGAGCGTCCCAATACGTGTACAGGAAAGAGCAGCAGTCGGCCACTCCGGCGTAGGCGATGGCGTAGTCAGGATCGATCTCGATTGCACGGTTGAACATCTGTCGCGCGTGCTCCATCGCCTTTCTGCGCCATTGGTGGAAATACTGGCGACCCCGAAGGTAGAAGTCGTATGCCTCGACGTTCACCGTTCGCGGCTTCTCGATCGCCTTCTTTTCGTCTTCGCTCAGAATGACGCGGAGGGCCTTTACGATAGCCTGCGAGATGTCGTCCTGGATGGCGAAGACATCTTCCATCTCCCGGTCATAGCGCTCGGACCAGAGCTGATAGCCATCCGCTACGTTCACAAGCTGGGCGGTAATGCGAAGACGGTTTCCCATTTTTCGGACGCTGCCTTCGAGCACCGTAGACACCTTCAGCTTCCGGCCGATCTCACCGATGTCTTCGTTTTTTCCCTTGAAGGCGAACGACGAAGTGCGTGACGCGACCCGCAGCGACTGAATTTTGGTGAGGGCGTTAATGATCTCCTCAGCCATTCCGTCGGTGAAGTATTCGTTCTCCACGTCCGCACTCATGTTGGCGAAGGGGAGCACGGCCACCGATTTCGCCGTAGAGATGATCTGGTTCGGCAGGGTCTGCGTATCAGAGGGAGTCTTGAGGCTGGTGTTCACCAGCGCCTGCGAGAAAATCGCCGTCGTCGCGAAGCGCTTCGAGGAATCCGCTGCCATCGCCTTCTCGAGCGCGCGCTCAACGTTTTCGGGTACGGTGCCGCGAAGGGTACGAATCGGTTTCGGCGTCTCGCTGAATCGCTTCGCCATCACCGCCTGCGCGGTCGCGCCAGTAAAGGGACGTTCGCCGGAGAGCATCTCGTATACGACGCAGGCGAGACTGTACTGGTCGGACCGGGCATCGAGCTCTTCGCCGGCCGCCTGCTCCGGACTTACGTACGCGGGCGTGCCGACCATCATTCCCGTTTGCGTGAGTGTCTGGCTCCCCGCGGCGCTTACCGCTTTAGCGATTCCGAAATCCATCACCATCGCCTCACCTTCGTACAGCATCACGTTTTCGGGCTTGATGTCGCGGTGGATGATGCTTTGCCGGTGCGCGTAATCAAGCGCGGATCCTATCGAGCGCGCGTGGCGGATAGCTTCGTCGATCGGGAGAAGCTGCTGGCGATCGAGCCGCTCACGGAGCGATTCACCCTCTACGTACGGCATCACATAATAGAGAAAGGAATCCGCCACATCCGAATCAAAAAGCGGGAGGATGTGGGGGTGATTGAGACGCGCGACCATCTTGATCTCGCGCAGAAACCGCTCCGCGCCGAGTGACGCCGCGAGCTCCTGATGCAACACCTTTAAAGCGACGACCCGGTCGTGCTTCTTGTCCTGAGCGAGATAGACGGTGGCCATCCCGCCCTTACCCAGCTCCCGGTCTATACTATAGGTATCGCCGAGCGCGTCACGCAGCCGCTCAAATTGGGGGTTCACGCTTGTTTTTCCGAAGACGATTCAGACGCAACGTACGGGTGAGTGAAGTTGGTCACCCGTTGGTGGGGGGTCAAGCGCCGGTATCCCAACGGAAATCTTGACAGACCGCGCCCGGAGAAGCCGATTGTCCCCTGTGACCGCGGAGATCAGACTTGGAACGCAGGGCTGGAATTACGACGCCTGGGAAGGGGCGTTCTACCCGGAGAGGACGCGCGCATCAGACTATCTAACCGTATATGCGCGGGCGTTCGATACGGTCGAGGTCGATTCAACTTTCTATGCGACGCCGGCAGAGTCTACAGTAAAGAGCTGGGTGGAGCGCACCCCTTCGGGTTTTCAGTTCGCCCTCAAAATGCCCCAAGAGGTGACACATGAGCATCGGCTACGGCCGGCAACGAATGCCGAGTCCGAGTTCTACGAGCGGGTACGGCTTCTCGGCGAGAAGCTCGGGCCGATTCTGGTGCAGCTCGGTCCGGATTTCGATCCGTCTGAGCTCCCGGCGCTGGTCGATTTCACCGCCCGCGTGCCGACCGATCTCAAAGTTGCGATAGAGTTCCGTCACCGGGGTTGGATCACCGAAGGGGTGATCGCACTTTTGCGCGACAGAAACATCGGCGTAGCGCTGGTGGACGGCAGATGGCTGGCGAGAAAAACAATGCGTGCGCTCGCGCAACAGCCGACGTCGAGCTTTGCGTACATCCGGTGGATGGGGCCGAACCGCGACCTCATCGACTACTCGCGCGTCCAGGCCGATCGCACTTACGAGGTCGATTTGTGGACAGAGACGATCAATGAGATGTCGTCAAAGGTGAAAAGCATTTACGGCTACGTTGCAAACACGTTTTCGGGGCATAGCCCCGCCACCGTGCGGGAGCTTCAGTCACGCCTCGGGCAGACGCCGGTCGATCCGGAGCTGCTCGGCGAGCAGATGTCGCTGTTTTAGGGGTAGAGCTGAACTGCAAAATAAGAAGTGCCAGCCGGGGGCTGTGGGCTGAGCCGGCCAGGAGCCTCGGGCGTTTTGGGCAGACCGCGTATATGCCGTCAAACATTGATCGACACTTCTGCGAGGTGAATTGAGCCGCCGCGGATTTGTGCGAGCTGGTTTTGCATTCGCCGCGATAGTTCTCGCGATCCTTTTCTCATCGCTCGGATTCTGGCAGCTGCGACGCCTCGGCGAACGGCGTTCGCAGAATGCGATTCTCTCATCGCGGCGATTCCGTGCGCCCATTGGCCTCAATGCGATCGCCGCAGACACCGGCTCGGCGAGATTCCGGCGAGTGCGCGTCCAGGGCGCGTACGATTACGCCAACGAGTTCGCGCTCACGCTTCGAACGCGCAACGGATCTCCCGGCGTGGACATCATCACACCCGTCTTACGCGCGGGCACGGACACGGTGCTTCTCGTAAACCGCGGGTGGATCTATGCGCCTGACGGAATGACAGCGGAGCTGAGCAAGTGGAATGAAGGTGACAGCGTGAACGCCATCGGGTTCGTCGAGACGTTCTCACGAGGCCCGGCGTACGTTCCGCGCAGTCCGGGACGACAGCGCGCCTATCGCTGGCTCGATCGCGCGACGATAGAGAGTGATCTTCATCGGCCCGTTGCGCCGTTTTTTGTCGTGATCGCGCCCGATTCGGAAACCGGCTACGCGAGGCCTCGCGCGACACCGGCGTCGGAGCGGCGTGTAAATGAAACACCGCCTCGTGTCGAGCCGAGAGGCTTGGACGAGGGGCCGCACAAGAGCTACGCATTTCAATGGTTTTCATTCGCCGCGATCTCTATCTTAGGGCTCATCTTTTTTCTCAGGCGGTCATGACGGAAAGCACGGGACATATCGCGAGCGAAGAAGAAGCTCGCGAGATCGCCGAGTCGGCTCGCGAAACGGAGTGGCAGCATCCGAGCTTCGTTCGCGAGCTTTTTCTTGGCCGCTTCCGGCTCGATCTCATCCATCCGCATCCGCCCAACGATTTAGCGGAGGAGGCGCGCGCTAAGCCTTTCATGGACAAGCTGCGCGCGCTGATGGTGAGGGTGGATTCCGAGGAGATCGACCGCGCCGGCGAGATTCCCGAATCGATCGTGCAGGAGCTGCGCGAGATGGGCGCGTTCGGAATAAAGATCCCGAAGGAGTACGGCGGGCTCGGACTCTCTCAGATGAGCTACATCCGCGCAATCGAGATGGTGACATCGAAGGACGGCTCAATAGCCGCGCTCGTTTCGGCGCATCAATCCATCGGAGTCCCACAACCACTTTCGCTGTTTGGAACGGAGTCGCAGAAGAAGGAATTCTTTCCGCGTCTCGCAAAGGGTGCGATCTCCGCCTTTGCACTCACTGAAACGGATGCGGGCTCGGATCCGGCGGGGATGCGCACGACCGCGACTCCCACCGAGGATGGAAGCGCGTATCTGATCACCGGCGAAAAACTCTGGTGTACGAATGGAACGCGCGCGGACCTGTTCGTCGTGATGGCGCGCACGCCCGAAGTAATGGTGCACGGAAAGCCCAAGAAGCAGATCACCGCGTTCATCGTCGACGCGAAGACCCCCGGCGTCGAAGTGGTCCATCGCCTCCGCTTTATGGGATTGAAGGCGCTGGAGAACGGCGTAATCCGCTTCACGAACGTCCGCGTTCCGAAGGAAAACATTCTATGGGGAGAAGGAAAGGGACTCAAGCTCGCGCTCATCACATTGAACACTGGACGTCTCACCATTCCTGCGGGGTGCGCGGGGGCGGGGAAAGCGATGCTCAACATCGCGCGGAAGTGGTGCAACGAGCGGGTGCAGTGGGGCCAGCCGATCGGGAAGCACGAAGCGATTGCGCAGAAGCTCGCGCGCATGGCATCGCACACCTTTGCGATGGAGGCAATTGCCGAATTGTCTGCGGCGGTGTACGAGCGCGGCAATTACGACATCCGCCTCGAGGCGGCGCTCGCGAAGCTTTTCAATTCAGAGACCGGCTGGAAGATCATCGACGACACGATGCAGATTCGCGGCGGGCGCGGATACGAGATGGCGGAGTCACTCGAGCGCCGCGGCGAGAAGGGGATTCCCGTAGAGCGAGCGATGCGCGATTTCCGCATAAATCTCATTTTCGAGGGAACGTCGGAGATCATGAGATTGTTCATCGCCCGGGAAGCGGTGGATCTCCACTTCCGCATGGCTTTTGACATCGTCAGCCCTAAGACGACGTTCGGTGAAAAGCTGAAGGCGATGACGAAGGCGACTCCGTTCTACCTCAAATGGTATCCCGGGCTCTGGGTGAATGGCAGCACGCTCAGGCGACACTCCGAATTTGGGAAGCTCGCGCGCCATGTCAGATTCATCGAGCGCGAAACTCATCACCTCGGCCGCGCACTGTTCCATGCGATGGTGAGGTTCGGGCCGAAGCTCGAGAGGAAGCAGATGGTGTTGTTTCGGGCGGTGGACATCGGAGCGGAGCTGTTTGCGATGTCGGCGGCGTGTGTTCGCGCGGTGATGCTGGAGAAAGAGGGCAGGAGAGAGGCGGGGAGGCTGGCGGATGCGTTTTGCCTCGAGTCGCGGGCGAGGGTGGAGAATCTGTTCGCGAATCTCACGAATGAGAATGATCCGGAGATTTATCGGGTGGCGATGGAGGTATTAAGGGGGGAGCATGCTTGGTTGGAGAGGGGGATTCTTGCGGAGAACGGGTAACTGCAACTGAACACGTTCCGCGTTCCCCGCAACGAACGTTGCCGGTTTCCGGTTAACTACGGTGTCATGCGCCGGCTTTGCTCCTTATCTGATAACCTACTGGCGAGGCCGTAAAGCATTTTTCGCACTTGCTGGGCCTGGCTCGAAAGGGAACGGAATTCCGACTCGGAAATTGTTCCAAAATCCTTGGCCAACAGCAGGTGATACTCGAGTTCTGAAGCGGATCCGCTGGCGATCCGAAGAAACCGGATAAACTCGCGAGTACTTTGATGACCCGTTCCCTCTACGATGTTGGCGGGAATCGACATCGCCGCCCGAAGCATCTGGCCGCGCAGGCTTAGTAGATTTCGGCAACGAGTTCTTCGCGCTGCTTTGTGGACGTCGAGCACCAGCGCGTGACTCAATTTCCAAACGCGAAGATTCCGGTAATCGCTCACATCACTACATATCGGTAATTCCAGCAAAGATGTTCATCCAAACGCCGCGGTCGGCAGCTTTGCATTCTGCACCGATACGCTCGCGACAGGCAACGGGCGACGTTAGTTACGGGGAACGCGGAACGTGTTCAGTTGCAGTTGCCGGTCAAACGACGAATGGCTTTCACAAAAAAGCGGCACCCCTCTCGAGGTGCCGCTTCCACTCAAAACCGTCAGCGAACCTAGACGGTCGTCGTTGTCGTGACCGTGTCCGCTTTAGCCGTGAACCCGAAGAAAAGAAGGGGAAGCGCAAGCGCGATATGCAGCCAAGGGTCGTTGCCGCCGAGCGGGATTAAACCGAGTCCCGTCGGTGCGAAGAAGCCGGCTACAATCAAAACGGCGTAGATGACTCCGGCAATTTTCGTGTAGGCTACTGATCCGCTGAAGCTGCGCGATGCGGCGAGGCCCCAGATCCCGAATAAAAGGTGCACGACGTTATGGAGCAGGTTCACCGGGAACAGGCCGAGCGCTTTCCCAGCCATTGCCGGGTCCGATTCCATTCCCATCCCGCCCGGGACTATGAATCCTGAGATAGCCGTGAGAATGAAGCCGATACCAAAAATCATTGCAACTTTCTGAATGGTCGTCGTCATGCCAACGTCTCCATGGGAAGAGGGGAGCGAACGGGGAAAGGTGAGGGTTTCCCTCCGAACGCAGTCAAAGGTAGGAAGGCCAATTTGAATACGCCACAAGTAATACATATGTATCGCCCGCGCCCGGAAACCCTTCTAGAGAAGCGTCCCGCGAAGAATTACCAACGCTACATAGAAGTAGATCGACAGTCCGGTCACGTCCACGAGTGTCGCCACGAACGGCGCGGACGCGCTCGCGGGGTCGAATCCAAGTCTCTTCAATAGAAAGGGAAGCATCGAGCCGGCAAGCGATCCGAATGTCACCACACCAAGAAGGGCAGCGCCGATTGTTAATGCGACGAGGTGGTAGTGTACGCCGTAATCCCATAGGTGCAGGTTCTGCCAGATGAGGATTCTGAAGAATCCTATCACACCGAGTAGTGCTCCGAGCACGAGACCCGACGGCAGCTCGCGCAACAGCACGCGCCACCAATCGCGCAAGCCCAGCTCGCCCAGCGCCATCGCGCGCACGATGAGCGACGTCGCTTGTGATCCGGAGTTGCCACCCGAGCTCATGATGAGCGGAATGAAGAGCACCAAAACCGCGGCGCGATTCAGCTCCTCGTTGAAATGCTGCATCGCTCCCGCCGTAAGCATCTCGCTGATAAAAAGCACAGTGAGCCACGGCGCGCGCTTCCCGATCATTGTGAACAAACCGGTCTGCGTGTACGGAGCGTCGATCGCCTCCATTCCGCCGAATTTCTGCGTGTCTTCGCTGTGCTCTTCTACCAGCGCGTCGATGACGTCGTCAACCGTCACCACGCCCTGGATGCGGTCCTGATCGTCCACCACGGGAATAGCGATGAGGTCATACTCGCGAGTGAGCCTCGCGACCAGCTCGCGGTCGGCAGTAGCAGGAACGCTCACCACTTCTTCCCACGCGATGTCCGCGACCCGTCCGCCTTCCGGCGCGGCGAGCAGCTCGCGTAGCGACATCACTCCCTTGAGATGTCCCTCGGCATCGGTCGTATAAATCGCGTTCATCGCTTCGCGGCGCTCGGATCTCGCAATCCGTCGCACCGCCGCGAGTGCTTCCTCTACCGGCATCTCTGCGGAAACGGAGACGTACTCCGTTGTCATCAGTCCGCCGGCAGTGTCCGGCTCGTAGGCGAGCAGCTTCTCCGTTTCCGCGCGCTCAGCGGCTGGAATGGCCGCCAGAATCTCATCCGCACTTTCCTCTTCCAGATCATCGAGCACGTCCGCGCGATCGTCCGGCGTCATCTCCGTGACGAGCGCCGCGGCCTGACCCGCGCTCATCGCCTCGAGCACCTCCGCGCGCAGATCTTCGTTGAGATACTCGAGAACGTCGGCCGCGCGCTCGGTGGAGAGAGCGCTGAGGAACGCGGTGACTTTCTCTGCCGGCAGCATCTCGACGATGTCCGCTAGATCGGCGGCGTGCATCTCCTCCGTCTCGATCGGGATGCTGGCGGGATCATCCTCGAGGAGCGCGATGATGTCGGGCGCTATCAGCGCCGCGAATGTCTTCTGCTCGTCCTCGTACTCCGGCGCTTTGCCCGGAGATTTCACCGGAGTCTTCATGGCGCTATGGGGAGTGTTCGGCGGTTCTCTTTCGCTTCTCCGATTTCGAATCCCACGACCGCGATCGCGTCACGTATCGCATCAACCGTGACCGTTCCGTCGTGATCGATTACCGCGCGGCCGGGGGTGACATCGGCCCGGTCGATCCCGCTCACTCCGGCGAGCGCGGTGAACACAGCTCTTACCGCATGCGCTGAGCTCATTCCGGGGATCGATACGGTGGTCTGCATGGCGGCATAATATGCCGCCGGACATAATCAGTCCAGCTTGTTCGCGGGACGTGGCACCGGTGGATTTTTCTTTCTCGAAACCAGGGTTTTCTCGAAGGCCGGAATGAACTGGTCGTACCTCGAGCCCGGCTCCCAAAGAACCCATCCATCGAATCCGGAATCGTAAATCGCGCGCTTCTGCTGGTTGATCTGGTCCGGCCCGTACTTTGGCTGGCCGAGTGAGAATGCCTGGATCCAGGGGCGAACGCGCTCGCCGGTTAGCCCCATCTTCTCATTTCGCTCGCGTGCCCTGGAGATCGCGATGTGAACCACCTGATACGGCTCGGCGTTCGGGCGCGCGATTCCGAATGATCCGTGCGGATAGTGCGACGGATACGTCATCGGCAGAATTACGTCCACCGATTTCGCGATCGGCTCCCAGAATTGCCCTACTTCGAGCGGACCGCCGACTGTGGCGACGAGCCCGAAAATATCCGCAGTGGTGCGCACGCCAAGCTTGCTCATCCGCACGCGCGCGGCGTTAAGAAATTCGGAAAGGACCTGCGGCTTGCTACGCCCCTTCTGCTCCGGAAAAACCTGTTGAGGAAGGCTCGGGTAGGGCTCGGGAAATCTGATGTAGTCGAACTGCACTTCCGCGAAGCCCATCCGCGCTGCTTCTTCGGCGACGCGCATGTTGTACTCCCAGATCGCATTCGCGTAAGGATTGACCCAGGTAAGCCCCTTCTTGTCGTGCCACGGCGTGCCGTCGGTCTTTCTTATAGTATGGTCGGGATTGTTACGCGCCGTGACCGAGTCCTTGAAGACGACGATTCGCGCAATGGGAAGAATTCCGTGAGCGCGAATGGAATCAATGACGACTTTCAAGTTCGCGACTTTAACCTGGGTACCTTCGTTTTTCTGAAGGACGGGATCGCTCGAGTGGAAGTTGAGTCCAAACTCGTCCTTCAGGTCGATTACAAAAGCGTTGATCTCGGTCGAGTCGGCGATGGCGATGAGATGGTTGAGCCGCTTCCAGTTCTGTGGCGCGAACCGATAGAGATAAAGGCCGCGAATCGGGACGAGTCCCTTGATCGCGGAATCCAACCCCGGGGGGAGCGGTCCCGCCGACATCGCGAGGGTTTTGCCCCCGGCGGCCGGTGTCGTGCTCGACGCGCTCGCCTCTGCGTCCAGACCGGGCTGTGTCGCATCCGGGGCCACTTTGGCTGCGGACGCGTCGTGGTTTCCGGTACACGCGAGGGAGAGAAAAGCGACGGCTATAGAGAGATGTATGACTTTCATGTTCGGCTATATTTGCGATG
>JACDDT010000025.1 GCA_013816855.1 Gemmatimonadaceae bacterium
ACGAAGACGAACGGTCGCATCGATCCTCCCTTATTTGTTTTTTAACAGTGTGTAAGGGTTGACCGCCGCGCCTTGCCACCACTTGGATATATCCGCGGATCGCGCGATTGCAAAATGCAGATGCGGAACATTCGGCGGCGCGTTTCCCGTCGTCCCTACGGATCCGATTGTTTGTCCGCGCTTAAGCGGCGCTCCATCGATCAGATCGGGCGCGTAGCCATCCAGATGCGCATACATAAGAATGAACCGCTCGGAAGAATCCGCGGCATAAACCATCAGCCCTCCCGCCTTGCTCGTAAAGAGCTTCAGCACTCTTCCCGGTGTAGCGGCGATTACCGGCGTTCCCCGTGGCGCGGGAATGTCGATCGCGTCATGCACACGGTTCGACCCCCGCGCTTCCGTGAACGTGTCTCTCAGCTCACGCGAGAACACACCGGTGACTGGAATGATCAGCTCGTCGCGGAGCGTTTCGAGGGCGGCGTCGGAGAACGGCGCCGGCGAAGGGGTGACGACACTCAACGAATTCTCGGTCGTGGAGTCGGTGCGTTGCGCCACTGCGGAATCCACTGATGACGTCGAGCTTAGCACATTAGGCAGCGAAACCGAAGCGCTAACAGAATGCGATGTGTCCGCGGGAAGGTCGGATTTCTCCTTCACGCACGAGGCGCATCCCAGAATTGAGAATGCGCCAATGAGAAATCGAATGCTACTTGTCGCGGTAGCGATTTCTCTGCCTTCCCTTCGCTTGTCCCGGACGGCCGCCCGGTTTTCCTCCAGCACCCGGTCTCGACGGCTTGCTGTCACCGCGATGCGGTCCGCGCGCATTCGAGTCCTGCGGCTTTCGCTCGGTGCGCTGTGCGGTGCCGGCGTGACCGCGTCGCTCGGATTTAGCTTTTGAGCGGGCGCGATCGTCCGCTTTCCTCGCGCGAATGGCAGCGATACGCTCGCCGAGCGGAACTTCGAATTTTCCCGCCGGCTGCGCGCTGTAATCGAAATCAGGGAGCGTTACACGGGGCAGGCGTTTTCCGATCGCGCGCTCGATGGACCGGATGTCATTCTCCTCGTCGGGAGCGACGAAGGTAAATGCGTCACCCACCGCTTCAGCGCGCCCGGTTCTTCCCACGCGATGGATGTAATCGTCCGCGACTTTAGGCACGTCGAAGTTCACGACGTGGCCGAGCGCTTCGATATCGATCCCGCGCGCGGCGATGTCTGTCGCCACGAGCACGCGGTACTTGCCGCTCCGAAAACCTTCGAGCGCGGCTGTTCGCTGCGGCTGCGAGCGGTTGCCGTGAATCCTGTCGGCGCGAATTCCCGCTTTGAGCAGCTGCTCGGCAAGACGGTTCGCGCGATGCTTCGTGCGCGTGAAGACGAGCGCCTGCGGCATGTCGCCGCGCTTGAGGAGCGCGAGAAGCAGATGCGTCTTGAGATCCTGCTTTACCGGGTACATAGCCTGCGTGATTCCGACCGCCGGCGTAGAGCGGCGGCCCTGATCGATGCGCACCGGATGTTTCAGCATCTCGCGCGTCAGTGCTTCGATCGGTGGCGGCATCGTCGCGCTGAAGAAAAGCGTCTGACGCTTTGCCGGCACCGCCTTGATGATTCGCTTGATGTCCGGCAGGAATCCCATGTCGAGCATGCGGTCCGCTTCGTCGAGAACGAGGAACTCGATATTGTTGAGCCGCGCGTAGGGTCTGCCCATATGGTCGAGCAGACGGCCGGGGGTGGCGATGAGCACATCCACTCCCGTGCGCAGCGCGTGCTCCTGCGGACCCATGCCGACGCCGCCGTAAATCGCAGCGGCGGTGAGCGGCGTGTGAATCGCCATTCCGTTCAGTGCATCCAAAATTTGCGCAGCAAGCTCCCGTGTTGGTGTGATGACGAGCGCGCGCGTCGCGCCACGCGGTCTGTCTATCAGCTTGTGCAGAATGGGGAGAAGAAAGGCCGCAGTCTTGCCGCTGCCGGTCATCGCGCACGCGAGAACGTCTTTTCCTTCAAGTGCCGACGGAATAGCCTCGGCTTGAATCGGTGTAGGTCGAACGTATCCGAGCTCTTTGAGACCCTGCTGGAGACTCGGGTGAAGCTTCAGTGATGAAAACGGCAGATGAAATACCTTGCGGAAGTGATAACGGAACGGCGTGTCACATAAGGTAGTCGGTCAGCGTACACACGAGCGTCCGGCGGCGCGTTGTGCGCGCCGGGAGCGCTTTTACCGTCAGTGACCGGTGCGCTCGATCGTCTTCCCGCTGAAATTTTCCGTGCTCAAGTTCTTCGATGAAAGCGAGCGAAGATACGCAGTGAGCATCCAGATCTGGTCGTTGGATATCCTTCCGCCCCAAGCGGGCATTCCGTCCGGCCTGCCCTGGTATTCCATTTCGCCCGGCTTTCACCAGCCGTTCTTTAGATGCACGATCGCGATCACCCCAAGCATGTCAACGACGGCACGTCTGTGATCTGTCGTGAAGAGAAAGTTCATCGCCGGTTGTCCCTCTGAGTGTCTTGAATCGCCGTTAGCCGCGCTCCCCCTGCTCCCCCATCACCTCGATTGCTTTCGCGATACGGTCGGCGGCGTGGCGCCAATTGGTCTGCACCGCGCGCTGAGCTGCCGCCGGGCTCCCGGATCGAATCGCTTCGACGATCGCTTCGTGCTCACTCCCTGCCGTCGGCGCGGTGTCGAGAAGCAGCGCGACATACATCCGGATGTACCGTTCCGCTTGAGGCTTCACCGCATCGTGAATTGCCTTGAGTCGCGGCCCGGCGCCGGCTTCGACATAGCGCCGGTGGAATTTCTCGTCGAGATCGTAGAGCGCGCCCGCCGGATCTTTGCTCGCGGAGGCACGCCTGAAGCTGGAGTTCAGCGCCTCCATTTCCTTCGCTACCCGCTCCCTCGCCGCGCTCTCGAGCCCTGCCGCTTCGCGAGCGGCAATGCCCTCGAGCTCTCCGACGATTTGGAGCAGCTCGCGAACATCTTTTTTTGTTAGCGGCGCGACGGTCATGCGCGCCTGCTGTGTAGGGGAAGCCACGACGTAGCCTTCCTGTTCCAGTCTTTGAAGAGCAGCGCGCACCGGGGTGCGGCTTACGCCGAGGCGCGCCGCGACGTCCACTTCGGGAATTCGCGCGCCGGGAGCGAGTTGCCCGCGCACGATGAGCGCGCGGAGAGAGTCATAGACTCGGCCCGACCGCTCAGCAGATCCGGCCGATTTCTTTTTCACGCGCCCGGATACTACGGATTTCTTTCTCACCTGCGCCAATATAGTGCCCGGAAAACGTCGCGAAGCGCGCTTGGTTTCGCGCGAGCGTTGCGTGCGCGGAACGTCGGCCTAAGAGCGTTTTCTGCCGGCGAAGACAAGTCCTGCGCCAAGCAGCAGTACCACTATGCCGGCTGTTGCCGGTAGATATTCTTTGGCTTCCGATTTTACGCTCATCGGTCCTACGTGCATTTCGCTCGTGCTCGTACGATACGGCACGCGGCCAGAAGCGATCGCTATGCCGAGCACGAGAAGTACCACCCCAATCCATCCGAGCGGGCGCATGAGACTCCTTGAGAACGTGATCGCCCGCGCGATTATCGCACGAGCTTCTTGTACTGCACGCGATGTGGCTGATCCGCATCGACGCCCTTCCGCTTACGCAAATCTTCTTTATAGGCCTGGTAGTTCCCCTCGAACCATACCGCCTCGCTGTCTCCCTCGAAAGCGAGGATATGCGTGGCGACGCGGTCAAGGAACCAGCGGTCGTGTGTTATCACAACCGCGCAGCCGGCGAATCCGACGAGCGCCTCTTCCAGTGCGCGCAGTGTGTCGACATCTAAATCGTTCGTCGGCTCGTCGAGCAGCAGCAGATTTCCGCCGCTCTTGAGGAGCTTGGCGAGATGCAGCCTGTTCCGCTCACCGCCCGAGAGATCTTTGACTTTTTTCTGCTGGTCCGGACCCTTGAAGTTGAACTGCGCGAGATACGCTCGCGCTTGCATCTCACGCTTCCCGACCTGAATGAGGTCCGTCCCTCCGCTCACTTCGTCGTAAACGGTTTTCTTCCCGTCCAGCTCCCGGCCCTGATCGATGTACGCGATGGTCACCGTATCGCCAACGGTGAGATCACCATCGTCGGGCTTTTCCTCCCCCATAATCATTCGAAACAACGTCGTCTTGCCGGCTCCGTTCGGGCCGATCACTCCCACAATGCCGCCGCGCGGAAGTGAGAACGACAATCCATCCAGCAGAACCTTCTCCCCGTACGCCTTCTTCAAGCCATTCGCTATCACGACGTCATTGCCGAGCCGGGGAGGCGGCGGGATGATGATCTCGTTCTGCATCACCTTCTCGTCCGCTGCCGCCGTTGCCAGCTCTTCGTATTTCTGAATGCGCGCTTTGCTCTTCGACTGTCTAGCACGCGGCGACATTCGCACCCACTCGAGCTCGCGCTCGAGAGTGCGCTGCCTGGCGGACGCCTGCTTCTCCTCGGTTGCGAGGCGGGTTCTCTTTTGGTCGAGCCAGGACGTGTAATTCCCTTCGTAAGGAATGCCGGCCCCGCGATCCAGCTCCAGGATCCAGCCCGCGACGTTGTCGAGAAAGTACCGGTCGTGCGTTACCGCGACGACGGTTCCGGGAAACTCGGCGAGATATCTCTCCAGCCACGCCACTGATTCCGCGTCGAGGTGGTTGGTCGGCTCATCCAGAAGAAGCATGTCCGGCTCTTCGAGAAGTGTGCGGCAGAGCGCCACCCGGCGGCGCTCTCCGCCTGACAGCTTTTTTACGTCGGCGTCTGCGGGGGGAAGGCGCAGCGCGTCCATGGCAATCTCGATCTTCCGGTCGAGGTCCCACGCGTTCACGGCGTCGATCTTTTCCTGAACCTTCGCCTGCTGCTCGAGCAGCTTCGTCATCGCGTCGTCGGACATCGGCTCCGCGAACTTGTTCGAGATCTCTTCGAACTTTTTCAGGAGATCGAGCGTCGGCTTCACCGCTTCCTGGACGTTCTCGAGAACGTTTTTTTCTTCGTCGAGCTGCGGCTCCTGCGACAGGTATCCGATACGCGTACCTTCGTGCGGCCACGCCTCGCCCTGAAAATCCTGATCCACCCCGGCCATGATTCGGAGGAGTGAAGATTTTCCCGCGCCGTTCGCGCCTAACACTCCAATTTTTGCGCCGGGATAAAAAGACAGCCAAATACCGCGCAGAATCTCCCGCGATGGCGGGACGACTTTGCGCAGGTCCTTCATTACATAGATGAATTGCGGAGGCATGCGGGAATATTAACGGTGCCGCTGTACTAACCGAACTTGGATATCAGCGCGAAAAGTGCCGCACTCACTCGCTCGTGGGGGAGCATCGAGATCTGGTTCTCTCCCCACGCGATAATCTCACCCGGCGTGTTGTACGGCGCGTAAGGCCGGTGCTCGCGCTTAAGAAGAACCAGCGCCGGTTTTCTGAACGCGGACGCGGCGTGCGAGATGCTCGTGTCGGGCGTGAATACCATTTCGGCTGTACCGACGAGCCCGAATGCATCGCGCAGACTAGGTGTAGCGACGGCGAGACCCTGCACGGATTCCGCTACATGCTGGACGCTTTTCCATTCTGAGGGCAAGCCCATTACCACGACAGTCAGATGCGGGTATCCCGCGCGGGCAGTGCGCAGAGTCGCAATGAATTTTCCGTCCGGCCAGCGCCGCTTCGGTTCGGACGCCGAGAGGTTCACCAGCAGTCGCTTTGTCGAGCTACTTTCCTCCCCGGGCTGGCGAGGCTTCTCCGCATGCCGCCACGCATCCTCTGCCTTCTCACGCTCGCTCGCGGTCAGAAAGATTTCCGGCTGCCAGTCCACTTTCGAAGGATCGACCCCGAACGGCACCGCAAGCGATTTAGAGCCCTCTATATAATGAATGCTCCGGTCGTACTCCGGCACGCAGACATTGTAGATCTTCGCGTTCTGCCCACCGCCCGATCCAATGCGGTACCGGGTCCGCCCAGTCAGCATCAAGAGCGGTGTTGATGTGAACACCGGCGGATTATTAAGCCTGCCGTCCACCATTACTTGGTAACGCGCACTCCGAAGCGGCTTCATAAGTGCGCCATAACTGCTCCACGACGAGCGGTCGAGCTTGAGCACTTCGCCGACGTGCGGATTGTTTTCCAACACGGGCGCCGTCGCGGGTGTGGCAAGCACATCTACCTTCCCGCCCGGAATCGCTTCGGCGATCGCCCTTATGATCGACGTCGCCATGATCATGTCTCCGATGCGCTCGTACCTGATGAAGAGCACGCGCGTGTCTGCCGAAAGCGGAAGCGGCAGCTCCGCGGATCTCGGGCCGGGAAGTGACTTCCCTATCAGGCGCATCCAAGTGCGCCTCCACATCACTTCGATCAGTCTAGCGTCCACCGGTCAGCGGGAGCTCGAGTAATAGCCGCGAAGGCTGTGGATCACGCGTGTGAAAGAGTTGGATTGAATCAATGATCACCCGGTCGTTGATAATCGTCCGTAGCAATTCCTGCTCTGCGGCCGGCGCCTGCGTGACATACAGACTCAGAGTGCAGTGTGGGCTAAACGTATGCCTTGAACGGGCAAAGGGCAGGCCGCTTGTCGCAATGCGATCGTGCAGCTCCCGCAGCGGGCCGTGATGATCGAGGGGAAGCACGACGATGTTCGTCTGCAGAAATCGCTGCGCGGGAAAGAGGGGTAGCTCCAGCACGGGCGTTGTGCTCGCCACCGGTTCGAGTTTTTTGCGCAGCTCTTCCACGGGTACGCTTGTCGGAATCGGGCCGACGCCGCTCGAGCCCGTAATCGTTAGGTGTGGCGGCTTGTACCGCGCGAGACGCGGATCGTATTTCTCGTTGATCTCACGGATCTTTCGGCCGGCCTCACCCTTGAGCTCCGCAAGAATGAAAATGCCCTCAGACTGCACCTTCTAGAAGCCGAGGGAGATATGCGGCCTACCGCCTGCTGCAGACGGAAAAATGTTCACTGAAAGCAAAGCGCGATCGACCCGGTTACCCGGATGCGAATGCTGGAATTTGACGACCTTGAGACCGATTATAGTGCCCACTGCGGCGCCGCCAATCACATCACTCGCCCAGTGCTGGTTGTTGTACATGCGCGATAATCCGACGAGCGTCGCGCCACCGTACATCACCGGACCGATGTACCACCGCGATCTCGGCCACCACATCTCCGTTTCTTGAGATACGGTAGATGCAAACGCAAAAGCGTTCGTGGCGTGGCCCGACGGGAAAGACCGGTACTTGTCGTCTTTCAACCCGCGAAAGAGCTGAAAGTCATGATTATTCGAAATGTCGGCGAACGGACGCGCACGCCCGAAGATCACTTTCATTCCAGTGGAAACGAGATCGGCGGCGATCATCCCTTCGAGGCTGTGTAGGCCGAGATCTGCCGTCCGGTTTTTCTTCGACACCTTGCCCACCAGATACAAGCCTGCTCCTGCTGCCAACGACCCTTGCGACCCCAAAATGCGGAAACCTGTTGCCGCTCCATGCAGCCAACGGTTCGATTGCATGGCGGAGTCCTGCAGGCGTCTCGCGAAATAACGGTCGAGCGGAGCCGCTGCGGCGGTGGCTACTCCAAACCCCGTGACAAGCACAAAGTCCTTCGACGTGATTAGCGGCGTCTTGCGGTAGATCGTGTCTGACACTTGAGCCGACACCGCTGAACCCGCAATCGCTGCTGCCGCACAACCCGCAACCAGATGCCGGACAAATCTCTTGCGTCGCATTCTTGAAGTATGGGCTAGGGGAGATCGCTGAAAGCAAATATCCCACCCCATCGCATGCCGCGACCAGGGCGCGCGCCCCTTGTGAAGCTTGGGTCAATCTGCGATATAACCCGAATGCTCAGTATTGACCTCAAGGGCAAGCGCGCGCTCGTTGCGGGAGTTGCGGATGACGGTGGCTTCGGGTTCGCCATCGCCAAATCGCTCGCCGAAGCGGGTGCCAGCGTTGTCGTGGGAACGTGGCCGCCCGCACTTACAATCTTCAACAATCTTCTCGAGCGCGGGAAGATCGATGAGTCGCGCCGGCTTTCCGACGGATCTCTTCTGCAGTTTGAAAAGATCTACCCGCTCGATGCCGCCTACGACACGCTGGAAGATGCGCCTGAGGACGTAAGAGCCAGTAAGCGCTACAAGGACACCGGCGATTTTTCCATTCAGGGAATGGCCGCGCAGCTGGGGGCGGATTTCGGCGCGCAGCCGCTCGACATCGTGGTGCACTCCCTCGCGAACGGGTCCGAAGTCAAAAAGCCTCTCATCGAGACGAGCCGCGCCGGATACCTCTCCGCGGTTGGTGTCAGCGCATATTCGCTCGTTTCCATGGTGAGCCGGCTCTCCCCTCTCATGAAGAAGGGCGGATCATTTCTCTCGCTCACTTACATGGCAAGTGAGCGCGCGATTCCGGGCTACGGCGGTGGCATGTCGTCCGCGAAAGCGGCACTGGAGAGCGACACGCGCGTGCTCGCCTTCGAGGCGGGCCGCAAGTACGGCGTCAGGGTGAACTCGATTTCTGCCGGCCCGTGGGCGTCGCGCGCCGCGAGCGCCATCGGCATCATTCAAAAAATGGTCGAGTATTGCTCGGCAAACTCGCCGCTCACCGAGCCTCTTCGCGCGGACGAGGTCGGCAGCGTCGCGGCTTTTCTCTCTAGCGACCTCGCTGCCGGCATCACCGGCACCATCGTTTACGTCGATAAGGGGTATCACTCGATGGGCATGGCAGTCACCGAAGGGCCCTCGGCGTAAAACAGCAGCAGCACTTAGCCCACCGCTATGAAATCCGTTCTCCGATCCCTCTCGCTCGCGGCGCTGGTTACGACCGCGAGCGGATGCTTCTACTTCCGCGCCTCAACGCCCCCTCCGGCGCGAAAGCTTCCGCCTAGCGCAGACGATAGCGCGGCTTCACCGACGCCGCCTCTCCGCCCATACGTTCGCGTCATCACGAGAGATGCCAAAACACGCCGCGGGCTTTTCGTCACTCACCGCGTCGGCGAAAAACTCTACTTCGAGATTCCGCGCCGCGAGCTCAATCGCGACATGCTCCTCGTCGGCCGCCTTGCGCGATCCGCGAACGATCCAAGCGTCAGCTCATACGGCGGCGATGAATTCGCGGAGCGTATTCTCCGGTGGGAGCGCCAGGGGATGCGGGTGATTCTGCGCAGCCCGAGCTTCGAGATCACGGCTGATTCCGCCTTGCCCGTCTACCAAGCAGTATCCAACTCCAACTATCCACCGATTGTAGGCGTCTTCAACATCGAGACGTTCGGCCCTGACAGCGCTCCTGTCATCGACGTCGCCCGCCTCTACACCAGTAGTTTGCCGGAATTCTCCGGAAGCCGCAGCTCCATCGACGAGCGCCGTTCCTTTGTCGAAAATGCGGTCGCTTTCCCGGATAACGTCGAAGTCGAAGCGACCCAGACCTACACGCCACCCAGCAGCCGCGGCTCCGGCGCAGGAGGGCAGCCGGATGCGGTCAGCGTTCTCGCGCACTGGAGCATGATTCGTCTGCCGGAGCGGCTGATGATGGCGCGCATCTTCGACGACCGCGTTGGTTTCTTCGCCGTCAGTCACACCGATTTTGGGACGGCCGAGCATCGCGCTGCGCGCGTGAGCTACATCACACGCTACCGTCTCGAGAAAAAGAATTCCGGTGCTGCGATGTCGGATCCCGTAAAGCCAATCACCTACTACATCGACCCCGCCACGCCCGCACAGTGGAGGCCGTGGATAAAGCGGGGCGTCGAGGAATGGCAAAAGGCTTTTGAGGCGGCGGGATTTACGAATGCCATCGTCGCGCGGGACGCGCCGACAGCATCCAACGATCCCGATTGGTCGGCGGAGGATGTGCGATACAGTGTGGTGCGATGGGTCGCGTCTACCATCGAGAACGCTTACGGCCCTCATGTGCACGATCCCCGGACCGGAGAGATTCTCAACGGCTCGATCGCCATCTATCACAACATTCTCAACCAGGAGCGCTCGTGGTATTTCACGCAGGTCGCTCCTCTCGATCCTCGCGCAGCGAAGCTCCCGCTGCCCGATTCGTTGATGGGCCGGCTTCTGCAATCGCTCGTCGCGCATGAGGTCGGACACACGCTCGGCTTGTCGCATAACTTCAAGTCGAGCGCGATGTATCCCGCAGATTCCGTGCGGAGCGCATCCTGGGTTCACCGCATGGGATACTCGCCCAGCATCATGGATTACGTGCGCTACGACTACGTCGCGCAGCCTGAGGATCGCATTGCCCCGAACGACTTGGTTGCTCGCGTTGGCCCGTACGATATCTTCGCCACGATGTGGGGCTACAAACCGGTGCCCGGCGCGCGTACACCCGAAGATGAAAAACCGGTTCTGGATTCCTGGGCCCGAATGCAGGATTCCGTTCCCTGGCTTCGTTTCTCCACGTCGCGAAGTCAGGGCGCAGACTACGCGGAACAAACGGAAGCAGTCGGAGACGCCGATGCGATCGCGTCGACGGGTTACGGTCTCCGTAACATCAAGCGCGTCGTGCCGATGCTCATCCCTGCGACTGAAAGAGCGACTGGAAACAATAACGACCTCGAATCGCTCTACTCGGCTGTTGTGGAGCAATGGACGATTGAGATGAATCACGTCACAAACATCGTCGGCGGCGCGGAAACGCGAGAGAAATACGCGACTCAGCCGGGGGCGCGGTTTATCCCTCTCCCGCGCGGGAAGCAGCAGGCTGCCGTGCGCTTCCTTCTCGACAACGCGTTCCGGACGCCGACGTATCTCCTCGATGAGCGAATCCTCCGGCGCATTGAGCCTGAAGGCGCTCTCGACCGGATCCGTGGCGCTCAGTCGGAGGTGCTCGGCAGCTTGCTCAACGTCTCGCGTATGGCTCGTCTCGTCGAGTACGAAGCGCTCGCCGGTAACTCGCGAGCGGTCTACTCGCTTTCTGAAATGCTGTCTGACGTTCGCACCGGCATCTGGAGCGAGCTCGGCCGCGGTCGAGTCGTCATCGATCCGTTCCGCCGCAACCTCCAGCGCACACAAATCGATTTGATCGGCAGCCGTTTGGCGCCTGCCCCGAACGCGGGCGCATTCGGCGTTCAGATTTTCCTCGGCCGGCGCGTGGGATCGACCGATGCGCGCGCTCTATTACGCGGGGAGCTCCTCGATCTGGATTCGCAGCTGCGTTCCGCACTCCCCCGCGCCGCCGATCGCGAAACACGGCTTCACATCCTCGACGCGCGCGACCAAATCGATCGTATTCTGCACCCAAACAAGTAAACATCGGCAGACGGCATAACCGTTGCTCGAAGCAGACTCATCTCATCAAAGGAATTCGCAATGCCGCAGGACAAACCATCGAAGAGCCCGGCGCCCGGAAAACAGGCCGACGGAGATGGGAGCACGCACTCCGGCCGACCCAATCCGGAGGATACGCCCTCTCATCCCACAGAGCACAAAAGCGGATACGGCGGAGATGGCGGCAAGCCCAAAGGCGACTCCAAGTAGTACCGCGTTTCTATCTGGATAGTGCTTCTTGAGCTTCGCGACCGCCGGCATTCACCACGTTACCGGAATCGCCGGTGATCCCCAGCGTAACGTAGACTTTTACGCCGGTATACTTGGCCTGCGCTTGGTGAAGCGCACGGTCAATTTTGATGACCCTACGACTTATCATTTTTATTTCGGAGATGAGGGTGGTCATCCGGGAACGATCCTCACTTTCTTCCCTTGGCCTGATACTCGCCGCGGACGCCAGGGAACCGGCCAGGTCGCAGTAACGTCTTTTGCCATCGCTCCTAGCGCCCTCGGGTTTTGGATCGAGCGATTCATCAACAAGCGGGTGGAGTTCACCCCGCCTCAGACACGCTATGAAGACGAGCGCGTCGTTGCCTTCAAGGATCACGATGGTTTCATGGCCGAGCTCGTCGCGCACCCTGCCGCCGAGTCCCGCCCGGGATGGGACGGAACGGGTATCCCCGCCGAGCATTCGATCCGCGGACTTTTTTCGGTGACGCTCTGGCAGGAGTCTTGTGAAGCTACTGGCAAGATTCTTAGCGCTTCACTTGGATTCCGACTCGTGCGCGAACAAGGAAGCGTATTTCGCTATGCATCCGGCGACGAAGGTTCCGGCACTATTGTGGATCTTCGCTGCGTGCCCGGTCTATGGGCGGGGATGATGGGCGCCGGCACAGTGCATCACGTCGCCTTTCGCGCGCGCGACGATGCGGAGCAGCTGGAAGCCCGCACCGAAATTGCCGCGGCGGGTTTGAGCGTAACTCCAGTGCTGGACCGCGACTACTTCAAGTCCATCTACTTCCGCGAGCCGAGCGGGGTGCTCTTCGAGATTGCCACCGATCCGCCTGGATTTTGCGTCGATGAAAAACTCGAATCACTTGGCACCGCGCTCAAGCTTCCGGATTGGCTCGAGCCACGGCGATTCGAGATCGAGGCACTACTGCCGAACATCCATCCCGCGCTGGAGCTCAAAGGACCCAACGCGTGAAGGTCGCTGGAGCGTCGGTTTCAGATGCAGCCGCAGAGCGGAGCGGCTAGTTTTTCAGATGGAACACAGCCACCGCCACACTAAGAAACGCCCCCGCCGATGAACTCATTTCCCGACACCGCTCCCAAGAAAGCTGCGCAGTCCTCAAACGACGCCGAGCTGCAGAAGCTATGCATCAACGCGATCCGCGTGCTCGCCATGGACGCGGTGCAGAAAGCAGACTCCGGCCATCCGGGAACGCCGATGGCGCTCGCTCCGCTCGCGTACGTGCTGTGGTCGCGTCACCTTCGCTACGATCCGAAAGATCCGGAGTGGATGAACCGCGACCGCTTCATTCTCTCGTGCGGTCACGCGTCGATGTTGTTGTACAGCGTGCTCTACCTTACAGGTTACGATCTCTCGCTTGAAGATCTCAAGCAGTTTCGGCAGTGGGAGAGCAAAACCCCGGGACACCCCGAATACGGCTACACGCCCGGCGTTGAGACTACGACCGGCCCGCTCGGCCAGGGAGTCGGCAACGCAGTCGGCATGGCGGTTGGCGAGGCGCACCTCGGTGCGGTGTTCAACCGCGGCGACGACAAGATCATCGACCACCATACGTACTTCATCGCCAGTGATGGCGACATGATGGAAGGCATCTCTCACGAAGTCGCATCGTTCGGCGGTCATCTCAAGCTCGGCAAGCTCATCGGCTTTTACGATGACAACCATATCACGATTGAGGGCGATACCGCCCTCACGTTTACCGACAATACCGCCGATCGATTTGCCGCATGCGGCTGGCATACGCAGTGTGTGCCTGACATCAATGATCTCGACGCGCTCGATCGTGCCATAGACGCCGCGAAAGCGGAGACGTCCAAGCCGTCGCTCATTGTGGTACGCTCGCACATTGGCTTCGGCAGTCCGAACAAGCACGACACTGCGGAAGCACATGGCTCGCCTCTCGGCCCCGACGAGATCCAGCTGACGAAGGAAGCGCTCGGCTACCCCTCGCAGGAGCCGTTCTTCGTTGCCCCGGAAGCTTTGAATTGGTGGCGTGACGCAGCAGCATCTCGCGCGACCGCGCGGAGCGAGTGGGATGGGCGCTATGCGACGTTCCGTGCAGCGAACCCCGCCCTCGCCACGGAGCTCGAGCGCCGCCTTGCCGGGAAGCTGCCCGATGGATGGGAATCTGCGCTTCCTGTTTTCACGGCGAAGGACGGAAATGTGGCCAGTCGCGCTGCGTCCGGAATCGTTATTGATGCCATCGCTTCCAAGCTCCCGGAGCTGCTCGGCGGCTCAGCCGATCTCGCCACCTCGACGAATACAATCATCAAGGATGAGGAGAGCTTCAGCGCCGAGAATTACGCCGGACGCAATTTCCATTTTGGAATCCGCGAGCACGGTATGGGATCGGTGATGAACGGAATGTCGCTCCACGGCGGTGTCATTCCTTATGGCGCGACTTTCTTGATCTTCTCCGATTACATGCGCCCGCCGATCCGTCTTGCTTCGTTCATGAAACGCCAGGTGATCTACGTCTTCACGCACGATTCCATCGGCCTCGGCGAAGACGGGCCGACACATCAGCCCATCGAGCAGCTTTCCGCGCTGCGCGCCATCCCGGAGATCACCCTCATCCGGCCCGCTGACGCATCCGAAACGGCAGAAGCGTGGCGTGCTGCACTAACGAATCAGCACGGCCCGACTGCGCTCGTGCTCACCCGGCAGAAGCTTTCGTTCATTGACAGATCGGCATACGGCGCCGCGTCGGGAACTCTAAAGGGTGCCTACGTTCTCGCCGATGCGACCGGTGGAAGGCCACAGGTCGTGCTCATGTCTAGCGGATCGGAAGTCGGCCTCGTCCTCGATGCGCAAAAGAAGCTCGAGGCCGAAGGCATTCGCGCGCGCGCCGTGAGCATGCCAAGCCACGAGATTTTTGCGCGACAGGATGCCGCATATCGCGACCGCGTTCTCATTCCCGGAATTCCGCGCATCGCAATGGAAGCCGCGCACCCGATGTCGTGGCAACGTTGGGTCGGCGACAACGGCGTCATCCTCGGTATCGATCGCTTCGGCGCGTCCGCGCCGTACTTGACGATTTACAAGGAGCTCGGATTGACGGTCGAGAAAATCGTCGAAGCAGCCAAGAAACTTGTTTCCTGACTCAAAGCCACGTCTTCGTGACATCAGCGTCACCCTCGGTCCAGGCACGCCGGAGTGGCCCGGCGATACACCATATAGTTGCGGTTGGCCTTCGACGATCACCGGTGGCCAGAGTGTGAACGTCTCCGCAATCGCTACCAGTCCGCACGTCGGCACGCATGCGGACGCGCCGCTCCACGTCCGTGATGGTTGGCCGGGCACGCACGAGCTTCCGCTCGATGCATTCTGCGGCCCCGCTACCGTAATCGATGTCAGCTCGTTTACGGAGGAGATCTCGATCGACATGCTCGATGGAGTCTCACCGGAACGGGAAATCACAAGACTGCTTCTCCGTACGAGCCGATCGATTGCCGGGTCGGAATTTCCGGAAGATTGGCCAACGCTTTCGGAGAGTTGCACGCGGACTCTGCTCGGTCGGGGGCTCGTCCTCCTCGGCGTCGACTGCCCGTCCGTCGATTCGAGAGAAAGCAAGAGTCTCCCCGTGCATCACATGCTTTTCGCTGGAAACGCGTGCATCCTGGAAAACCTCGATCTTCGCCGCATTTCCTCCGGCGATTACGACCTGATCGCGTTTCCGCTGAAGATCATGGCACTGGACGCGGCGCCCGTTCGCGCGGTGCTGCGAGACAAAGGCCGGTAGCTTCGACCACTAATTGGCGCAGATCGCGTCCATACCGGTTGGCATGTGGTATGCGCGGCTCTCCTGTTGAGATCGTATCCCCAAACCAACGCACTGATATGCCCAGCGATTCCGGTCGTACGACATCCGTTTGGATGGAAACAGGCCTGCCCCAATTTTCACCACTCGACCGCGACATAAGAGTAAATGTTTGTATTGTCGGAGCCGGCATTGCCGGAATGACGTGCGCATATCTTTTGGCCAGGACGGGAAGGTCCGTCGTCGTCATCGACGATGGGCCAATTGCGGGCGGCGAAACCGGGCGCACGACGGCTCATCTCACTGCCGCGCTCGATGACCGTTACTACGAGATCGAAAAGCTCCACGGAAAAGACGGCGCCCGCATCGCCGCCGAATCGCACTCCGCCGCGATCGACCGAGTGGAGAATATCGCATCGCTCGAGGAGATTGACTGTGACTTCGAGCGTCTCGACGGATATCTCTTCCTCGGCGGCGACAGCAAGAAGAAAGCGCTCGACCGCGAGCATCAATCCACTCGGGGTGCGGGACTCGACACGGAGATGGTGGACAAGATTCCCGGAGTTCCCTTCGAATCGGGACCAGCGCTCAAGTTTCCTCGACAGGCGCAGTTCCATCCGCTGAAATATTTGAACGGTCTCACGCGCGCCATTCTTCGCGACGGCGGAAAGATTTACTGCGGAACACACGCGGATAAGATCGTCGACGGCGAGCCGGCCGAAGTCACGACCGCCGATGGACATGTCATCACCGCCGATTCCATCATCGTCGCCACCAACACGCCTGTGAATGATTGGCTCATCATTCACAACAAGCAGGCAGCCTATCGAACGTATGTAATCGGCTGCCTGGTACCCAAGGGATCGATTCCGCGCGGACTGTATTGGGACACGCCGGATCCATATCACTACATCCGGCTTCAGGATGCGCCGAACGCAGCGGATTCCGAAATCCTCATCGTCGGCGGCGAAGACCATAAGACCGGCCAAGCCGATGACAGCGCCGTCCGGTTCGGCCGTCTCGAAGAGTGGTCGCGAAAGCACTTCCCCATGATACAGTCGGTCGAGTATCGCTGGTCCGGGCAGGTGATGGAGCCTGTGGATTACATGGGCTACATCGGAAGAAACCCCGGAACCGACAAACACATCTTCGTTGCCACCGGCGATTCCGGCAACGGGATGACGCACGGCACTATCGCGGGAATTCTTCTCACAGACCTTGTGCTCGGCTTAAAGAATCCGTGGGCGGCGCTGTACGACCCGTCGCGTGTGAAACTTGGCGCCGCGAGTGATTATGTGAAGGAAAATGTTAATGTCGCCAAGCAATACAAAGACTGGCTTACCGAAGGCGACGTGACCGACGCTTCGCAGATCGCCCCGGGCGAAGGCGCCGTCATGCGGCGCGGATCAAAGAAAGTTGCCGTCTACAAGGACGAGAGCGGCACCATCCACGAGCGCTCCGCCGTTTGCACGCATCTCTATTGTATCGTGGATTGGAATTCGACTGAGAAATCGTGGGATTGTCCGTGTCACGGCTCCCGCTTCGATCCTTACGGCAAAGTCATTAACGGGCCCGCTATCGCGCCGCTACAACCTGCGCCTTCCGATCCGCGACCATCGTAGCGACTACCGCGTGCGCGCGTCCGTCATCTTCGAGCGGTAGGGCGCCGTCCAGGTCCCGCCCGTCGAGTGAAAGTTGCGTCGCCGCTTTCTGTAATCCTTTCGGATTGACCACCCGAATGGAATACGTCGCGCTTCCAAACCGATAATCGATCGAGAATTCCTTCCACGCTTCGGGGACGCAGGGCTCGATGTAAAGCATGCTGCCGCGCTTCTTGAATCCGAGAATCGCTTCGAGCGCAATCCTATACACCCAGCTCGCCGAGCCCGTGTACCAGCTCCAGCCACCTCGGCCTCTGTGCCCTTCGGCGGTATATACGTCGGCAGAAATCACATACGGCTCTACCTTGTATCTCTGAACTGCCTCGGGCGTACTCGCATGCGTGATCGGGTTAAGCATCTGGAAAAGCTCCACTGCGCGATTGCCGTCGCCCGATAATGCCGTCGCCATAGCCGCCCACAGTGCAGCGTGAGTGTACTGCGCACCGTTTTCTCTGACGCCGGGCAGGTAGCCTTGGATGTATCCCGGATCGTGTGTCGTCTTGTCGAACGGTGGCTTCAACAATAGGAGGAGGCGCTCGCTGTCCAGAACGAGATGTTCGTTGAACGACTTCATCGCTGTGCGCGCGCGCACCGCATCGCCGGCCGCTGAGATAACGCTCCAGCTCTGCGCGATCGAGTCGATCTTGCACTCGTCGCTCGTGCTCGAGCCCAATGCGGAGCCATCGTCGAAATACGCGCGCCGGTACCACGCTCCGTCCCACGCGCCTGCTTCGACCGCGCTCTTGTATGCGTCCGCCTCTCCGCGCAGCCACTCCGTGGTTGAAGTGTCGCCTCGCGTTGTGCTGTGCTTCGCAAATTCGCGCAGCGTTGCGACAAGGAACCATGCAAGCCAAACACTCTCTCCTTTTCCTTCGATGCCAACGCGGCTCATGCCGTCGTTCCAATCGCCACTGCCGATCAGCGGCAGTCCGTGCACTCCCTTTGTGCAGGCTTTTCGCAAAGCGCGTATGCAATGGTCATAGATCGATCCCATCTCATTCGAAGGCTGCGGCAAATCGTAGATCTCGTGCTCGTCCGGATCTAGCTGGCGCATCGTGATGTACATCACCTGCTCATCGAGGATCCCGGTGTCGCCGGTCGTCTGGATATAGTGATCGACGACGTAGGGGAGCCACGCGAGATCGTCGGAAAATCGGGTGCGCACCCCGCGCCCGCTTTGCGGGTGCCACCAGTGCTGCACGTCGCCTTCGACGAACTGTCTTCCCGCCGCACGCAGAATGTGCTCCCGCGCGAGCGCAGGATCGCTGTACACGAACGCCATCACATCCTGCAGCTGATCGCGGAAGCCGAAGGCGCCGCTCGACTGGTACAGCGCGGAGCGCGCCCACATCCGGCAGGAAAGTGCTTGATAGAGCGACCACTGGTTTGCCATCAGATCGAACGTCGGCTCCGGCGTCGTGACGCGGATTGTGGTGAGACGGTTTTCCCAGCGCTCGATCGCTCGGTCGAGAGCGGCTGACGCCGCACCTTTCGGGCGCAGGCGGTTAAGCGTTTCGCGGGCGGCGTCTTCCGACTCGCCGGCGCCGAGGAGCGTCACAATTTCGTGCGTCTCTCCCGGGGCGAGTGTTACGGGGAACTGGAGAACGCCGCACGGGTCGATCGTTACGCCGACCGAGCCGGAAAGTCCGCTGCGCTGCACCGCTGCCGGGCTTGCCGGCGTTCCGTTGCGTCCAAGGAATTCCCGCCGGTCGGCTGTATAGGACATCACCAACTCTGTCACGGATGCGAACGCGACATGTCGCGCGAACTGCGGGTCAAAATAGTTTCGCGCGAACATTGATTGCGTCTTCTCGTCGAACGCGGTACGAACGTGATACTGCGTCTGCTCGCGGGTCACGCCGAGCACCCACTCGACATACCAGGTCAGCGTCAGTTTGCGCGGTGAGGTTCCTTCGTTCGTGAGAGTGAGAATGCTGATCTTCACCGCGTCATGCTCATCCATACCAACTCGCAACGAAGACGTAACTCCGTCGTGCTTGTGGTCGAACACCGAGTAGCCCGCACCGTGCCGTACGTTGTAGGGAACGGGCTCGCGCACCGGCGCAGGGGTCGGCGTCCACACGCTGCCGTCTTCGTCGTCGCGAATGTAAATGCAGTCACTGCTCGGATCACGAACCGGATCGTTATGCCACGGAGTGAGGCGGAAGAAGTAGCTATTCCCCGCCCAAGTCGCTCCGCAGCCGGATTCGCTCACGCAAAATCCGCCCGCGGGGTTTCCGATCACATTCACCCACGGTGCCGGCGGAAGCTCCGCTCCGGTAAGGCGAATCTCGTACTCGCCTTCCATGTTGAAACCGCCGATGCCGTTGAATGCCTCGAGGTTCTCGCCGCTCGCCACCAGCTTCGGCCGCACCGGGGCGGTGCCAAGGGGCACGATGTCGCGGTTGAGAACATCGAGACGGGGCGGATATCTGTCTTCAACTCCGGGAAACTCCAGGAAGTTTCCGAGACCCAGACCGTCGCAATCGACTTGTACGCGCGCCATAGACTTGAGAAGCGTTATGTCCTCCGGATTCAGCACATCAGCTCGCCGGATGAAAACGCCGCCCGGACGATCGAGCAATCCCGCTTCACTCGACGCCAGGACCGTAGTGAGGAGCTCGTCGTTCAGCTCCTGCAGATAGGTCACCGGATGCATGTTGAGAATCACGAGGTCGCAGGTGATTCCCTTCAATCTCCAGTAGTGGTGCGTGCGCAGCAGCTGGCGAACGCTTGGCAGCCCTACCGGCGAATCGATCGTCGCCAGCAGAATGGGCCAGTCGCCTGAGATTCCGTGCGACCACAAATCTTCCTGCCCGAGGCGATTCTGTTCGACTGCGCTCTGCGCCGGACGGAATCCGGGGTGCGGGAACACCAAATGTCCCGCGAGATCCTGATAAAGCGCCGCGTCGGCCGGAGTGATGCCGAGATCGCGAAGCTCTGCCTGTGTGTGCGCCCAGGAAAGATCCAGCGCACGACGTGCGCTGTAAGGATCGTGATACAAATCGGCGAGCGCCAATGCGCGCTCTTTCGAATCGGTGACGAACGTCGTGAACGCGACCTCCGCCGAAGAGTTTGGAGGAATGCGTACCTTCACGCGCAGGGAGAAAATCGGATCGAGAACGGCGCCGACGGTTCCCGATAGCTCTGCACCGACATCGAGCGCTCCCGGATTTCTCACCGACCTGCCGCGGCCGATGAATTTTGCGCGGTCCGTTTCGCAGGTAATCGCTGCCATCGATTGTGGACCGACTGCGACGACGTGCGCGCACCACATGCGCGCTTCGGTGGCTGATCGCGGCCGTCGTGTGGCGAACAGTGTCGCGCTGCCTTCGAGCCACTCCGTTTCGACGAAGAGATTTCCGAACGCGGGATGGGCGCGGTCGGCGTCCGCCGGCGACAACACGACCTCGGCGTAGCTCGTCAGCTCGATTTCGCGGCTAACTGGCGTTCTGTTGAAGAGGGTGACGCGTCGCACCTCCGCGCCGTCGTCGGAAGCGACTGCGATCTCGGTTTGCGTGTCGATGCCGCTGTCGCGCCGCACGAAGGTGACGCGGTCGCTTGCGAAGCGGGCGCGATACCACTGCGGCTCGACGCCCGTAGGCTGAAAGGTGGCCGACCATACCTGGCCGCTCACCGTGTCACGCACGTAACACCACTGTCCGTAGTTGTCGCGCGTGCTGTCGTGTCTCCAGCGTGTCACCGCGAGATTGCCGTATTTGCTGAATCCACCGCCGGCGTTGGTGATCATCGTCGTGAACGGAACGTTGCCCAGCATCGCCACCACTGGCTGCGGAGTATGGGGCGTTTCCATTTCGCGAACCGCCGGCTTCTCCATTTCCGTCGGCACACGAGCCACGTCATCGCCGTGCGCGTCCTGCACGTTCAGCCGGCGCGGAATTCTCTCGTGCAACACAAGCTCGGCCGATCTCACCAGCGGATCGTTGTGGAACCTCCGCTGCCAGATCTGCCGGTTGAGCGCGTTGTCCAGCGCGGCAACGCTCATCCCGACATGATGCGCCATGTACGTGCAAACGACGGCTTTTCTGGAGCCTGGTGCCGGCCTCGTGTAGTCGATCGAATCGCGGAATCCGTAAGGGCCTAGCGCGCCTTCCGATTCCAGCGCGCTCATGTTCCGAAGCGACTGTTTTGGATCGATGAGCATCGCGAGCATCGTCGCATACGGCGCGATGACAAGCTCTTTGCTCAGGCCGCGCTTAAGAGCGAGATCGGGAACTCCGAACGCGCGGTACTGATACACGTGCGCGCGATCACGAACATTGTATGCGGACTCCGATATTCCCCACGGCACGCCGCGCTGCGCGCCGTACGCTATCTGTTGCCTCACCGCGCCGCGGTGTGTCTGATCGAGCAGCGTAAAGGGGAATGTCTGCATCACGAGCGCCGGCATCAGATACTCGAACATGCTGCCGCTCCACGATACCAGTGTACGCGCGGACGCATCGCCGGTGAGGGAGCGCCCGAGCCTGAACCAATGATCGACGGACACGTCGTCCTTTGCGATCGCCACGAATGAAGCGAGACGCGACTCCGAGGCGAGCAGGTCGTAGTACGAGCTGTCGACCGTGTTCGCTCCGACTTGATAGCCGATCGAAAACAGCTTTCGCCGATCGTCATATAGGAACTTGAAGTCCATCTCCATCGCGTACGCGTGCGCTCGCTCCGCAATCGCGTTCAAGCGCTTCCGGTCCTCTTCACTCGACTTTCCGTCACCCATCATCTCGAAACAGGCCTGCTTCAACGCGAGGAGATGCCCCGCGAAGTTGCCGCTATCCACCGTTGATACGTACGCGGGCTCGAGTACCCGTAGATCCCCGAGATCGTACCAATTGAAGAAATGTCCGCGGTAGCGCCGCATCCGCTCGAGCGATCGGAACACACGCTCCATACGCTCGATCATGTCGGAGCGCGAAATGAAGCCGAGGTCCGCCGCCGACACCGTCGAAAGCAGCTGCAGTCCGATGTTCGTCGGAGATGTACGCAGCGCCACTACGGGCTCGGGATCTTCCTGGAAGTTGTCCGGGGAGAGCCACTGCGATTCTTCAGTGACGAATTCTTCGAAGTACGCCCAGTGCAGCTTGGCATAGCGCAGCGCCGACTTGCGCTCGGCTTCGCTGAGATGCGCTTCGCCGGGAATTGCCGGGTGGCTCAGTGCCGCCGCGAGACTCGGGCTCGACAACCAGAGCAGCAGCAACGGAAAAGTGGCGAGGACGAACCGGAACCTTGCTTCGTCGCCGGCCACTTCGTGCAGGTGGATGTCGTGAACGAAGGCGAGGGCTCCGATCACGGCGGACAGTGCGATGACAGCCCACATCCTTCTCCACACTTCGCGCGCCGAGCCCGCGCCCATCGACCGCTCAACCTGCGACGCAGTCTGCCACTCGAGAAGATTTCGCTTCGTGGAATACAGGCGTGTCAGTGTGCGCACGATTGCGTCCACGGAGACGATCCCTTGGTGCAGAAGGAAAGCGATGGCTAGCGCAAACTGCTGGGCATTGGCGACCGCGTCCTGGGCCACCGCGACGTAATACGCAGTCCAGGACTGATCCTCCGGCGGACGCATCGCCGCGAGGAACAGCGAGAACATCCATGGGAACGCGATCGCGAAGAGAACGACGAGCGTCCACTTGAGCTCGGATCCCGGAATGAGGAACCACCCGCTCAACAGCAGAGCTAACTGCGACACCTCGATTAGACTGCGGCGCAGATTGTCGAAGATTTTCCAGCGCGATATCGCTGACAATCGGTTTGGGACCGGCCCGTCGGGACCCGGCACTTTCGGCGTGAGCCAGTCGAGTAGCTGCCAGTCGCCGCGAATCCAACGATGTTTGCGGCGCGTGAAGGTCAGGTACCGCGTCGGATAGTCGTCGTAAACTTCGATATCCGTCGCGAGCGCAGCGCGGGAGTAAGTGCCCTCGATGAGGTCATGACTGAGGAGCGTGTTCTCGGGGAAGCGTCCGTGCGTTGCTCGCTCAAACGCATCGACGTCGTAAATCCCCTTTCCGGTAAAGCTTCCTTCTGCATAGAGATCCTGGTACACATCCGAGACCGCGGTAGTGTAAGGGTCGACGCCTGGGTGCCCGGAGTGCACCGCCGCGAAATAAGATCGGTGCGCGCTCGTCAGCGATACTCCTACGCGCGGCTGCACGATACCGTATCCGGCGACGATCCTGCCGGCCGTCTCATCGTATTCGGCGCGGTTGAGCGGGTGTGCGATGGTGCCCACGAGCAGCGCTGCGGCATCTCGCGGCAGCACCGTGTCCGAATCGAGCGTGATTACATACCGCACCCGATCCAGTGCGCGCGTGTCCCCTACTATAGTTGTAAAGGCGTCTCTCGCTTCGCCTCTCAGGTATCTGTTGAATTGCGCGAGCTTCCCGCGCTTGCGCTCCCAACCCATCCAAACGCCCTGCTTCGGATTCCAGAGTCGCGGGCGGTGGAAGAGCAGGAACACGCCCGGACCGTCGGGAGAATATTTCGCATTGAGCGCGTCAATTCCCTTCTTTGCCTCGCGCAGAATTTCTTCGTCCGCTTCAGCGTGCTCTGCCTTCGAGTCGGTGAAGTCGCTGAGAATCGCAAACCGGACGTTGTCTTCGCGATTTGCGAGGAACTGCACTTCGATGTGGCCGATTGCCTCTTCGGCCGCGCGCACGCTTCCAAACAGCGTCGGAACAACGACAGCGGTCGCGTACTCTTCGGAGATTCCGTTCTCCCGCAAATTCAGCTTAGGCAGCGTGCGCGGCGGCATCAGCAGTGTCACCAGCTGATTCACTACGCTGATCGCCATCTCGTTCGCAGGCAGTAGCGCGAGCAGCAGGATGGCGAGCTGGCCCGCGACGGATTGCACTCCGACGAATTTCAAGAGCGCCGTTAGCAGTACGAGGGTTACCGCTGTTATCCCGCCGAAGTAAACGGTGTTCGGATGCCGGATCGTCCACCGGTGTATCCACTCACCCGGCGGCGGCGTGTAGCCGACACGCTCTTCCAGCAGAGCCCGGCCTTTGTCGACGAGGTAAAATCCGATGTGCGAGCGGCGTCCACCACTGGTGCGAAACTCCCGCGCAAGCGCGAGCGCGGCTTCAGCTACACCTTCTTCGGGACGCTTCGTTCGCTTCGCGATGTGCTCGACTACGTGGCGATAGTGGTCGCGCGTGCCGAAAGTCATCGCCGAGTAGTGGCCCGACGGATCCATTCGTAAAACGTGATCGGTCGTGCTTTGCGATTCGACGAAATCTTTCCAATCGAGTCGCGCAATCGTGCGCAGGCTCGTGATGCTATTGGCGACCGTGACCTGGGTAAGCGCAACACGCCGGTTCGAGCGCGTGGCCGCTTCTTCCGCGCTCGGCCCGTCTTCCGCGATCCACTGCTCCAGCCAGATCAGCGGGGTGAAGTTTGTCTGATAGGACCGGACTTGTTGTAGAAAGCGCGCGACCCAGGTCGGTGTAAACTTCGGGTGGTTGTCCACAAAGAGCGCGAGCGCCTGCGCAAGTGCTTCGGGTGACCGCTCGCTCGCTTCGCGAAGCTTCGCCGCCGCGACGTCTGCCGACTCCACTTCCTTGAGCCGGGCTGAAACGCGGAGCGCCATTCGCCGGATATTCTCGACCAGGCCGAGGCGGAGCATTGTCGGAATCGCCCACAGCTCGCCCATTCGCATAGGCGAGATCTTCTGATACTCGCGCACGAAGAGCGTGATGTTATCGAGATCGAGGTGCCCTTCGGTATGCGCGATGAGCTCGATCGCAACTTCGTACGCCCTCGGATAACCGGCGAGCGATCCGCCTGCGAGCTTCGGCAGCTCCTGGTAGTAGCCCTCCGGCAGATTCGTTCGAATCTCCCGGATGTGTTCCTGCACGATGTAGAAATTGTCGAGCAGCCAATCGCCCGCTGGACTGATGTCCAGCCTTCGCTCGGCACCGTCTGCGAGCTCTTTATAGACTCGGTTGAGCACCGCGCGGGTGTTCTCGAGTCTAAGGAGGAGCGGTCCCGGTCCGCGCCGTTTTGTCGCAGGCAGCAGGTGGTGCTGGCGCGCAACTATGCGCGCCCTTTCGCCAAGTCTTTCGGCGCCCAGCACCTCTCCCCGAATAGGACCGACAAGCTCTTCACCCACTCCTTCATAGGAGCGGCGGAAGAAACGTCTCAGAATTTTCGGTGACGGTTCAGGTGGAATTACGGTTGCCACGAGCCCCTTGTAACGCCAAAGGTGTGCCTTGAAAGCAGGATCATATGCCGAAAGCTACTCCGGCCAATCCACTTCCACTCAAACACTTATCAGGTGGTTCTTTTGTTGAATTGCCGCCGACGCACCCTTGGTGCCGGAGGCGGAACGCTTCGCGCTCATCCGCTCCCTCTCGGGGAACGCGCAGCTTTTCTTTCGCAGGAGGTCCAGAAGTTGCCATTCCGTAGGAAAGTATCTCCTTCTGAGCGTTCGTGGCCACAGTTTTAATTCTCGCGCGGGAAGAGGTTGTCGCCGCGCTGTTGGGTTTGCTGGTGGAGCTTTGCGGCTATGAGCCGGCGTACGTCCAAAAGGGCGAATCGGCTTCGGACGCGTGTTCGCGCTTGGGTTGCTCCAAGCTCGTCATCGATTGCGACCACTGGGAATGCTCAAAGAAAACTCTCAGCGCCATCAAGGATTCCGGCGTCAAGGTTTTACTTTTCGGCGCCGCTCGAATTCCATCCGAGATGACGCGCGCAACGAGCTCACTCGGAATAGACGCCTTCACGCTCCCCATCGGCCCTGACGCTTTCGGAAAGCTTCTCTCGTAGCTGCCACGAAAAAAAAAGCTCCGGCCTTAGCCGGAGCTTTCCTTAACGCTGTTCCGAATCCTTCGGGTGCTTCTTGAGTGCCTGCTGTCGCGCGTCAGCGTCGTCGTTTTTCAGCTTCCGCTTCTCCATCTCTGTTTCCCGGTCTCCGACGTGACGGTTCGCCTGATCGGTCGTGATTGCTTCCTTCTGGTGTTGTCCGTTCGACTTCATTTCCACTCCCGCATAAAAGACTCGGCCATTGAAGTCAGAATTCGTGCCGTGGCCTAGCTCAGCCCTGCTTGGTTGCCTGAACTTCGACGAGAATCTTGATCTCGTTCGAGACTACGACACCGCCGGTTTCGAGCGCCTGGTTCCAGGTCAATCCAAAATCCCCTCGGTCGAATTTTCCCGTCGCGGTGAAGCCTGCGCGCTCGCCGCCCCATGGATCCTTCGCTTCCCCTTCAAAGGTTACGTCGAGAACAATTTCTTTAGCCGTTCCGCAAATCGTCAAATCTCCAACGAGCTTGAAACGCTCCTTCGTTCCCTCGATACGGGTGCTGCGAAATGTGATTTCAGGGTACTTCTCGACTTCGAGAAAGTCGGCGGAGCGAAGGTGCTGGTCCCGTTGCTCGTTCCGTGTGTCGAGGCTAGCCGCTTGGAGCACGACCTCAACCGATGAATTTGACGGATTGCTTTCGTCCGTGAATATGGTGCCTTCGACGTCCGCGATCCGGCCACGGACGGTGGTGATCATGAGGTGCTTTGCCGAGAACTCGACCGAAGTATGAGTCGGGTCGATCTTCCACGAGGTACGGGTTTCGGGTGCAGTTGCTGTCGCCATGGTACGAATCTCCAAAGCGCGCTGCAGCAGTGAACTTACTTGTGTTTTGGTAATATATTAAAGTAAGTCGCTTGTGTCAATTTCCTGGCTTGGCTAAGTTAAGCCCATGGCAGAGGTTTCTACCGCAATCTGTAGTCGATTCCATAAGGCCGTTGAGCTTATCGGAGGCCGCTGGACCGGTGCGGTCATCCACGTGCTTCTGAGGGGGCCGTCGCGTTACGCTGCCATCCGTTCAGCTATTCCGGACATCAGCGACCGCATGCTTTCGGACCGGCTTCGCATACTCGAGACCGAGGGGTTGGTGGAGAGGACGGTGATCCCCGACACCCCGGTACGCGTTGAGTATCAGCTCACTGAAATGGGGCGCTCGCTCGACAGCGCTCTCGGCGCCATCGGAGCTTGGGCGGAACGTTGGATCGACCCTGAGACGGACTCAGCGCATCCGCCGATGCTTCTCCCGGACGCGTATGCAGAGCCACAGGTTGCAGAGAACCGCGGCTTCGCTGGCAAGCCCCGCATCAAGCCAAAGATTCCGGCCTGACTTCGGCTACAACTATATGAGAGGTGCCGCCGCGCGTGTGGCCACTCGCGGCCGGTGAACTCGTGGCGGCGGCTGCCTCAGTTGCCAGCGAACTCTCGCAATTACCGCCACCGCTACCAATAGCACGCAAAGCTCCACGTAAACTTTTTCCGCATCGAACGGATCGAGCGGTGCGTTCTTCAGCGTCGGATCTGTGAGAATCCCGTGAACCGCGTATAGCGGAAACATGGCGTACGTGAGGAAGTGCATTTTTTTCCACCAGCGCCGGCCAATCTGAAAGCGGAAGTAGGACGTGATAACGGTGAAGGTCAGGATGTATAGCGCCGCGGCGCCGAAGGTATTGATCCCGGGCTGCTTCGGCGCGTTCAACGGGTACAAAATGTTGAGCAGCGTGAAATGCTCGCTCGCGGAAAATAGAATGAGAGCCGGGTGCACCGCAGCGAGGAGGAGCGCGAGATAACCGGTCCAGTTGTGAACCTTAACCGTGTTCAAACGACGATGTGGCCATCGTCTCACCGGATTGTATTTCGTGGACAGCAGCAATCCGATAAGTATGTTCAGCGTCAGAAGCGTAATTGCGCCCAGGCCGGCGAAGCTCGATAAATCGATCGCGTTTGGCATCAGTGGTTCTCGCTCGCCGTGGGTTCTCTGTGGCCTGTCTTCATCTTTTACGGCCACGCTTCGGGAATGGTTGCGTCATCTCCCCAATATGACAAAAGGTCGCCGCTAGGCGACCTTCAGTGTGCACGCTCAAGGTGGCTAGGGAGGGGGGCGACCAACGATTTGAGGCGAAACTCCATTCTCGCGCGAATACAGCTGGAACCGCTTACCCGCCGGCACCTGTCTCATGCAACGCAAAGTGTTCCCAGCGCCGCAAATACCGTGCGGTAAGCTCATCTCGAATGAGCAGCGAGAGCGCTACCCTGAGAACCCTGTCCGCCAAATTGAAAGACATGGCTGTACAGCCAAGGGCGCTTCGAAACGCATTCGCCGCCTCCTCGTCGATCTCGGTGAGGCGTTGCAGGACCTGATTAATGGGCTCCGCCTTCGAAGTTTCCATCTGGTGATGAACACAGACGGCCGTGATCGATTTTTGAATAGAGCGAAATGCGGCTAACACAGAAGTAGAGTCATTCGCGGCTTCGAATGTGGCACTGTCTTCGGCAAACTTTAATGCAGACTCAAACCAGCTTCGAACAATTCCAGCGATCGTCCCTTGCTGCGAAGGCGGCAGAACGGGCGCCCGTGTATAAGGAGCGCAAAACAGTTCAACCCCCTCGGTGACGGCGAGACGCTCTGCGCCACCGATAACTCCCTTGGCCGCTTCGAACTGATCGATACTGCGGACGCTAAGATCGGTCTTCAACGGGGGCAGGCCCAGCGTCCTCACGATATGGGCTCTTATCTCATTACACTCTCGCACTCCCCCGCTCGGATCGTAGGGGATTTCTACGACCACGATTAGATCAAGGTCGCTCGAGTCATGAGCGCCTCCGACGGCCCGCGAACCAAACATTACAACCCGGCGTACTTTTCCGCCCCCGCATTCAACAATCCTTCGGGAAAGTTCCTTCGCAACACGAAGATCCCGCTCATGCGGAAAACGCTGCATAGCGATTTTTTCGTCTCCGGTCGGAATCGCCGCTACCCGTCGCAACCGCTTCTCCGTCTATCGTTCAGTGAACGAACTGATTTGTCTCAATCCCTAACGTACAGGGCAACTCTTTTCACAAACTTCCAGCCGCCCGAGTGTCGCTTGAACACATAGTCGTACGCGGTCATCGTTGCGCCCTGCGGCGACAAATGCGTCAGCAGCACGCGAATGACAACCTGCCCCACTTTCAGTCCAGCATCGCGCTCATCGATAGCGCTCCCCGGAAGGTAGGCTCCTCCGGCACGCGCGAGTCCGATGGCGGACACGTAGAAGCTCCTGTCAGGGCAGTTCGCCTTCGCGTCACTTTGACCAGGAAGCGGCGGAGGGGTACTCACCCCTGCGCAGTGTTGATAGGTCGGGTCGTCAGTCGGTGTAACATCAACGCGACGGAGCACAGAGCGCCTTGCTTCGAGAGTCTCACTTGAGACTTGCGCGAATCTCAACCGAGTGGGCTCAAGCACCTCGGGATCCGCTTTGAGGGGCCGTGGATCGATCTCTATCTGCAATGGAGTCACACTCTGCTTTACGCTTTCGACTACGGCAAGAAACAAATCTGAATCGTCTGGCCGCGCGTTCGAGCGCGCCTTGGAGTTCAGCGCGCACCCGGTCGCGAACAAAAAGCTCCCAACCGCTATGACGTTCACGCGGTTCGAAGAAAAAGCGTTCATCATTGGGCTGGTCCCGTGGACACTGGTAAGTCACTGCACTGCTGCGAATGAAGAGTCTCAAAGTCATTATTTGGCATATGAGGTAACACACCGTTCAGATGGTCGAGTTCGTGCGCAAGTAGCTGCTGAAGCGTACGACTCTCTTTCTCCCTTTCAGTAACCACTGTAGCGTGGGCAGAGTCATAAGCTGTAGTCGTCCAGTAGTCAGCAAGCACCAGCCAACCGTTGTTGCCCTGTGATGGAGACGCAGCTCCGCCGATTCCCCAAGTCAGACCATCGACCATCCGGATCGCCCCGCTCACCATTAGAGAGTAACCGATATTTGCCAATGTGCTGCAAATCCCGCCCTTCGCGTTCATTCGCTGAAGAGCGTCGTAGATCCTATTACTTGCTACGGGATCGGGCGCAGTACCGTAGCACCACGAGACTGCCGTGTAGATGAGGCTATTGAGATTAGAGCAGTCTGGCAGCCCCGGAGGAGCACTTTCAGCGTCCGTAGCTGAGGGATCAGGTGTTGCCAACGCCGCGACCTCGGCGGGTGGAGTAGGATCTCCATTCCAACTCGCGACTGACTCGCCGGTCCAGCTACCCACAGAATTGAAATGGCCGCCCCCGATAGTCCAGAAGCTCCCATCGTTGGCAACCACGGTGATCGTTGCCAGTACTGTCTTTCGCAACTGAGTCGGCGGCGCGAGCTGTGAGTTCTCACTCCGGACGTTTTCGATACTCAGTTGATGAGTGCCTCCAGGACCCCGAACACGCTTCGGATCCTGCAGGAAGTGTTTCTCAAGCAGAAAATTCAAAGCTTCAGGCGTATCGGGAATCGTGCATTTCGCAGCTGCAAGGCGGCCACCGCTTTGATCAGGCCACTCAATCAATACTGACTGCGTTGCGCTCCTGCTGGATTCAACCCGTTTTGGGAACCGAAGCCATGCCGTCCGATGCATATACCGGCGGTCTGCGAGCCGGTTAGCTGTGTAGCAGTAGTACGGCGACCGCTGCTTCTGATTCAGAAACGGGGTCAGCGCGTCATCTGCAAAACTCGCCGCTGCTGACCGTGCCTCGGAGACGGGGGCCGTGGAGTCTGTGTGACGGTAGCCCCTCTTTAGGTCCGGTTTTAAGCTGACAGTCGTTCAGGGTTTTTCTCTTCGAATTGTTCTGCGTACTCGCTTGGGGTTTGGCCAGCGAGGCCGCCGTGCGGCCGAGCGGTGTTGTA
>JACDDT010000095.1 GCA_013816855.1 Gemmatimonadaceae bacterium
TTTCCCTATCGAGATCGTCGAGAAGAGCTCGACGTTTTCGGTCGGCAATCTGCAAGTGCAGGCGATTCCCGTTTCACACGACGCCACAGAGCCTATCGGACTCGTCGTCACGCACTCGGCGTCAGGTGCGCGCGCAGGAATCGTCTACGACCTCGGTTTCGTATCGGAAGCCATTTCCGCTGCCCTCAAAGACATCGAGGTGTTGATCCTCGAATCGAATCACGACGAGCAGATGCTGCGCGCCGGACCGTACCCGTTCATGGTGCAGGCGCGCATCGGCGGGCGCATGGGACATCTGAGCAACAGAGCGGCGGCCACCACCGCGGCGGAATGCGTGCATCCGGGACTAAAACACATCGTGCTCGCGCACCTGAGCGAGAACTGCAATGAGCCGAAGGTCGCTCTCAAGACGGTCGGTGATGCGCTGCGGAAAACGAGATTCCGCGGACGCCTCACCACGTCGGCCCAACATGTCGCGGCGGGGCCGTTCTTTGTCGGGGCCGATGACGTACGCCGATTCCCCGCGCAGCTGGCGTTGAGTCTTTAAAAAAAAGGCGCCGCGAGGCGCCCTTCTTTCCGTAGAACTGCAACCGCTAACTAACGACGCGAGTCGCGAGAGGCTGAGAAGCCGAGTCAACCCGAAGCTGCTTCCCGAGTCTCGGCCTCTCTACTTCTCGCGACACGCGTCGTTGGTGGCAGATACTGCCGCTCGCGTGCCTTCCCTAAGGCCTAGTAGAATTGCGTGAGCTGCACCTGCCCGGTGTTGACCATCGTTCCGTAGATCCTCACGTAATCCCCTACGCGCAGATTCTGGAACCGCGTCACGTCGTTCGAGCGCGCGTTGTACGGCATTGTCACCGTGAGGCGGCCACTATTGTTCGTGTCCATGATGAACCATCCGCTCTGCACGTTCACCTGGCGGACACTTCCTTCGAAAGACGACTGTGTGCCGAGTCCTCCGCTGCCTGACGCCGAACGATCGACCTGGATCAGGTCGGTGTAGTAGCCCCCGTTCTGTAGCTGCTGCACGCGGGCGGTAACCTGATCGCCACGCTGGAGCGATGTTATCTGGTAGTTCTGATTGTTGAACACTACGTTCGTTGAATTGTCGAACGACAACGCGACCTGCTGTCCGTTCGACTGGGCAATCACGACCTGCTGGTTACGCGTATCGACGTTTTGCACCGTCCCGCTCACCTGGCTTCCGCCGCCGCCACCACCACCCATTCCGCCGAGCACGGAGCCGAGGATGCTTCCGAGTCCGCCGGTGCTGGAGCACGCGCCCATCGAGGCGACGAGCATCGCCGCCGCACCGAAGCGTGAGATTTTCTGAAGGTTCATCATTGCCTCTCCTTGTTGGTAGGGAGGCAAAGAGCAATCCTGGTGCCGCCCGGGACCGCGCGCCGGTACGCGGGCGCGCAACCCGGCAATGCCAGAGTTAGTCGCGCGTACGCGGGTCGGGTTTCACAACGAACGTCTGGGACTGCGTGTACGAGCCGGCGGTGAGACGCGCGGTGAAGGTGCCGGAAAGCGGCGTTATGTCCCCTCGTGGGAACACCGCTGCCCCCCCGCTGAGACTCCCGCGATCCGGAATGACGACCGGATTCCATGTAACGCGGTGCATGCCAGCCGCGCTCGAGATGGGCTCCGGTGATGTTTGCCAGAGCGGAGACACGTTGGGTATTCCGCCCACCCTTCCGCCGCGACGCGCGGCAGAATCCGCAGCGGAGATTCCGGCACTCGAAAACGTCCGTAAAACTTTCCCTGTTGAATCGAGAACGTCGATGGTGACAGGTCCTGTCGCCGTACTCTTGAGGTAGTAGTCTATCGCCGCGCCGTTCGACGCGTTTTCCGCGTGCGGCTCGTCTTTCTGAAGGGGCGTTCCGTTACCACCGCCGCCTATGAAATTCACCGAATCGCCCGGCTTGAACAGATACGCCTGGCTCGACAACGCCGCCGGGGTGACCTGCCGCAGCGCCGAGATATCGTCGATTAACCAGAAGCCGCGGCCGTGGGTCGCAACGACGAGATCGTTCTGATGGATCGCAAAATCCCTCATGGATGTAGCTGGAAGATTCAGCTGCAGCGGCAGCCAGCTGTCGCCATCGTCGAACGAGACAAAAACGCCCCGCTCGGTTCCGACGAATAGCAACCCGCGCTTAACGTGGTCTTCCTTGACCACGTGCGTGTACGCGCCTTTGGGAAGTCCTTTCGTAATTAGCTGCCACGTTTTTCCTGCGTCACGCGTGCGGTAGACGTAGGGGTCGAAATCCTGAAGCTGATGGCGATCCACCGTAGCGTAGGCGGTATTCACGTCGAAGTGCGATGCATCTATCATCGTCACCCGGCTCCACGCAGTTATTTGGGGCGGAGTCACGTCCTGCCAGCTCCTTCCCTCATCTTGAGAGAGGTGGATCAGTCCGTCGTCGGTTCCCACCCAGATCATCGATCCGCGAACTGGCGACGGAGCGATGGTATATACGACTCCGCGGTTTCCGTTGCGATCGCGGGCCGCGGCGGCGGTAGCGTCAAGATTCGGCGGCGTACCGGCATCAGCGCGTGTGAGATCCGGGCCTAGGCGCGTCCACGTTTTCGCGCCGTCCTTCGACTGAAAGACGTACTGATTTGCGTAATACAAATCCGTGGGTACTTTTTTCGAGAACACGAGCGGCTGCGTCCAGTCGCCGCGCGGCTTCTCGCCCGTCGGAACTTCCGGCGTCGTGGTTCCCCCGATGGGCGTGTTGGTCTCGAGATTCCAGCGCTGCCCATTCCCGCCATAGACGATCCCGGGATTCAGCGGATCGCCCGCGGTGTATCCGCTCTCGCCACCGGGCGCGATCGGTTCCCAATCGCGCATCGTGATCTCGGCGAACTTTCCGCGCGAGCGCACGGCGACCGCGCCGGAGTCTTGCTGCGCCGCAGTCACCCAGTATGGAAAGCGATAGTCGACGGACACGTGGTAGAGCTGCGCCGTTGGCTGATTGAGCCAGGAGCTCCACGTGACATCGCGCGGATCGGGAGACTTGGCGTTGCGCGTGATTATCGCACCCTGGTCGCTGGCGACGATCATCGTGTTCGGATCCTCAGGCGAAACCCACGGCTGATGATAGTCGTCGCCGCCCGGCGAGCCGCGCAGCACCACCCACGATTTTCCGCCGTCCATCGTCCGGTTCACCGCGACGTTCGGTACATACACCACGTCGGCGTTTGTCGGATCCACCGTGAGCTTCTCGAAATACCAGCCACGTCCCCAGAGTGCGGTATCGCCTGACAGCCTCGTCCAGGTCGCGCCTGCATCGTCCGAGCGGAAAAATCCGCCCTGCTGTGGAGCCTGCGCCTGCGCGGCTGGACGAAGCGGGCCCGGCTGCGGTCCCGTTCCCTGCGGCGGCTCCGCCGCGGGTGGAGTCTCGGGCAGCAAACAATCCACCACCGCATACACGCGATTTGGATCGGTAGGCGCAATTGCGATTCCAGTGCGTCCGATTCCTGACTTCGGTAACCCATCCGTCAGCTGCTTCCACGTCGAGCCGCCGTCGACGGATTTCCAAATTCCACCACCGGGCCCGTTAGTCGGAGCGTAGGTGAACCACGGTGGCCTGCGCGTATTCCACAGGCCGGCAAAGATCACATTGGAATTGGACGGATCGATGACAACCTCGACGGCGCCGACGTTCTCATCCCCGAGAACTTTCTTCCAGCTCTTCCCACCATCGGGCGAACGGTAAACTCCGCGCTGCTCGTTCGAGGCATAAAGGTGCCCAATGGCTGCTACGAAGACCACGTTCGGATTTCGCGGATCGACGGCGACCTTTCCGATGTGTTGCGTGTCCGCGAGACCGATGTGCGTCCAGCTCTTTCCGGCATCGGTGGACTTATACATCCCGTTGCCGAACCCGGTCGAATCACGAAGCGTGGATTCACCACTTCCTACGTAAACCGTGTCGGGCGCCGAGGGCGCGACAGCGATTGCGCCGATGGAAGAAGTGTTCTGCGAATCGAAGATCGGCGTCCACACGCGGCCGCCGTCGACGGTCTTCCACACCCCGCCGTTCACCGCACCCATGTAGAACTCGTTCGGGCGGCCCGGAACTCCCGTTGCAGCCGCTACTCTTCCTCCGCGAAATGGCCCGAGCATTCGCCAACGCAGGCCCGAATAGAGATCAGTGAGGCTCGCAGCGGAGCTATTGGCATCGAATGGCGCCGCCAGCAGTCCTCGGCTGAGACGTGGGCCGACGACGGTCAGCGCGGCGCCGGTGACTCCCGCGCGCAGGAGAAAATCCCGGCGGGAGAGCGAATCGTCTTTCTTCACTAACGCTCCATTTCGGATCGGTGTTTGAGGCTGGGCAAACCCGGCTTCAGGATTGGGGATTGTCTTGCGGTATGCACTGCAGATTTCTGTTCGCCACCACCGCACGCCCCGCGCGCGGATACGCAGTTCACCAGTGGCGCGACGCGAGTGCCTTGTTGACTCGAGCTTCGAGTATCCCGGTCGAAAGACAAGAGATCCAGCCCTTGCTCGACCCGGTATCGGCAGCTCGAGCTGTGAGCACTGTCTGCGCGGTGGTGCCGGTTGCGCTCACCTTCAAGTGGGTGACGAGCGACATCTGCACGCGATAGGAATCCGCGGCCGGCCCCGTCATCGTCGAGCCGCAGCCGACGAATTCATGGAGCGGAGTGGACCCGAGACGATACATTTTGGAGAAGCTTTTGTTGCCAATCTCCCCGCGTGGCGGATCATAAACTTCGATCTCTATTCCCAGCTCCTTGTAAATAGCGGTTAGCACTGGGTAGACGCTATCCGGAGGAGCCGGAATATTTACCGGCGGACTCGCGAACGAATCGTAGTCACGCATCACGCCGGCCTCCGATGTCGCGAGCACTCTGTCCGACGGAGTCGAGGCAGCCGAAGTAGCGCATGCAGTTAGAATGAGCGCGATCGCAAATCCCAGGACTCCGCTTCTCATTTACCCTTCCTGGTATTGCCGGCGAAGATCGCGAACACGAGCGTGCCCAC
>JACDDT010000026.1 GCA_013816855.1 Gemmatimonadaceae bacterium
CAGGTGATTCGCACGTATCTCGAGTGGATCGCCGAGCTGCCGTGGAACAACAGATCGGACGACCAGCTCGATCTTTCACACGCGGCGAACGTTCTCGACGAAGATCATTACGGACTCACTGACGTGAAGGATCGCGTACTCGAGTTTCTCGCGGTGCGGCATCTTCGCGCGCAGCAACTGGCGAGTGAAGTCGAGGCAACTGGCGAGATTCCGGCAGCCAAGCTTCGCGTGGAGAAGGACGACGCGACTCCCTCGCTCGCGACCGGTGACGAGAAAGATCAAATCACCGACAGCTCGGAAGCAAAGGCGAAGGCGATGGCGAAGGGTCCAATTCTTCTCTTCATCGGACCGCCGGGAGTAGGTAAGACGTCGATCGCCAAATCGATCGCACGCTCGCTCGGACGAGAGTACGTGCGCGTTGCGCTTGGCGGCGCGCGCGACGAAGCGGACATCCGAGGACACCGCCGTACGTACGTCGGTGCGATGCCGGGACGAATCATTCAAGGGATGAAGCAGGCCGGTACGCGAAATCCCGTCTTCCTCCTCGACGAAGTGGACAAGCTCGGAACGTCGTTCCAGGGCGATCCGTCGTCGGCATTGCTCGAAGTTCTCGATCCCGCGCAGAACGACACGTTCACCGATCATTACCTGAGCGTGCCGTTCGACCTGAGCGAGGTTCTCTTCATCGCGACCGCGAATTTCATCCAGAACATTCCGGGTCCCCTTCTCGACAGAATGGAAGTCGTTGATTTTGCGGGCTACACTGAGCGGGAGAAGGCGGAGATTGCGAAGAAGTATTTGTTGCCGAGGCAGCTCGAGGAGTCGGGACTCAGCGACAAGAACATCACTTTTACGGATGACGCGATCACGTCGATCGTGTCGAGCTATACCAGGGAAAGCGGCGTTCGCCAGCTCGAGCGACAGATAGGCGCGGTCGCGAGGAAGCTCGCGCGCAAGATCGCGTCGAGCCAGGAAGTGGAGCACGTCGTCGATGCCGAGGGAGTGCGTGAGCTGCTCGGGAGGCCGAAGGTGCACCCGGAGCACGCCATGGAAGCAAGCGAAGTAGGAATCGCCACCGGTATGTATTACACGCCGATGGGCGGCGACATCATGTTCGTCGAGGCGTCGATCAGGCGCTATTACGGGAATCGTGCAGGCGACACCGAGCAGTTCGGGCCGGGCGGCGCCGTGTCATTGATTCTCACCGGGCAGCTGGGCGACGTAATGAAAGAATCCGCGCGCGCTGCGTTCACATACGCGACCAACAACGCGCACAACCTCGGGATTCCGCGGGATCGTCTCGGCGCGATCGAAGCACATATTCACGTTCCGGCGGGAGCAATTCCGAAGGACGGGCCGTCGGCAGGAATCGCGATTGCTACGGCGCTCGTTTCCGAGATGTCGGAGCGAGCAGTGAAGAAGGACGTGGCGATGACGGGCGAGATTACTCTGCGCGGACGTGTTCTTCCAATCGGCGGGCTGAAGGAAAAGGTGCTTGGCGCCCATCGCGCGGGCATCAAGACCATCATCATTCCGAAGGCGAACGAGGCGGACATCGAAGACGTTCCGGAAGAAGTTCGGAACGTGCTCTCGTTCCATCCGGTGGAGACGCTGAGTCAGGTTCTCGAGATCGCCCTCGTTCCGGCGGAGCCGGGCGAAGAAGCACCACCGCTCGAGATGAAAGAAGTGGCCTAGGAGCGGCCGGGATTACATCCCGATCGCTGCGGGCTCGAGCTGATTCGCAGCGAGAGTTTGAGGTGAAAGCCGTTCGACAGCCTGCATCGCCGCACGGATGTAGCCGAGCGCGTAAGCCATGCCAGCGTGCCAGGGAGCATCGCAACTCATCTCAGGCGTGTGATCCGGTATGATAACGCCGTCATACCCGACTTCACGCAGCGCCTGCACGACGCGGATCATATCCAGATCTCCCTCGTCCACGAACACTTCCTGGTATGAGGGAACCTTGCCCCGGACATTTCTGAAGTGTACATACGCGATCCGGTTCTGCCGACCATAGTGTCTGATGGATTCATAAACATCGCCGGTGCGCATCTCCTGTAGAGACCCGAGACAGAATTCGAGTGCGTTCGCGGCGCTCGGCACCATATCAAGGACACGCTGGTATTTATCGGGCTCGTTGACCAATCGGGCCGCGCCTCGCAGCGAGTCCGCCGGCGGATCGTCAGGGTGGAGCGCGAGCCTCACACCGCTCTCCTCAGCCACGGGCAGGATTCGTGAGAGGAACCATTCGTACCGTTCCCACAGCTCGTCGGACGAAACCGGCGCCATCGTGCCCGGAGGCGCATCGGGATCGTACACCATGTTCCAAACCATCCCGTTCGGCATCGGCAGGTTCTTATCGATTCGCGACTCATCGTAACGGATCGCAATCGCACCGCCGCGTCCGAATGGACCCTTCGTCCATCCCCAAACGCCGGCAAGACTAAAGTTGTAGCCCATTATCGGAATGCCGACGCGTCCCACAATCTGGATCGTGCGCTTCAGAGATTCCATCTGGGCATCGCGTTTCGGCCCGTCAAGCAAAATATCGGACCAGTGCGACGGATCGAAATTTTCGATCGCCTCCCAAATCAGCCCGTTCGACTCGATTGTTTTTTTCAAGCCTGATAGATCGTCATAGGTCCACGGCCGATCCTGATTGCGGGTGACACCCCAACCCATGTTTGGCTGGCCGCTCGACAGCGTCGGATTTGCACCTTTGAAATAGTCGACCAGGTGTACCACCAGGTGCGATACGCCCGCTTGCTTGGCGAACCGAAAGTTTTCTTCAGTCAGAAGGCCGCGATAAAGTCCCAGTCCGAGTTTCATTTGTTCGTTTTGAGTTTGAATTTTCTTATTGGACCGATCAGACGCCGCTGAATACGCTGAACCCGCCATCAACCGGAAGCACGACTCCGGTGACGAAAGAAGCCGAGTCGCTACAGAGCCACCTTATCGCTCCGTTTAGCTCATCGGGCCTGCCGAATCTTTTCATCGGTGTGTGTGCCAGTATCGTTTCGGCACGCGCGGTATGACCCCCGCCGGGGATGGTGAGAATGTCGCGATTCTGATTGGTGATGAAAAAACCTGGAGCGATGGCGTTCACCCGGACCCCTTCCCCATACCGGTGCGCCATGTCGACGGCCATCCATCGCGTAAACGAATCGATTCCCGCTTTTGCGACGGAGTAGCCGAGAACTCCGCTAATAGCTTGCTGTGCCGCCATCGAGGAGATGTTGATGATGATGCCGCGTTTCTGTTCGGCCATCGATTCCCCGAATACGAGCGATGGTCCGACGCTGCCGTGAAGGTTCACCCTCACCACCTCGTCGAACGCATCCATCGGCACCTCGAAGACCGGCCTCACATCGCTGCGCGCGCGCGGGACGTTTCCGCCGGCGGCGTTGATCAAGATATCGATGCGACCCCACTCCTTCATGACTTCGGCGCGCGCAGCTTTAAGTCGATCGACATCGAGCACGTCGGCGACAAGTGGAATCGCGCGGCCTCCGGTTGCGCGGATGTCGGCGGCTTTCGCGGACGCAGCGGCTCCGTCCCTGCCGAGCAGCGCCACTTTCACTCCCGCGCCGGCGAGTGAATCGGCGATGCTCCCGCCGAGGACGCCGTAGCCGCCCGTCACGATGGCAACCCGGTCGGACAAATCGAAGGATGGCTGAGTCATCGGAAGTCTGTTTCCAGAATCACGAGACGCCGGTCACCGCGAAACGTGACGGCGAGGGGAGACCGCCCGCCAAGAATGTGGTTTTCAATTGTAACGGTGGAGGCGCCCGGAATGGTTGACCGGCTCGTGGCTCCGTTCACGCCAATTTCCATTTCCAGCGCCTCCGGAATGGGATTGAGTATCGTAGTCACCATTGCAGACCGCGAATCGGGCACACGCATCCACACGCGGCCCTTCCCTGTCCGGTCGCTCTTCATGCGCAACTCGACAGAGCCGCCCGAGCTGAAAGTATACGGTCCGAAGACACGCCTCCCGTGAGGCACGTATTGGATAGAGGGCTTGGTGTTCCACCCACTCGTCCCACCGGCAAAGGTGTAGCCGTTGGAATCGATGGAGACTGGATACGCACTGACGAGATCTGCCGGGACTCTCGGCACCGTGTTCAGCAAAAGCCCGCTGTAGATGCCGGTTAGCAATCCACGCTCGGACTCGTAATCGCCCCACACAATTTTTGACTCGATGAGCGGCGCCGAATAATGTGGAGACTCGGACGCCATATATCGGACGATGTTGATCAGCAGGCTGTCGGACACTGGATCGAGACCCGCTCGATCGATCATGTTAAGCCCGGACAGAATCGCCGATCCTGCACCGTCGAAAAGCTCCGCGAGCGCGATTCCCTCGAGACCGTGATCGTAATTCGCGAGCACTGCAACCTTGCCCATCGAGTCCGGATTCGTGACGACAAATCCGCTGGTTACCGGATACACCTGCGGGAATCCAGGCGTTTTTTCAGTCCACCGCGTGAAATCCGACCACAGAAAAAATCTGTCGCGCGCCAGTCCGGAGAAAACGGGGTGTCCGGGACGCTCAGGGTTAACCGCCATCCCGTTTCCGAATGGACGTCCGCCGGGAAATATCTTCGAGTGGTCCAGCTCCGAGTTTTGTAGCGATATGGGCGCGGGGAGCCACGTCCCGTCAAACTGCCTCGGATTCTGATGAAGGATGAGAAGCCGGCCGCCGCTCTCGATGAATGCGCGCAGCCGTGATGTTTGGCGTGCCAATGCGTCATCCCACGCTTCAGCGCCAATCACGAGGAGGTCTCGCGGAGTAACCCCGGCAAGAGAACTGACGAGCGTTGACGCGATGCCCACTTTCCGAAGCGCCGAAGCAGAGTGGCGTGCGGCGGCGTCGTAAAGGAGGACCCGGCGAGGGAAGCGCGCAGCTGTGCTTACGGAACGCCTGCGCTGAATGAATATGGAAACCACATTTCTGGAAATCGTGTCGCCGCCGCGCATCAGCCAGCCAACGAGATCGTGCGACCCCGGCGGCAGGGTATCCGGCAAAACGATGTCGACTGTCCTACTCGTCGCCGCATAGTATCGCACAGGTGATAGCGAAGTCGTGCCGTTAAGGCGCGATCGACCGTCCGGTCCGACCAACGAATAGTGAAGCGAGAGTTTCGTGAGATCCGCTGCGTCTTCACCGTCGTTGACGACGTGCGCCACCGGGCTGATTGTGCTGCCGGCGTATACGTTGGGAGTCCAAAACTCCCAGCTCAGCAAGACGGGTTGGTAGGAAACGGCGAACTGGGCGGCGATCGGCTTCGCCTTCATATCCTCGAAACGACTGATGCCCCACCAGTTGTGGAAGAGAATCGTGAAGGGACTCAACCCGGCGAGTGCCGGATTTATCTCCCGCGAGCGCCGATAAATCTCGATCGCCTGACCCGCCATCCATGCTTGATATCCGAGCGCACGCGCAGACTGCTCCGAATCAGGCGAATGTCCTGTCCAGTTTAGCTGAGAGTCGGGCTGCTTCGTGTTCGGCACCAAGTTGAACCGGCCGTCCACCCCCGTATAGTTGCCGGTGTTTTCTGTCATCGTGATTGGCTGAGCTTGTTCCGATCGCCAGCAGATTCGAGGATCGCGCAGCGTGTAGAAACTGAGGAACGAGTTATAGTACCAGCCCCAGTAACGATGCAGATCACAGACCTCCCCTACTCTGCCGAATCCATAACCGGCATTGGCGATGTAGAGACGTGACCGATCCCAAGTCCGGAGCGAATCATAAACCGTAGCGAGAAAGCGGTTGATGCCGGCGGCACCCGCGTTGAGATAAGGCACTTCGGAATCCGCTTGTTCGTTGGAGAGAACGTATATGACCACGCTCGGGTGGTTAACGAGTGGATCCACGACTTCCCGGTGATACCAGTCGAGACTTTCTTTCAACGGTTTGTTCGGAGCGTGCGAGGGTGTGCCGCCCGCGGGAGTTCCGTAGTTGCCTTGAAAGAGCATCATCCCCAGCTCGTCGCAGACATCCAGCCACACCTGCGATGTGCGCGTTAGTCTGATGATGTTGACGTTGATGCTCTTCAGAAAACGAACATAGGCAACCACAAAGCGACGGTTTTCTTCGAGAGAGTCTGGGATGTTTCGACCGGGAGGGTTGATTGCATTACCGCGGAGAAAGAGCGGCCGCCCATTCAGCAGAAATTGCCCATTGCTTGACGCAACACTTCGAAACCCGAATCGTACCAATCGCGTTACTCCGCTGCGCCCCTCTCCGCTCCAGACAGTGAGAGAGTAGAGGTTGGGCGTTGCGGGACTCCAGAGCCTTGGATGAAGTTGGTCTATCTTCGCGGAAAGATGAGCCGCTCCTACGGAATCCGGCGCAATCAGGCCGATCGCACCTTTCCACAGAACGAAATCGGAACCGCTGGTGATAATTCCATTCAGTGTTCGGCCGATTAGTTTCCCCGCCGAAGGAATCACCACTTCGATGCGCACCGAAGTGGTGTCCGTGAAGACGTGAACGCTGGTCGAATCTGCGCGAGCGAGAGTACTTGCACATACCAGCAGCGAGAAAGCGCCCGCTCCAATGTTTATAACCGGCCGCATCCTAGGAGCCACCGTCACGTTTCGTTAGCCTCAATGCGTTCAGGATCGGGACGCCACGCTGCGCCTTGAAGCTGACCACAACCCCGACGTCTCCTTGCGCCCGGACCATCGAATGGAGGGACGCCGCCCGCCCGATGCCATAGCGCGACGCCAGGTCCAGATTCGAAACGATCGTGTTTCCATTCGCTGAAATACTGAATACGCGCATTCCAGGCTTTGCCTCCGGCTCTGCGAACAAAAGCTCGAGATCGTATAGCCCAGCCGGAACGTCGAAGCGGTAGCTGTCGAGCCCCGAGAGGTATGTGAAAAAAAGCGGAGGAGTTGCGGTTCCGCGAATCGGCAGATCCTTGTCGAATTTTTTCGGCTCTCCGCCGATATGACCGAAGCCGCCTGGCTGATATTGCTGATCTCCTTCCCACACAAACTCGTCCGGCCCGGCGACCTGAGCGTTTCCTCCAACGTTGATTCCAATCTCCCGGAAGGGACTCGAAGGGTCTGCGAGCTTCAGGGGTCGACGGGTAAAGTTGACGAAAAGAGTGTCCGCGTATTCACGTCCCTTAAACGATCCGCGCGCGACAAGCTGGTTTCGTCCATTGAGAAATGAAACGTCCCAGGTCGCGAGCCGCACACCATCAGGTCCTCGCGTACCGAGTGATTTCCCATTGATGAAGAGCTCGATGGGCGAAATGTTCGCGTAGACATCCACCGGTTGAGCAACGGTGTGTGGAGGCGATTCCGTCGATGCGGCGGCGTCTGTGCCGAGTCGGTGTGTCCAGCCGCGGCTGGCGATGTAGACCATCGGTGCCGGATTCCAGTTCGCCTTATATAGATAGTAGACGTCCTTGGGGGAGCGGTCCCAGCGCTGCATTCCTTTCTGATTCATGTACGGGATGGACCCACCCGTTTCCGGCTGCGAAAAATCGAACTGGCTCCACACCGCGGTGCCGGCAAGCCATGGGCGGGCGTTGATCTGCCTCAGATAGGATTCGTGGAACCGTTTCATCCAGCTGCTGCTGAAATCGAATCTCTCCGGGCTAAGCGAGTTTACCCGTAGATCATCCTCGGCGCCGTACTCACTGATAAAGATGACTTCCCCGGGACGCTGCGCGTGCCGGCGGTCGAGCTGTTTGCCGAAATCCTCGAAGACACCGCTGTACCACCCGCTATAAACGTTCTGTCCCAGCACCATCGTCACCTCGGAGACACGGGACGCGTTGTAGTCGGGACTCCCGTGCATAGCCATCGTCGTCACCCTGCTCGGATCCTCCGCGCGCGCAACGCTATCCAGGTGCACCGCCAGCCGGCGAACCTGCTCCATGTAAACGGTATCTGTCTGCTTCCCGATGCGTGCGCCTTGTGGGCTCCAGAGAAATACCTCATTCATCAGCCCCCACATCACGACGCTCGGATGATTCCTGTGTTGGCGAATCATCTCGCGCAGCATCCCCTCGGCGTTGGCAGTGAATTCGGCCGCAGGGGTTACGTAGTTAACCACGGGAATCTCTTCCCAGATGAGGAGGCCGAGACTGTCCGCGGCATCGAGAATTGCGGGGTCCTGGGGGTAATGGGCGAGACGCACGAAGTTCGCCCCCATCGCTTTTATCCACTGGAAATCGCGACGGTGCAAACTGTCGGGAAGAGCTGATCCCAATCCCTGATAATCTTGATGCCTATTGGTGCCGTGCAGCAGAAGCTTCCGGCCGTTCAGAATAAATCCTGTGCGCGCGTCGAAGCTGAACCAGCGTATACCCACGGGGGTCGCAACCGCGTCCCTGACGGAATCTCCTTCGTAGAGCGTGGTGGTCAGGCGGTAGAGATGCGGATCCTCAGGGGACCACAGGTGCGGGTGAACGACATCCGGGAGATCGACATTCCACTGTGTCTCACCTTCTGCCGCCTCGATCAATGAAGTGTTCGAGGACGCGACGGCTCCTCTCGCGTCAACGAGTGTGTTGACGACCCGGATACGGCGGAGGGAGGATGAATGGTTGACAACCAACCCACTAAGTTGGACGGTCGCCCGGTCGAGCGAAACCGATGGCGTTGCGACTGATACTCCCGGTGAGCCGTCGCGGCTTACGGCGAAGTGGACGGAGGACGTCGCGACAAGCTTGACATCTCGATAAATCCCGCCGTAGAGCGCGAATCCAACGGAAAGCGGGGGAATGAATGGATCGTGACCATTGTCGACCTGAACGGCGATGAGATTTTCACTGCCGGCGTTCTCGAAGCGAACGAGATTCGTGATCTCCGTCGAGAACGCGGTATATCCGCCTTTGTGGCGAGCTGCAAACGCGCCGTTGACGTAGACGGTCGCGACCTGGTTGACGCCCTCGAAGACGAGAAAGAGCCGTTTGCCCTTGAGCGAATCCGAGAGCGTAAGGTGGCGCCGATACCAACTGACGCCACGACGGTAACCCGGCACATCGTCGAAGGGGTCGGTTGCGTTCCAGGTGTGCGGCAGCGACACCCGCTCCCATCCGGAATCAGGAAGCGCGGGCTTCTCACCGAACTGAATCCCGTCGTTCAGGAATCGCCAGTCGGCGTTGAGTGAGTAAACAGCGCGAGCCCCGCTTGCGCGAGATTGCGCAGAAACGGTTGCCGAGGCGGCCGCCGAGAGCGCGGCCGCCAGGGCAAACGCACGCCAAACCGGTATGACGGTCAATTTCGCCGGATCACGTGCAAGATCGTTTTCGATCGCGGTACCAGCTGTGGCTAATATCCCGGGTTTTGGGGCATCGGTTTGGTTGTGTTTGCGTCAATTACACTCTGCGGAATCGGAAACAGAGTATCGCGCGGCTGAATATTCGGACCGGCTAGAGTGTTCATCGCCTTGGTTCTCGTCAGCCAGCTTCCGGTGCGCAGCAGGGTGTATCGGCGCTGTTCTTCGGTAACCAGCTCGCGCGACCGTTCATCGAGGATAAACGACAGCGTGACCTGCCCAGCGGTTATCGCTGAAGCACCCGAGCGCAGCCGCACAGCGTTAATCGCGCTCGCCGCTGGCGCGAGCTTGCCAAGCTTGAGCTGCGCTTCTGCGAGCAACAAATACGTCTCGGCAAGCCTGATGTACGGCTGATCGCCGTACTGCGGATCGATCAGAACGTTCAATGGATCCACCCAGTCCCATTTCTTTGTGCTTGGCCAGAGCGGATCGCTCAGCTTCTCGACGCCAGTCGATGTGAAAAGGGTGTCGCCGAGTTTTTTTCCAGTAGGGAGCGTCGAAGCCAAGTTGAAGATGTAGAACTTGCGAATCGTGAACTTCAGACCACGATCGTCATTTGGCTCATAAAGGTTGATTGCTGCGCGGGTAATCCCTAGCCGTCCGATGCCGCGGCCTCCATTGTCCGCCGATATCTGCATCCCCTTGTTTGTATAGTAGCGGGTCACCCAGGTGCGCCTCATTATGTTACCGCCCCCGCCTGCGACATTCTGCTGGAGCTCCATCGCCCAAAGGACCTCTGTGTTGCCCTGGTTTCTGTTCACGTTCCCATCTATGAACTGATCGAGGAATGGAACTCCCGGCTGAGCCGCTTGGACGCCATACCGCTTCGTTATCAGGGAGTACAATCCGCTGCTGATCACAGCCTGTGCTTCGACCTCGGCCTTGTCCGGTTGATCCATCGCCAGGTAAAGCTCGGCGAGGTAGTGCTGAGCCACGGCCTTCACGAGTTTGCCGGGGTTGGATGATGTCGCCGGAAGATTCGCTTCCGCGAAAAGAAGGTCCTGCTCCATCTGCTTGCGAACTTCGGCGCGAGGCGTACGCTCCCAATCGGTCCTGATCAAGTCGCCCGATGACTCGGTGAGATTCAGCGGAACGTCACCCCACATATACGTAAGGTGGCGATATGCCCAGGCGCGAATGAGCCTGGCCTCGGCGACAACTCTCTTGTGATCCGCGTCCGTCCATCTCACCGCGGGATTTTCAGCGCGAAGGATTATCGTGTTTGAGGCGTTGATTGTCTGATAGAGAAACTGCCAGACGGTACGTAGCTGAGATCCGGATGACGACGGGTCGTCGAGCGGGGTGTTGAAGACACCCCAGAAGTGGATGATGTTTTCCGTATCCGGCGCCAGGTACATTCCGAATGCGTTGTCGACTCCACCCGTCATCGTGGTGTTCATGATGGCGTTGTTGTCGTTGTTACGCCCGTAACGCTCGCGGCGGACGTTGTAGTACAGTCCGTTCAACCCTGCCTCGAAACCGGCAAGATCCGTGTAGAGGTTGTCGGCAACGAGAACGCCCTGCGGAGTCTCTGTAAGCTGCTGCTCATTGCATGCGCTCGGCAGCGCGAAGAGAAGCCCGACGAACCCGAGCGCGAAGAGCCGGCGGCGGCGAACGAGATGATTGTTGTGCATCGAAGTATCCCGGTATTTGTATGTGGGCGACATTGATATCAGAATTTGATGTCGAGGCCGGCTGTTACGGTCTTCTCGAGCGGAATCGCTTGCTGTGTGATCAACTCCGGATCGAGTCCCGTCCACCGGGTGCTCGTCCACAGATTTCTTCCATTCAGGTAGAGGCTGGCGGACTGACCGCCGATCCGGCCCAAGAATTTCTCCGGCAGGGCGAATGCGACTGAGAGATCCCTGAGTCGTTTGAAGCTCGCATTCTCGTAGAAATCCACACCGAGCGGGTTGCTTCCCCCGCCCTGGGTCTCATTGATGTTCGAGGGGTAGGTGTTTATCGGATTCGTCGGGGTCCAGTAGACGCGACTGGTGATGTTGCGACGAACTTCGGCCTGCACCTGAGTGCTGCCCAACAGCGGATTCACCCGGGTCACGCCCTGCACGGAAACGAGGAATCCCTTGAGAGTGATGCGCCCGAGGTTGATCGTGTTCGTGAGGCCGGCAGTATACCGGGGTTCCAGGTTGCCGATGAAAGTCCGGTCGGCAGGGCCGATTTGGCCGTCTCCATTTACATCGACAACACGAACGTCACCGGGCTTCGCCGTCGGCTGTGCCGAGTTTTTAATATCGTCGGTGAGCTGCCAGATTCCACCAAACTTGTAGGCATAGTTAACGTCAATCGGATGGCCGATGAACCACCTGTTGACGAGATCATCCGTACGATTTCCGTACAAATCGATGATCTTGTTGCGGTTTTTCGCATAGGAGAGATCGGTCCTCCAGGAGAAGCTTCCGCGCTCGATGTTGCGGGTTGATAGCTGCAGCTCGACTCCGCGATTTTCCGTCTTCCCTATGTTTTGGAGGATTGAGTTGATCCCGTGCACCGAAGAGATCGTGCGCTGGAGAAGAAGATCGTGCGTGGTGCGTGTGTAACTGTCGATCGAGCCGACCACCCTGTCGCTCCCGAATCCGAAGTCCGCTCCAATGTTTCTGGCGACGGTGGTTTCCCAGCGAAGATCAGGATTGCCGAGGGTCACCGGGATATATCCCGGCGCAGTAGTGGCGCCGTTTAGATACGAGCGGTCGTCGAGTTGAGAAAGTGTCTGGTAGGGCCGAACAGCTTGATTGCCGCTGCTGCCGTGAGAATAACGCAACTTGACGACTGGCAGTCGCCCGGCGAGCGGCCAGAACGATTCGTTCGAGATGTTCCAGGCGAGTGCCAGCGACGGGAAAACACCGTACTTGTGATTCCTGCCGAACCCCGAGAATCCGTCGCGACGCGTGGTGTACGTCGCGAGATACCGGTCGGCGAAGTTGTAGTTAACGCGCGCCATCGTGGATACGAGAGCGGATTGCAGTGAGCTTCGCTGCGACAATACCAGCGCGGCCACATTCGTCTGATAGTAGGACAACACGTCGTTCGGAAAGCCGGTCGCGGTCAGCGTATCGCCGCGAATGTTACTGTGCGCCGTGCTGCCGAGGAGAGTGACGTCCACATTGTGCCGGCCCAGCGCGCGATTGTATCGCAGGATATTTTCCACCGTCCAATCATTGCGCTCGGAATTGCGTATCAGCGCCTGTCCCTGGAGCGTCGACCCGGTCCGAGTATCCCGGCCGTAATACGTTCCGACATCACGATTGCCGATGTCCATTCCGGCATTGAGCCGGTAGGAGAGTCCAGATATCGGAAGCTCGACGCGGAGGTAGTTGCTGGTGAATAGCCGCTTTTCGACGTCGCTGTTTTTCGCAAGCAGTCCCTGCAGCGGATTCGCCCAAAAGAGATCTTCCGGCCAAGGAAAAACCGTCAGCGCGCCGGTGCTGTCATAGGCACGGGTGAGAGGATTCATGAAGAAGGCGTCGGAGAAGTTCGCTGAAACACCGGTACGGTCGCTCCACGAATATTGCGTATTGGTGCCGATCGTAATCCGTTTGAATAACGTTTGGTCGAAGTTCGCGCGCCCGGTGTATCGCTTGAACTGATCGTTAATCGCGATACCCCCGACATCGAGTGCCGCGCCGGACAAATAGTATCTCGTGTCATCGTTGCCACCGGAAATCGCCAACTGATTCTGGGTTTGTTTTCCGGTGTGGCTGGCGAGTCCTACCCAATCGGTGGACTGTCCGGCCGCGAGCATCGCCTGCTCCGATGCTGTCAGCGCGCTCGGGGTAGTCGCGCATGTAGTTCCCTTCAGGCGCTGGCACTTGAACTCCGCGAACTCGGCGCCAGTCATCAAGTGCGGCATGTTTGAGATGCGCTGCGTGCCGGTGTAGCCGGAATAGGAAATCCCGGGTTTCCCGGGCTTACCGTGTTTCGTGGTAACGATCAAAACTCCGTTTGATCCGCGCGATCCGTAGATGGCCGTCGCCGATGCATCCTTGAGCACGCTGATCGATTCGACGTCGTCCTGGTTGAGCGCGGACAGTGGCCCTTCATATGGTATTCCATCCACCACGACGAGCGGGGCGACACTCGCCGTGATCGAACTCCTTCCTCGAACGAGCGTGGAAATGCCGGGCTCGGACCCGCCACGCGTCGTCGTCACGCTTACGCCGGGAACAGATCCTTCGAGCGACTGAATCAGACTGACATTAGGCGTGCCGTGAAGTTTCTCCTGCGGCACAGTGACGACCGCTCCGGTCACATCGCTTCGCTTCTGCACGCCGTAGCCGACGGTGACCACTTGATTCAGCTGCACTGCGGTCTGCGGCAAGCTGATGGTCAGGGTTGTACGACCTCCGACTGGCTGCTGCACTCGTGCAAACCCGATGCGCCGGACAATGAGCGTTGCGTCGGGGGGCACTTGGATTGTGAACTCACCTCGATCGTTGGTGGTGGCGCCCGCCGCCGAGCCCTGCACGGAAACGGCCGCACCGGCGACGGGGTCATTGGTCCCCGCTACGACCACGCGGCCGTGCACCGTTGGCTGCTGCGCGAGCGCGGCACGCGCTCCGCCCAACATCCCGAGAATCACTGCCCCGCTCAGGAAGATCGTCCTAACGTATGATTTGGTCATGCTGTGTTCCCACTCGAAAAGGGTGACTCGGTTTCCATCAGGGCCTGCTAGTGTGTCCAACGATTCTTGTGAAGCGGTGATGCGCTGCACTGCCTCGCTCAAGTTAAGGCGGGTCTACGGCGGCGCCTACGATTCGATTTCCGAGAGCGGCTCCGCGCTCCATTCCGGTCAGGCGCGTGGTGGCATCCTTCGCATTCGGCCAGTATCGAAGCTCGAGCTCGACGACAGCTGCCTGAACGCCCTTAGCGTCGGATCCTGTGAGAAGCAATGATTGCCCTCCCGGCCGTGAATCAAGCCTGATCAACCCGACTCCAGGCGGCAATGAGTCCGTAACTGTTGTCGCGGTGGCCACCAGAGAATTGGAGGTACGCGTCCCAACGAGGATCACGGTGCCGTTCTGCGCGATGGAATCGGGAAGATCGGCCACAGAGGAGACTCTTACGCGTCGTCCCGTCGCGGATTGAAGAGTAGTCGCGAGTTGATACGCGCTCTCCAGCTCGAGCGTAGTCGGATCGCTGCCGAATGCGACTCCGATCGGGCGGCTCCAATTCACACGCCCAAGGATGTCCACTCCCTGTGGGTAGCGGACGTGGTCGCCAAGAATGGAGGCCGAAGTGAACTGCGGATTACCACGCTTCGACGCGACGCCCCAGCCGTAAGCGCGCTTGACGCCGTACGTGATTTCAAGAAAGTGGTGATACGTACCGACGCGTTTTTCCCCCGCGAGCCCGAGCGCGATTGTCCCCGCGGTGGATGCGCCGGGCGCCAGTACCAGCGAGGCGGGGGAATCGAGCCTCGGAATCAGGCCGTCGTACGCGACCACGTTGAGATGCAACGCCAGCTTGCGCGAAGTTCTGTTCGTAATCGTGAACGAAGCGGTGGCCCGATCGCCGGTGATATCCGTTTCGCCAATCGCAATTCCAAGCTCGCGCACGGGGGCGTCCGGTGCACCATAGTCCCGAATGACGCGCATCAGCTCGAAGGCTTCCGGTTTCGGCTTGCGGTCGAGAGCGAGCGGCTCGTAATGCCTGCTACTGCTCCCCGCGACCGACGGATTGAAGGTGAGGCTTTCCTGGAATTGAAACTCGAAAAATTCCGGTATCGCGTGCGGGGTGAGTACGGCGTCGTAAATCTTTGCGACCTCACCCCGACGCAATTCCGGCGACATACGAGTCAGATCCTTCCAGTTGAATTCGCCGAGTGTGAAAGGTTTTCCAATGTCGGTGGCGTACCCTGCGCTGCCGAGCACGTGCGATGAGAATGCTTCCTTCCATTGTGGGCCGTGCTTGTAGGCGTGCAGGCCGACGCGGTCGAATGGAACATCGAGCGCACGAAGCCGCTCGAACATCCCGTTATTCCCCGCACCGGTAAGGAACACCTGCGCCCCAGGGGCGGCAGCTTTCGCAGCCGCATAGAGCGATTTCCACCGCTGCGGATCGGATGGATGGATGCCGGGGATCAGAACCTCGTTCTCAATCTCGACCCGGGTCACCACGTCCTTGTATCTCGAGGCCAGCGCGCCAACCCATTCGGCGGGCCCCTCGGTGTCTATGAAAACGTGCATGCCGAGCGCGCGGGCCTCGCCGGTATAGAAGTCGAGAAACGCGAGCGTTTCATCCCGTTTCATCTTTCGCAGCAGCTCGAGATGGTGGAGGCGGACAGCTTCGAATCCCATCGCACGGATGATGTGGAGATCCGTCCTCATTCGGGGGATGAACGCGCGCCAGCGAGACCACATCGGAGCGGAAGCGGGCCAGAAATTTTCGGAGCTCAGCCCCGGGGTGCGGTAGTAGTCGAAGTTTTCGGCAAGAGTGGAGTACGGGAAATAGCTCGTTCCGAACGACACACTTCGAACTCCGATGTCCACTGTAGCGCCCGCTTTGTCGCGACCAGTGGTGCGATAGCCGGCGAATGCACGGAACTGGCTCTCCTGCCATTGGGGTGCCGGCGCCGCAGCGATGGCCAGGCGCCACTTGAGAAAAACAGTGTCACCCTGCCGCAGGGCGGCGTAGGGAGTGACCGACATATAACCTTTCTTCGGCTGATCCGGATTTGGACCCGCGATTTCCGAGATGAGATAAGTCGTGTCCCCCCGTTGCTGCGCCCGCTCCCGGACGTAAAAGTGGCTTGCCACTACCCACGTCGAGTCGTGGAAAATCGTCGGCACCGGCGCGAAACCGCTTGCCGTCACCAGCGAGAGTGCCCCTGACTGCCAACTCGTCCAGTCGACGCCGTGGGTGTACGCGAAATCGCGATCCCAAATCGATGGCGAATTAGCCCCTGAGAATTCTCGTCCGTTGAATCGGAGATGCGCGGAGGCACTAGCTGGCGTGATGACCCTCCGTATCAATGCGAGATAAGCGGGACCGCCGGTCGCGTTCGTCCGAGTCACCCTGGACTTAAGGTCAAGCGCTCCTTCGGAATACATCGTCGCGGCGATCTCGACACTGTAGCCATCTGCGTTCACCAAGCCCCGGAGCGTTCCGCCCGGCTGCCTCTCCCATCGGATGGGAAGCGGAGAGAAAGATTTCACGGCAGCTTCTGACGTCCCCGAACTTCCCGGCAAGACGGCGAGGGCGATTTCGAGGTTTCCCAGCTCGCGCCGGTCCCACGAAAGATTCAGACGGTGCTCTGAACTGCTCACACCGAGCGGAGTATCGAGTCCGTCGCCGCCGCGGTTCCCGGACGGCGTGAGACGAACGCTGTCGCGGGCGCCTAACGACACGTACGCATACGCGACCCCCGCCGCGACACGGCCGCGCGCACCGACGCCGCGGTAATCGCCGTCGGGAAGATCGACTGGCATCTCCACCGCACCCACGAAAGGGATTTCGTGGTTGTTCCAAATGGTGAGTGCCGCACCACCCTGCGCGACCGCCGATGCCGGAAGCGGAAACGCAATCGCGAAGATCGCGATGAGATGCCGCCGGCGACGGCGATGCGCTGACGGGATCACGAAGTCTTCCCATGGTGCGCGTCCAATCCCGTCAGCACTTCCCGCACTCTTTCCAGATGCTCGCGCATTTTTTCAGTCGCGAGATCCGAGTCGCGCTTACGAATGGCTTCAAATATCCCGACATGCTCGGCGTGGTCCTCCGAGCGATTTCCCTTGATGTCGAGGATCACCCGCTGCTCCTGTTGGAAGAGCTTGGCGAGCACGTCGAGAAGCTGATGCATCACCACGTTGCCGGAGGCGAGAGCGATTTGGCCGTGGAAGGACAAGTTCACGCGATTGAGAATGTCGCCGTCCTCGAGGCTCTCTCCGGCACGAGAGAGCAATCTTTCCATTTCATTGAGATGATCCGGGGTGGCATTTTGCGCGGCGAGCGCGGCGGTACGCATTTCGACGGGGATGCGCGAGTCGATAAGATCGACGAGGAGCTTTTTCGACGGGTTGCCGCCGAATACGGGATTGGTGATGAGAAGTGCGTCGGGACTTTGACCCACGTAGACACCGGACCCGTGCCTGATATCGACAACACCGACTGTCTCGAGTTTTTTCAGCGCTTCACGCAGGGTCGGCGAGCCTACCTTAAACTGGCGGGCCATCTGTGAAATGGCTGGCAGCCGATGCTTTGCCTTGAAGCCGCGCGCCTGGATCATGTGCGTGATCTGCTGCGCGACTTCATCGGAAAGGCTTTGCCTCGAGACCGACTGAAACACCACTTCCATGCGCACCGAGCTAGGGATAAACTCAACAAGTCATCAGATGACTTGTGGGTGCCCAGAGTTAAGACGTGGACCAAATAGTGTCAAGAGATTCTTGCGAGCCTCGAGCTCTATGGGCGGTTCAGCAGGGTTGCCAGTAAATCTTGGATCTGCAACGCAGTCGTGGAGGAATATTGCGCATTAAGAAGTTCAGGATGGAAAGTTCGAGTAGGGGGGAATTCCTTCGGGCGGCGGTCGTCGCCGGTCCAGCCCTTTCCATTCTCCTCTCGGGATGTGGCGGCGCGAACATGCGACAAAGTCGAGCGGTCCCCGACTCGATCTTGAGCTCCCAGGTGGCTCCGATTGGCGGATACAAAGGCCCCTTTAACAACGACGACCAGAGCCACGCCGATTTTTGCGTCCGGCTGATGAAACCTGTTGTCCCGCTACGCTTTGCGGATGGGACGCCGTCGGGATTCAATCTCACAGCGGACATCCTTCAACCTCAGCCCGCGGGCGGGGTGTGGTGCCCAGCGCCTGGATTGGCCCGGCTCGATGCGCGGGAACTCGTCCCTGCCCGGAATGGAGAGCGAATGCTCTTTCACCGGGGTGGCTGGGGTTTCGTCGGACAGGATTCCGGGAGCGCCGTTCATTACGGGCACATCCTGGCTTCCGACATCGACACCTCCGGGCTCAAGTTCCAGCGGATCGATTCCGTAAGCGGATTGCCGAGCGTTCCCCGGGGAAAGTGGATCGAGGCGAGGACGCTGCCCTGGGCAGGAAAGGGACAGGCGGCCGGCAACGGCTCAGCGTGCGACGGTCTCTCGGTATCAGCGATGACAGTAAGGGTGCGATCGATACCCGCGGACATGAATTATTTGAGCAGCCGCCAGACTTCTTCGATCCCCTACGCTATTTATGGCGACCCTTCGGAAGATCTCGGCGCCCGCGAAGACCGGACGCGACACATCAAATACACGCTGCTCGAGTGGAGCTGGATCAACGTGAGAGGGGGTGGCGTGGCCCGGGCGCTGGTAAAAGAAGGAGAGAAGTTTTTTCCCTGCACCGACGTTCCTTCGATCGTGCTCGCCTCTGTTTCAGACGCGCAGTCCAAGCATCACACTGGATGGGTAAGTGCGATTTACGGAGCGATCCCGACCGCCGATAACGGCCGGCTCTATGGCTGGATGGTTTCGGCGCACCGCCACGGCGGCGATCCAGTGATTTTCCATCTGACCAACTGAGGCTTATGCGACGGAGAAATTCCAGGGCTTTTTTTGCGGCGCTCGTTGCGTCATCTCTGGCCTGTGGACCGGTTGCAACCAGCAACGTGATTCCCGCGGTTGAGCGGTCTGAGCTGATATTTCTAAAAGATCGAACGGGAGTGCGCTCGCCAGCGGACACTAGTGGCGATCGGGCGTTCATGATTCCGTACCTTCCGCCTGCGAGCAAACGCACGGGAGCCGCCGCCGTGATATTCTCAGGCGGGGCGTACAACCACATCGCTGTGGTAAAGGAGGGACTTCCCGCCGCCAGATGGCTCAACTCCATCGGTGTTGCGGCCTTCGTCGTCCGCTACCGGCTTGGTCCTCGATATCACCATCCTGCGATGCTCGAAGATGCGACGAGAGCGATCCGGACGGTGCGGGCGCGCGCCGCCGAATGGGGGCTCGACGCCGGACGGGTTGGAGCGGTTGGTTTTTCCGCAGGGGGTCATTTGGCGTCAACGCTGGCGACTCATTTTGCGGCCGGCAACGCATCAAGCGCTGATTCTGTGGACCGGGTGAGCTCGCGGCCGGACTTTCTCATCCTCGTTTATCCAGTCATCACGATGGAGGAGCCGTTCGCGCACCGTGGGTCCCGCAAGGAGCTTCTCGGAGAGCATCCCGATTCCGCGCTCGTGCGGTCGCTCTCGAACGAGAAGCGGGTGACGCGTGAGACTCCTCCCACTTTTATCGTCGCGGCAACCGATGACCGTGGTGTCGCGATCGAAAACTCGCTTCTCTTCTACAATGCGGAGCGAGCAGCAGGAATTCCGGTCGAGCTTCACTTATTCCAAGCGGGGGGACACGGCTTCGGACTCGCGCCCTCCGATCCCGCGCTATCGCTGTGGCCGTCACTTTGTACGGCGTGGCTCCGCAAGAACGGGTGGCTCGGAAAACAGCGCTAGGCCGCCGAGTCTGGTGATGGATGGAGATTCGCTAGGGCAAATTCCGCGGCGGTGGAACGTTCCCGGGAATTTCTGCCTTCGGACCGGAACACGGATTTCCGTCGGTGCAGAACCGCCGCAGATCTGGATGTGCCGCACCCGCTGGCTCGACGAGCTCGCGCCGCCCCCCGCTCGAGATAAAAACTCGTAACTGCTCATAAGAGCGATGAACGTTCGACGGCTTCGTTTCCCGGCGAATCCATGTTTTTCGGTACCAGCCATCGAAAGGCGGCCATTCAGCTCGCAGAATCTCCGTCTCCAGCTTCTCGAGGGGCAATCGCGCGGACTCTACCATTTTCCAGGCGCGCGCCGAGTCGGGCTCTGTCAGAGCGGCGGCGAGAAGTAAGGCGGCCTGGGTCGGGCGCCAATCGATCAGCAAGCCGAGCTCGGCGTTGTCGAAATGAAATTGACGTTGCTCACTGCTCATCAGCGCGGCTGCGCGCTCGGCACGCGTCACCGCGGACTGAAGCTCGCGGTCACGGCGCTCGAGCATCCGGACAGTGTCCAGCGGCAAGGAACGAAACGGAAGTCCGGTAAACCGTTTGTGCAGCTCGGCGAGGGCATCCTGAAAGCGGTCGGCTCCGTGCCACAATTGGTCGAAACGATCGATCAATCGGGAGTAGTCCTCGTACGACGAATCCGCTAACGGTCCCGCCGACGCACCGAAATATTCCTCGCTCCACCAGCGGACGAAGCGCGCGGCAGGATCGGGGGCAGCGAGCGCAGTGCGCCCATTCCAGGTTATGTCGGCGATCATCCGTGTCTCCATCACGAAATCGCGCAGCTCCGACACGTTCACGAGTGCGTATTCGTTCGCGCCGGCATCGGTGATGCGGGCGAACTCCCGGGCAACTCGATACGGGCTCACCGCGTGGGTGACCTGTTTGGCCTGAGCGCCGAAGTACGCCAGATGGTAGTAGACACCGTGCTTCCAACGGCCGGGAGCATTCGGTAGGCCCCGCATCACCCCATCGTTGTCATCGGGCCAGACCAGAATGACATTGGCCGGGACGTCCAGGATTCCCCGCTGAAACTTGTCGAGCATCTCGCTGTAAAGCGTGAATGCGAAGACCGGTGATTTCTCGGCGGGTACCACCGACTTCGTCATCGCAATCTGGGAATCGACGACGGCCCGGAAGACTGCCGCTTCGACGGAGTCAGACGTGCCGCGAGGAAAATCGTACGGCCGATCCTCGGCGCCGCGGAGGCCGACTGGCCAGATCGCGTCGAGCTGGCGGTTTTCGGCGACACCTCCCCGCCAATAATTCAACATTCCGCCGCGGTTACCGAACCAATCCCAGCTCTTGCCCGCATTCCGGGCCCGCGCCAGGCCGAAGCGTTCCATGCCGAATGGATTCGAGAGAAGGATGTCGTAATGATGCGAGGTGTAGAACAACCCCCAGTCGCTGGCGAGCGTCTGAACCTCGAAGCGCCGGTGCGCCCGAGCGTACGGCGCGACCATGTTCATCCGGAGTCTCAGCGCGGTCTCGAAAAATCGCTGATACCATATGAGCGGGACGTCACCGATGCGGAGCGGATAGCCGGTATCCTCGAATGGCCGCGGCAGAATGTCCTCATCGTCGTGAAAGAGGCCGCGGTATTTGAATGAAGGCGCCGAGACGAAATGGTTCGTTTGCTTCAGGACGAGAGTCGTGTGTCGGGCGGGAGTGAAGCCGGTCCATATATAAAGAGGGTCGATTCCGAGCCGCTCACTGAGCGTGTAGGCGGCGTAAGCCGTACCGCGAGAATCGGAGCCGACGAGCCAGACATTCTGAGACGCGGTCAGAATCTGATAAGACTCCCATCTTCCCTGGAGCGAATCGCGCAGGACGGCGGCGGGGAGTCCGCGATCGGACAGAGTTACGAGATGGATCGCGATATGGCTTCCGGTCGCCACCGGCACGATGGAGGGAGTGTAGCCGCTGATCTTTCCAATGTCGGCGGCGAGGAAAGCCGCCGCTTGTCTTACCGCGGAATTCTCGCGGGGAGCGACGACGATTTCACATCCCGAGCCTTCGGATGCGAGTACTACTCCTCTTCGCGAAGCGCCTGCGTCCTCTACCCAGCTGCCCCGAATCGGTGACGACCAGACCTGCGCGGTCGCCTTGCTTGTGCCAGCGATGCACATTGTCAGAACAACGATCGCCGCTCCCCGCTGCACCGGCGTTCGCAAGACGGTCCGTGAATCGCGGCCGTTCGCGAGCCCATTACCCACGAGGATACCTGGCATGACCTCCATCATACGTTGTCGCGCCGCGGTCTGCCACGCGCTGGTGTTGATAGCGCTGGAATCGCTGACGCTTGCGGCGTTTCCCCGCGAGGTGCGCGCCACGACGTATTACGTGGACAGCCGGACCGGCAGCGATTCCGGCGCAGGGATCTCACCCGCTTCAGCATGGAAAGGACTCACGATTTTCTCCGCGCATCCGTTCATTCCCGGCGACAGTATCCTGTTCGCGAAGGGGTCGGGTTACAAGGGAGGCTTCATCTTCCGCCAGTCCGGGACCGCAGCACGTCCTATTGTATTCGGCAGCTACGGCAGCGGCAACGCGCCAGCATTCTCGAATCCCGATTGGAGTGTACTCAACGGAAACATTTTCCGCATCGAGGGAAGCCACATAATCGTCTCGAATCTCTACTTTCACGACAACACGAATCCGCCGACGATGGAGAACAGCCACCATGACGTGCAGAAAATGGGCGCGATCTATCTTGGACTGCGCGCCGACTCGAATGTGGTGAAGGGATGCGAATTTGAGCGGTCGCCGGTCGGCATAAAAATCAAAGGCAGCTACAACCTGATAACCGGTAACTATCTGCACGACGCCTCAACCCAGATGCAGCGGACCTGGGGCGCCATTGCCATCATGATCGTCTCCCCGCACAACGAGATCGCTTACAACAGGATCGAGAGGTATGGGTACTACGGCGGCGCGTACGGTTCCGACGGCGGTGCGATCGAGCTGGATGGAGTGGACGATTCCTTCGACGGCCGCGACATCAACATCCATCACAACGTATCGGTCGGGAACCACGGCTTCTTCGAGCTGGCCGGACGGGACATCGACAGCATCACGGTCGCTTACAATCTGAGCGACGACGTGGACAAGTTCGTCGGTGGCGGAGCTATGAAGCACACCATCATCGATCACAACACCGTCATTCGCACGCGCGAGCCGAACATCGACCGCTGGATTTTCTGGACGTTCTATCCGGAAGGGACGGCACTAGTGGTGACGAACAACATTTTCGTCGTTCCGAAGGACATCCAGGTATTCCCCCAGTCGCCGAAGCCGGAGGGCCACCACCGAACCGGAATCGGGGTGCCGGTGCATTCGAGCAATCTTTTTTTCTCTCCGGCCGGGAATCCCGATCCGGTGGGTCTTCCGCTTGGCGGCGGGGAATTGGTTGCCGACCCGATGTTCGTCGCTCCCACCCGGGGCGACTACCGCCTGCGTGCCAAAAGCCCGGCGCGGCGCGTCGGAGCGACGCTGGGATATTCAGAGCGCTAGCCTTCGAACTCCGCCTTTTTCATCGTTGGTACGAGGAGTTGGATCATGAGCAGCGCCGACACGTACGCAAGCCCGCAGTAGATGAAAATGGGCGTGTAGTTGTGTCCGTTGGCCTGCAGGACGTTTCCAACGACCCGTTGGAATATGAAACCGGTAATCGAGCCCGCGAACCCGCCGACGCCCACGACCGTCCCGATTACTCGCCGGGGGACCAGGTCGCTGGAAATCGTGAAGAGGTTCGTCGACCACCACTGATGAGCAGCCGCGGCTAGCGCGACTATCGCGACAGTCGCCCACAGAGTGGGCATCGCGGGCGCAAACATCGTCGGAACGATGGCTACCGCGGCGATGAGTAGAGCTGTCTTCCGCGCTCGGTTGACCGACCAGCCGCGCTTGATGAAGGCACTCGACAGCCAGCCGCCTCCGATCGAGCCCACATCGGCAAACAGGAAAATCGTGATCAGCGGAAGGGCGACGGCTCCCAGCCGCACCGCGTACCTCGCGTCGAGAAATTTCGGCAGCCAGAACAAATAGAACCACCAGACGGGATCCGTCATCGCCTTTCCGACGACGTAAGCCCACGTCTGACGGCGGCGAAGCACCGCTGCCCACGAGACTCTCGTTGTGGATTCGGCTGCATCACTTCTAATGTGGGCGAGCTCACCAGCGGTTACGCGAGGGTGATGCTCCGGAGCGCGATAGATCGCAAGCCAGGCGATCAACCAGAGGAATCCGAGAGCCCCGGTGATGACGAAAGCAGCACGCCATCCCCAGCGTAGCGCTATTACCGGAACGATAAGGGGAGCGAGAACGGCGCCGACATTGGAGCCGGAGTTGAATATCCCCGTGGCGAGCGCACGCTCCCTGACCGGAAACCATTCAGCAACGGTCTTGATCGACGCCGGGAAATTACCGGATTCGCCGATACCAAGTGAAAATCTTGCGAAACTGAAACCGGCGGCCGAGCGCACGAGAGCGTGACCCATCGCAGCCAGGCTCCATACTGTGATAGAAATGCTGAAGCCGATTCGCGTTCCGATTTTATCGAGAAGGCGGCCGATACCGAGATATCCGATCGCGTACGCCAAGGTGAACCAGGAAACGATCGCGCCATACTGCGAGTCGTTGAAGCCAAGCTCTTTCTGCAGCGTCGGCGCAAGAATACCGAGAACCTGGCGATCGACGTAGTTGATCGTCGTAGCGAAGAAGAGAAGGGCACAGATTGTCCAGCGATAGCGGCTCATTTTCTCGAAGCCGCTTTCGGCGACGCTCGCCCCGCCGCTCGAATCGTCCAACCGGTCTTCGATGTTCATCGCTGGACGCGACCGCCGGCGTCTCCTTTGAGGAGCGCTTCCACGTCCGCCACTCCTACGCGGTTGAAGTCACCCTGAACCGAATGCTTGAGGCATGATGCGGCGGTAGCGAACTCGAGGGCGCGGGCGTCATCCGCAGAATAGGTGACGAGGCCGTAGATCAACCCGGCGGCGAAAGAATCTCCAGCACCAACCCGGTCAACGATGTTGTTGATCTCATACTTCCGGCTCGAGAGAAAATCTTTCCTGTTATGAAGAACTGCCGACCACCCGTTGGAATCTGCGCTCCGGCTCTCGCGAAGAGTGATCACTTGCTTTTTAAGGTTGGGGAATTCCTCGAGAACACGCTCAGCCAGCACCCGATACTTTCCGGAATCCAGCTTTTCACTTCCCGCGTTCGCGTCACTCTCGATGCCCAGTGCAAGCTGGCAATCTTCCTCATTTGCGATTCCGATATCTGCGTGCCTGACGATCTCACGCATCACGTCCGGAGCTTTCTTTCCGTATTTCCAAAGATTTTTCCGGTAGTTGTAATCGCAGGAAATGGTAATTCCCTTTGCGCGCGCCGCTGAGACGGAATCAATCGCGAGCTGTGCGGCGGTGGCGCTGATCGCGGGAGTAACCCCGCTGAGGTGGAACCAAGTCGTTCCTTCAAATATTGCATTCCAGTCAAATTCCTCGGGCGTGGCGCCCGCCATCGCCGAATTGGCGCGGTCGTAAATCACCTTCGATGGTCGCTGGTTCGCACCTGATTCAAGAAAATAAATGCCGACTCGCTCGCCCTTACGGGCGATACGGCTCGTATCGACCCCGAAGGACTTGATGGAGGCGATGGCTGCGTCGCCGAGGGGGTTCGGAGGGAGGGCTGTCACGAACGACACTGGCAGACCGAGCTGCGCCAACGAAACGGCGACGTTCGCTTCGGCTCCGCCGAACGTCGCTTCGAGCGAGGGTGACTGAAAGAGCTTCTCGGCAGAGGGGGATTTGAGTCGGAGCATCACCTCGCCGAAAGTCACGACGCGCGTCATGGTGTGGACTCTCCCGATTGCACCAATGCTGACGCCGATCGCGCCGACTGCTCGATCTGACCGAAGCGGCCGGCAGCAATCTGGTCCGCCGGCGTCATCCACGATCCACCGCACGCGATTACGGCGCCGATGGCGAGGTATTCGAGAATGTTGGCCGGCGTAACTCCCCCGGTCGGAATGAATCGTACGTCACGGTAGGGCGCCGAAACCGCTTTCAGATATTTCACTCCGCCCATTGCCTCCGCCGGAAAAAATTTCAGCTCGCTAAGTCCCTGACGGAGTGCCATCTCGATTTCGGTGGGGGTGCAGACACCGGGATAAATAGGAACTTGATGCGCCAGGCAGAAGTCTACCACTGATTCGCTGAAGCCCGGTGAGACGACGAATTTCGCTCCTGCCTTTATCGCGCCGGCTGCTTGCTTCTCGCTGAGAACAGTTCCGGCGCCAACTAGAACGTCCGGCCGCGCATCCGACATTCTCTTGAGACATTCCATCGCGGCGGGAGTGCGAAGAGTGATTTCCGCGCAAGGCAGTCCGCCGGCGGCGAGGGCATCGGCCACTCCAACAGCATGTGACGGATCGTCCATCACGATAACCGGAATGACCCTAACCCTTCTAAAAATCGCGGTGACTGCGGAATGCCCGCTCACCGTCACGTCCAATCGCCCCGTGAAGTCATTGCCACTCAATTACCGCTTTGCGACGTCGAGGTCAAGCGGTTCCAAGCTTGTAGCTGTCGCGCGCGAGCTCGTAAGCGAGCGAGCGCGCCATCTCGACTGCCTCGTCCTTCGCAACAATGTGGCGAACCACAAGGGACGCCAGAAAATTGGCGTCGACTCTTCGCGAAAGATCGTGGCGCGCGGGTATTGAGCAGAATGCGCGAGTGTCGTCATTGAAGCCGACCGTGTTATACAGTCCCGCAGTCTCCGTAGTCCGCGCCCGGAATCGATGCATTCCTTCGATCGAGTCGTGGAACCACCACGGAGGTCCGAGCTTCATGGCAGAATAGTATCCGGCGAGCGGCGCTAGCTCCCGCGAATATGTCGATTCGTCCAGCGTGAAGACGATCAGCGTAAGCCGAGGATCATTTCCATAAGCGTTGAGGAGATCTCTCAGATTGCGCGTATACTCGGTCGCGGCAGGAATATCGCCTCCCCTGTCGCTTCCGAAGCGATCGTAAAGCTTCGCATCATGGTCGCGAAAAGCACCCGGATGCAATTGCATCACGAGCCCATCGGCGAGCGACATCTCCGCCATCTCCATCAACATGTGCGCCTCGAAGCGGGCTTGATCGCGCTTTTCCACCGCACCGTCGAGAGCGGCGCGGAAGATCTTTTCCACCTCGCGATCCGGAAGCCGTTCGGTGTGCGGCACCTCTACCGCGTGGTCGCTGGCGGTTGCGCCCATCGTTTTGAAATACTTCCGCCGGCCGGCCAGCGCAGAGCGAAAGTCTTCGAAAGTTTTCACCGGATTGTGTGCCACCTCCTCCAGCAGTGAGAGCTGCCCGCGCCATTGAGGAGAAGCAATTGCGAAAAGCGCGTCCGGGCGGAAAGTCGGAATTACCCGCCGCTTCCATTCCGATTCACGAATGGCGCGATGGTGTTCGAGGGTATCTGTTGCCCGGTCGGTGGTCGCCAGAACTTCTATTCTGAACCTATCGAACAGGCGCCGTGGGGTGAACTCCGGAGAACCGAGTTTCTCCGCGATCTCGTCATAGATCTTTTCGGCGGTGTCGGCGCTGAGCGATCTTGTTACCCCAAACACCTCATGCAACTCGTAATCGAGCCAGGCGCGACTCGGAGTGCCGCGAAAAAGAAACCAGTTCTTTGCGAATAGTCGCCAGATCGTACGTGGATCAGCCGTTACCGGTTTGCCGTCGCGCGTAGGTATCCCAAGCGCCTCGAGGGGAATCCCTTGAGAATGAAGCAGCCGCAGGATGTAATGATCGGGTGAAACGAGGAGTGCGGTTGGCTCCGGAAAGGGAGCGTTTGTCGCCAGAATCGCCGGATCCACATGCCCGTGAGGTGAAATGATCGGTAACTCGCGTGTGGTGTCATAGAGGTCACGCGCAACCCGCCTCGTGGCCGGATCCGGATCGAAAAAGCGGTCCTCGTTGAGCTTCACGTGTCTTCCGGACCCTTAAGAATTGTTGGTGTGGCGGGGCGAAAAAAATGATACGGGTGACACTGAACAATTTCCATAGTTGCCGCGGCGGCCTCGACCTGTAGACTTTGAAGGAATGAATGGCTCCGTGCATGTAGCAATCGTTCAGTTCAAGCCGAGAAAGGCCGACTACAAATCAAATCTGGCGCGGCTGCCTCAGATATTCGGCCAGCTCGAGAAGCTCGAGCCGCGGCCCCAAGTCGCTATTTTCGCCGAGACTGCGCTAACCGGCTATTTCGTGGAAGGCGGAATCCGTGAAGTGGCGATCACCGCCGGCGAGCTCGCCCGTGACCTCGACGACCAATACCGACAAGCGGTTTCTACCGCGCGGCCGCTCGATGTATGCATCGGCTTCTACGAAATCTGGAACAACGCCTTCTATAATAGTGCGCTCTACGTGACCCTTGGTGGTGATAAGGCCGGACCGGCCATCACGCACGTCCACAGAAAGCTGTTTCTGCCGACGTACGGAATGTTCGACGAGGAACGGTTCGTGGACCGCGGCTTCGAGATACGCGCATTCGACACATCGTGGGGCCGCGCTTCGATGCTCATTTGCGAAGACGCGTGGCACAGCTTGAGTGGAACGGTGGCCGCTCTCGACGGTGCTGATATGATCTTCGTCCTTTCAGCCTCACCGGCGAGAGGAATCTGGCCGAGGGAAAGCGAAGGACAGGTGCCCGCGAATTTGAAGAGATGGGAGAGGCTCGCGCGTGACATCGCCGAGGAGCATGGGGTGTTCGTATGTCTGGTGAATCTCGTCGGACAGGAGGGCGGGAAGACATTCACCGGCGGGTCAATCGTGGCGGGACCACACGGCGATGTGCGTGGCCAAGCGCCGCTTTGGGATGAGACGATCATGACCGTCACACTCGACACGCAGGATCTCACGCGTGCGCGGACGGACGCCCCGCTCCTCACCGACTTGCAGACGATGATGCCGCATCTGATGCGCACGGTGGATCGCATTCAGGCGGGAGAGCGGATCGCGCTTTCGTACGACGGCGGCGAGAGCGAGGGCGGTCCGCTTACCCCGGCGTCCGCCGGCTCGAAAGCGAAGGCGCGCGAGGGGGCGCCGAGCGCAAAGAAGAATGCCGGCAACGACGGAAAGAGCGAATCAGAAATTCCCGTGATGCAGGTGGAAAGCACGGCGGGCGGTCCTGCCCCGCTCGAGATCGACGGCGCGCTCACCGAAGGCTGGCTCGTCTCGTTCATTCGCGATGAATTCGAGCGGCGCGGGTTCAAGAAAGCGGTGGTGGGAGTTTCCGGCGGCGTCGACTCCGCCGTCACCTGCTACCTCACCGCGAAGGCGCTCGGGGCCGAAAACGTAGTGGGCATCCGCATGCCGTACAAAACATCGAGCAAGGATTCGCTGGAGCACGCGCAGCTTGTCTTCGATGCGCTTGGGATCGAAGCGCGGACGATTGACATCTCCGGCGCCGTCGACGGCTATCTCGCGGAAGAGCCGGATGCCGATCCCGCGCGCCGCGGAAACGTGATGGCACGTCAGCGCATGATCGTGCTCTTCGATCAATCGGCGAAGTACCGGGCGCTTCCTGTGGGAACGGGAAACAAGACGGAACGTCTGCTCGGATACTTCACTTGGCACGCGGATGATTCGCCGCCCATCAATCCACTAGGCGATCTCTTCAAAACGCAGGTGTGGGCGCTCGCGAAGCACCTCGGCGTTCCCGATGTGATTGTCTCGAAGCCGGCGTCGGCGGACCTGATAGAGGGCCAGACCGACGAGGGTGACTTCGGGATCAAGTACGCGGAGGCGGACGAGATTTTGAATTGGCTGGTGAGCGGCTACAGTCCGTCTACGCTTGTCGAGAGAGGCTTCGATAGTGGAAAGGTCGAGCTCGTACGGAAGCGCTTGGCGGGGACGCACTGGAAGCGAAAGCTGCCGACCGTGGCGATGGTCAGCCCGACCGGGATTGGAGAGGCGTACCTACGGCCAGTGGATTACTAGAACCCCCAACCGATGGAAAGCCTGCCCGTGGGAAGGGCCTCACTTCCACGTCTTCCGTCACCCGTATAGAAGAGGCGCTTCGCGCCGAGTCCGAGCTCGATCCCGAATCGTTGCTGTTTTCCGATCCACCAGCTGTAGTCGCCCTGAATG